>CACXCA010000069.1 GCA_902766045.1 uncultured Bacteroidales bacterium
AACAAAGCCTCTTTACTCATTCCTCCACGAACATCTGCATCAGTATAGAACCAGGCATTCCTGTCAAACTCCTTACGACGGAACCACGTCATCAAATATTCAGGCAACAAAACGCTAGGTTCTATTACCTCAAAAACGAAATAAGCTGGAGAAACAATAATAGGCTTATCTTCCGTCAACATTGCTATTGGGATTTTCTCGTCTCTTCCGACATGCATCAAGTTGCAGGCAAACTGCATTCTTGAAACGAGCTTATAAGTGGATAAGTCAGTGCCAATGGTATTAGCTACCGAAGGCATAAAATGCTTATCTATATTTATGCCCATTGGTTTCGTAACCTTCAGCTCCTTGTTACGGACATTCACCTCTCTGATATAGTCGCCTAAACGTTTGTATTCCGCTTTACTCATCGTTGTTTTTGTTTATTAGATTGACAAGTCGTCTTATTGATAATAAGCCCATTGACGAAACTGCACACCTCGTTTCGAATTGACACGATAGCCAACAGAAATAATCATATCAAGATTGAAGAAAGGAACTGTTCGATTAACCATTCTGCTTCCTTCTTTTTGAACTTGTGCAATTTTTGCACAGGTTGACTCTCGGGCTAATTCGTCGACCTTGTATATATTGTTTATGTGACGAACTATTGACGTTCGGTCTGTATCAAACAACTCTGCCATTTGAGACTGTGTTAGCCACACAGTCTCATTCTCCATGCGGACATCTATCTGCGTTTGTCCATCATCAGTTTTATATATGAGAATTTGATTATTCAAGTCCATAGCCTAATGAATTAAACAGTTCTTTCAACTGCTGTTTGCTTTCCTCTTCTTGTTGCATCAGATCACGCATCTCCGTTTGCAGTTGCTTCATCTTGGTATCAAAGTCTATCTGCTCATCACGATTCTTGAACTCAATGTATTTACTTGGAACAAGACTCCAGCCCTTCTTCTCTATCTCGTCGAGAGTGGCTGAATAGCAGTATTCTGGCTTATCTTGATATGTCTGCTCATAACCCACTCGTTGCCAGTTGTGGAAATTCTCGGCTATCTGCTGTATCTGCTCTGCAGGGAACTGAATGTATTTCTTCTCAAAAGGCTCTCCCCATTGGCGCAAGTCGATGAACAACACTTCGTCTTCTCGATTGCGATAACGAATCATCTTACCATTCTGCTCCACTGTACGGGCTTTCTTGTTGTTGTTCAGAATCCAAAGCGTCACACTGATATCCGTAGAGTAAAACATATTACGAGGCAGAATAACGATTGCCTCCACCACCTTATTTTGTAATAATTGTTTACGAATAGCCAGCTCCGTGCCGTCGCCACTCAATGCACCATTGGCAAGAAGGAAACCAGCCGTACCATTGGCAGAGAGCTTAGAGACGATATTCAGAATCCAGCCATAGTTGGCATTACTTGTAGGAGGCACGTCGTAACCTGCCCATCGTGGGTCATCCTTCAGTTCGCTCTCAGCACGCCAAGCCTTCTGGTTGAATGGAGGATTAGCCATGATGAAGTCTGCCTTCAAATCCTTATGTTGGTCGTTATGGAAGGTGTCGGCTGCCATCTCACCCAGATTACAGGCAATACCACGAATAGCAAGGTTCATCTTCGCTAGTTTATAAGTAGTGTTGGTGTATTCCTGTCCATAGACAGAGATGTCGCGCTTGTTACCGTGATGTGCCTCAATAAACTTCATACTCTGCACGAACATACCACCAGAACCACAACATGGGTCGTAAATCTTACCACGATAAGGCTCAATCATTTCTGCTATAAGGTTGACGATGGTCTTAGGCGTATAGTATTCACCTTTACCCTTACCTTCGGCAATGGCAAACTTACCGAGGAAGTATTCATAAACACGTCCAATGAGGTCATGTTCAGGGTCTTTCAACGTGTCAATCTTATTGATTTCATCAAGCAAGGCTGCTAGTTTTGTGCGGTCGAGTGAAAGGCCAGCATAGTAGTTACTGGGCAAAGCTCCTTTTAGCGTAGGGTTGCTCTGCTCCACTTTCGCCAAAGCCTTATCTATCTTGATGGCAATATCATTCTGTTTTGCATTTTCAATCAGAAAGTCCCAACGACTTTCAGGTTCCAGAAAGAAAACATTCTTCGCATTATAGAAGACGGGATTATCGGCAAAGTTTTCCTTGCCTTCAGCCACCAGTTCATTGCGCCGCTCCGTAAAGCGGTCGTGTGCATATTTCAAGAATATAAGGCTCAGCACCACATGTTTATACTCCGACGGTTCCACAGAGCCACGCAGTTTGTTAGCTGATTCCCATAAGGTTTCCTCTATTGCTTTTTCTTTAATTACTTTCTTCGCCATATTGCTATTTTTTATTGGGCCTTTCATTGGCTACGAAGTTACAAAAAATATCTTGTATAACCTTTGGTCATGTTAGCAATTCGCCTTATAATGGTTCATATTTATTTTATGATTTTTTGCAAAAAAGCAATAGTTGCGCTATGACACCTTGCATAAAGTCCCCGAATAAACGCTCGTTCTTCTTATAATAACCTCTCATCAACATCCTATAACAACAAAAGAGCCAGAGCATCCCCTCTGACTCTTTCTATTTTTCTTCAACCCTCTCCTATTAATTCTCGGCTGCAAATTCCGCTAATCGGTTTTGCAAATCCTCATATTGGTTGTCTTTAATGAATGATGTGCAGACACGAAGGCCCTGTTCCTTACTACCCGTAGTATCCAAACTGATAGCACTGATACCATAGAACAACAGCTTCTTCATCAATTCACCACCCTTCATATCTTTATAGCCGACTGTGAAATAGAAGCCATCGCCAATCTCCTTATCAATATCTTTGTCATACACAATATGGAAACCATTATCCATGAAGATCTTCTTCATCTTGGCTGCTCGATTACCATACTCACGAACCGTCTCCAAGAAGTTATATTCTCCATCACAGGCTGCTTTGAACATAGCCGCCAAGGCATACTGCGCTGAATGAGCCGTTCCTGATGATAATACATACAAGATACGATTGACAAAAATAGTACCAAACTCGCCAATTGAATAACGATCGGCCAACCCTTGATAGAAACGGTGATATAACTTATCTGATATTGCCGACACACCTATACGCTGTCCGGCATAACTAAAGGCCTTCGATCCTGATATCAACAAAATATAGTTATCGGTATATTTAGCAACTGTCGGCTGGAACGGTGCCTGATAAGGTTTGCTTAAATCATTACGAAAATCCATTGCAAAATAAGCTAAATCCTCCATCACAATAACATCATACTTCGTAGCCAATTGTCCGATTCCCTTCAATTCCTCATCGGTTAAACAGAACCATGACGGATTATTTGGATTGGAATAGATGATATTACAGATGTTACCTTTCTTCAAATATTCCTCTATCTTATCTATCAACGCCTGACCTCTGTATTGATACATATCGAACGATTCATACTTCAGTCCCAATACCAATAATTGCGTCTTTTGTACAGGGAAACCAGGGTCAATAAACAATACCGTATCCTTCTTCTTATCACACTGTCCTGATACCAAGAACGATGCATACGTTCCTTGCATCGAACCCGATGTAGGCACACACCCTTCTGGATTCACATCCACATCAATAAATGCCTTGATGAAACGGGATGCTTGTTTCTTCAGTTCTGGATGTCCATCCAACATAGGATATTTAGAAGCTACACCTGCCTGCAACGCCTCTATCTCAGCCTTCGTTCCAATTCTATCTGGAGCAAAACCAGGCACACCCATCTCCATACGGACATATTTCTCACCTGTGAGAGCTTCCACCTTGTTGGCAATCGCTACGATCTCACGTATCGTCGCCTTATTAAAATCCGGCAAATGAAAATCATCAATTACCGACTGTACAATTTTCTTATCTAACATATCTTATCGTTTTACTTACAATCTAATTCAAAAAATCAGCTGAAGCAACCAACAATTACGCCAATTCTTATCACGGCACCAATCCTTCAGTAAGACACTCTTCTCAAAGCCCGTAGAATAAAACAAACGTAAGGAAGCCTCATTATCCTCTCCAACATACGCATATAACTGATGAAGGTGAAGAAAATCCGAAGCATATTTTTTCATCATTTCCACAGCCTCAGTTGCATATCCTTTTCGTTGGAATGCCTTATCCACCAACACGGCGATTTCTGCCCGTTCAAAACGAGGTTCAAAGTCTATCAGATCAATACAGCCCACCGTTTCATGCGTATCATTCAGCTCGATCATCAAACGCAACTGACGTAACACATATAGATCACCAGCCGTCTCTATATATTGCTGCAAATGATATTTTGAATATGGAACGACAGCACAACTATCGTTCCACAACGAAGCATCATTTTCCCACTTATAAAGTGTATCTACATCGGATGGTTCTACAGCTCTCAGCGATATTTGATCTCCCACCAATGTCATCAGCGAATCCTATCGAGTGAGCGAATCAAAGCCTCATCCTTCCCTATTGCACGTATAGCCAAATACGTAAGTAACATATTGACAACAGGGAAAACAATTGGGAAATAATATGAAATAGAAACGGACACACCCAAATCTGATGCAATTCGTTCCGATACGGTCCATGCAAAAAGGAAGAACAAAGGATAGAATCCTAGATTCAACAGAATATTCAACGTGTTAAAACGCATTTGGAATATTCTCTTCTTATACAATCCAATACCGATTATATTCACCAACAGAATGACAATCTCCAAGATCATCAACGAAATAGAATATGCATAAACACTAGTGGAAGTAGCAGCCGCCGCATCACTTCCCACCAACGACTTATGCAATCCCACAACTGTAAACGAATAGGATTCTGACAAAACCTCACCCGCCTTGCTGGTCACGCCAAGCAGGTCGAATCCTGCAAAAGGGATAAAAAACAGAAGCAGGGATAACACAAACGTTATCGCTAAATATACAGTTTGAATACGTTGCAACATGGAGTACAATTATTTAGCAGCAGCTTCACCAGCTGCCAATGCTTTCAGATTTAAATTCACTATTTCATCACCCTTTCTACCAAAGATAGAACGGATACCATCCTCAATCATCTGCGAAGGAATACCTAAGAATGGTAAAGAAGCACCCAACATTACGATATTAGAAACTCTTGGGGAACCCACCTCTTTTGCAATCGAGTCAACATCTATGATAACATTGTTCTTTACCTTTTTTATCTCAGCTAAAACATCCTCGATAGCTGGATAATCTGGAATATTAACAAGAGGAGTACTGTTGGTTACAACACATCCATCAGCTTTTAAATAAGGAAGATAACGGAGAGCCTCCATCGGCTCTAAGGAAATAATCAAATCAGCAGCGCCCTTTGCAATAAGGTCGGATGCAATCGGCTGGTCAGAGATACGCAAATTAGACTGAACATCACCTCCACGCTGACTCATACCATGCACTTCTGCCTGTTTCATATACAAGTTATTCTTAATGGCCGCCTCACCAATCACGGCAGCAATGGACAATATTCCTTGTCCGCCCACACCTGACAAAATAATATCTGTCTTCATACCATATGTTATTTAATTAAATTTTTTCCAAATTTATAGAAAAATCTTTTCACTCAAAAAAAATAAGATTTTCTTCTCATGCAAAGGTAAAGAAAAAAAACAAACAAATACCTTTAGGTGAGTTTTATAATTACTATTCCGTATATGAAAACGGAATGTGCTAACAGAGGACGAGAAAAGTCTTCGAGAACTGTATCGTCTCAGGGAGAACTATAAGGACTAGAACCCACCTATAAAATTAAAGGTTGACTGAAGTGTACTTCAATCAACCTTTGTTGCACAACAACAAGTAGTTCAGTTTAGGGACCTTTTGATTCTATTTATATTATAGTGAGTTCCTTCTATTCACCGTTTGAAATTTACCAGCCACCAGGTCCGCCTGGTCCACCGTCCATAGACGAAGCAGTAGCACTAGTCACATTTGTTATTTGACTTCCATTGGAAATTGTTCCATCATAACTGAATGTCAATGTTGTATTTTCATTGCTACGGAAATATACCTCCTTGCTGTTATTCACGCTTCCTCCTGAATAGAATGAAGGGGAGCCCGGTGCAAAATACATTAATGAGCTGGCTGATGCCGTGGTTGTGAAAGATGCCTGCACACGATTATCTACAACAGCAGAATAACGGGTATTTGCAGAAATGGATTTAATCATCTTATTGCATATGTCAGATCCACTTGGCACTCCTTCTGTCTTTTCTCCAAAGAGCATCAAGATAGGGTTACCAGAGAAACTCTTCGTTCCGTCACAATCTAAGGTACTTCCCGACCCTGTCTCCATAATCACCACACCTCCCGTGAAGGAGAATGAACCATTAGAATCTATCACGTCTGTATCTCCACTGCCAATAATCTTCAGATAGTGATACCCTCCATTGACAGTAAGCTGAATCGTATTATTCGATCCCGTGGTGGCCTTGGAACAATTCCAAACATCGTCCTTTCCATAGTTGGAGGTCACACCTCCATTAAAGGTCATCTTTATACCTTCCATTGCTTCGTATGACTCCGACACCAAGATATCACCTCCATTAACTGTCAACTCATATTCGCCATGAAGACCTTGATCGTATGAAGCCCAGATTGAAATCTTACCACCATTGACCGTCAAATATTCGCCCTTGATGCCTGTATCGTAGGATGTAATATCCAATGTACCACTATTGATGACCACCTCTCCATCACAATTGATTCCCTTAGGAACACATGTATATTTCGTACGATTATTCTCACCTCCATTGCTATAAGTGGATTCATTTTGTGAACCGGCAACAATCGTCAGACTCAAATCTGTATCTTCTCCATTTTTCTGTCCGATTGTAATCAGACTATCACAAGTAATACCTTTCCCTGACGGAACCTTCAACACGAGCGTACCTCCCGTGATATTCACTTCACGATCTCCTTTAATGGCCTTTGCCACTGTTGAATTAACCGTTGTAATGGTTGATGAGCCACCGCCGCCAGGGCGACCACCACCTCCAAACGGATTAGACGAAGAGGATGTCGTTGTGGTTGACGTGGAGAAATATTTTCCATTATTCGTGATAGAAACCGTTCCTCCCTTGATCTCCACATATTCAGCCTTGATACCTTTCGACGCATTGGCATCAGTACCCATAGTCATATCGACAAACCCTGATGTCATCAGCACCTGATGATCTGCTTTGACACCACAAACAGATGTTGTATCTCCAGTGGTCTCAACACAATGTTTACCCGTAAGATTCAGTTGAAGTGCACCTCCTCCAATATTGACATTGGCATCTGCATTCAATCCTTTGGCAGCAATTCCGGCTCCCTCCACAATCACTTTTCCTTCCTCCTGAATCGTAATCTCTTGATTGCATGAGATGGCTGCATTATAGCTGAAATTCACTTCACCCGACGAAGCATCGGTCTCCTGGAAAGGAGTCTCCGCCATAAGGTAAGCCGTCAGCACACCTCCACGGATGACAACACCCTTGTCTGCCTTCATCGCCTTAGAGCCAGCGCCCTTCACGGTTGCGACAACAGAGCCTCCCGTCATGTTGATAAGACTATCACACTTCAATCCTTTCGTATCATCCGCCGAAACATCTAAGGTGATGGTTCCCTCTTCGACAAGGATCTCTTCACTGCAATCAACACCATCGCCAGATGTGCCAGCAATTTCTAAAACGCCACCATACATCTTCAGCGCATCTGCATTGATACCATCCCCATCCGCGCCAGTGATAACTATCTTACCATTGTATAGCTCAATGTTTTTAGATGAATTAATGGCATGTTTCTTATTTCCTTTGATGGATAACGATCCGTCAGATCCATCCTCATTAATCAACATCTTAGATTTTGTGTAGAGTGCAGATTTCAGATTATTCGTCTCAGAATCAGCAAGCGAAGAGGAACCAATCAGATGGAGATTGGCTGTATGCGACTCTGCATTCTCACTCTCGTTCAAGACAATGGGAGCATTACTGTTTGATAGTGAAAGATTATCAAAGACCAACGTAAAACCTCTGTCTGGTGTGAGCTGAAAAGAACCATTGTCCGACGCTCCAGTCAGATAATAGACAATTCCTTTCTTATCTGCTGATGATATGATTGTTACATCTGCTCCGTCTGTCTCCACAGAAACCGAAGGATATGGATTGATGACCGTCACCTCCGATGCGTTATATGTAACAAAAACGGTATCACCCTCTGATGCGCCTGACTCCAACGTAAATGTGACACTATCGATGGATTCGATTGAATAGGATCGTTCATTTTTCCCCTCCACATGGGCATAGCCATCCTGAAAACGAATCGTATCAATGTCTGACAAATTGAAAGAGTCTGTTTGTTGCGTTGTAAGGTGAAAATTCATCCGACTTTGCGCAAGCATGGCTAGTCCGACGATGATTGAAATTAGAAATAATATATGGCGTTTCATAGCTTACTAAATTTGAAATATGTATCCTCTATTTTTATAAAATAAACACCCATTGCAAGAGAACTGAGATCAATCGCCTCACCACTGACAACATTTCCTTGCAAGACCACCTGTCCATTCATATTATAAATTTGATATGGAAAAGAACCTTCCTGATTCATTCTGACAATCATATAATCGACAACTGGGTTAGGATGGATAGTGACCGAAAACGATGAATTCAAGACCTCCATCGTTCCCATTGATGAGATCTCGACCGTAGCAAACTGCAACTTATTCACAGCCGACAACGGTTTCGCCATAAAACTCCCATTCCCAAGTGTGTCGAGTATCAATTGATTGTCGGAAAAATACATTTTCCCTCCATCATAAATAATGAAGGATTCGATGGAACCCTCTTGTTCCACCAACACTTGTGTTGCTGTTGCCGCTGATGCTGTCATCGTCAAACTAGAGAAAAACAACACACAAATGTCTCCCTTGATTTTACTGATTTTCTGGTTCATGATTCTTAAATTTATATTATTCAGTTTAGCGTAATAATAAGAGTGCACATTCTTATTCACGCTGTAAAAGTAGAACCAGAAAAAAGAATCACCTATTTATTTCAACGAGTGACTATTTTTTTCAGCGAACTTAAGTTTTTTCCAAAATTTTGTCTCTTTTTATTGTTCGTCAACAAAAAATGAGATGAAGCATTACACATCTCATAAACGGCGGGTTCTATAAATTCATCTCGTAGGATTTTTGAATTGTACAGACGTGGCATGCCGCGTCCGTTAAAGTGGCGTGCCACATCCGTTGTAACATGCCCAACAATCAAACTGCAAGACCTAATTTATATAGGTGAGTTCCATAAATACAACCACAAAATAAGCCGCAACAGAATGTTAACGTATCGGTATATAAGCATGATTTTTGATAAAAAAACACTTTCCTTGCTTTCTTTTTGCATGAATTACATTTTATATATAAATTTGCATTCTGAAATATACGGAGTTAAAAATCATATAAACTTCACTAATTCAACAAATTAAAGAATTAAAACATAAAATATTAACTATAAAATGAATCAAGTATCAGATCGTTTAGCAGCACTTGCACCATCAGCAACGCTAGCTATGTCGCAAAAAAGTCAGGAGTTAAAAGCTCAAGGCATTGATGTAATCAACTTAAGTGTAGGTGAACCAGACTTCAACACACCAGATCACATCAAGGCAGCTGCACAAAAAGCTATCAGCGACAATTTTTCTTTCTATTCTCCTGTGCCAGGTTTCATGCCTCTACGAAAAGCCATTGTTGAGAAGCTAAAGAAAGAGAACGGTTTGGACTACGAAGCAAGTCAGATCATTGTATCTGGAGGTGCTAAGCAATCGGTTTGTAATGCTGTTCTATGTTTAGTAAACAAAGGTGATGAAGTGATTATTCCTGCTCCTTACTGGGTTAGTTACATTGAAATGGTGAAACTAGCTGAAGGTACGAATGTTATCGTAAAAGCAGGCATGGATCAGAACTTCAAAATGACGCCTGCTCAATTAGAGGCTGCCATCACTCCGAAGACAAAGCTGTTAATTCTATGTTCACCATCCAACCCAACCGGTAGTGTCTATTCAAAGAGTGAATTGAAAGGATTAGCTGAGGTATTGGCAAAACATCCGAATGTATATATTTTGGCTGATGAGATTTATGAGCACATCAACTACATCGGCAAACATGAAAGTATCGCACAATTCTCTGAAATCAAAGACCGTGTAATCATCGTCAACGGAGTATCAAAAGGATATGCAATGACAGGATGGCGTCTCGGATGGATTGCTGCTCCAGAATGGATTGCAAAAGCTTGTAACAAACTTCAAGGTCAATACACATCAGGATGCTGTTCTATCACACAAAAGGCAGCTGAGGCAGCTTATACTGGCGACCAAAGTTGTGTGGAAACCATGAGAAAAGCATTTGAACGCAGACGTGACCTAGTCGTTGATATGATAAAGAACATTCCTGGATTGGAAATGAGTCACAAACCAGACGGTGCATTCTATGTCTTCCCTCAATGTAAATCTTTCTTTGGCAAGAAGACTCCAAAGGGTGATGCAATCAATTCAGCATCAGATTTGGCTATGTACCTATTGGTAGAGGGTCATGTAGCAAGCGTAGGCGGCGAATCATTCGGTGATCCTGACTGCATCCGTATGTCGTATGCTACATCAGAAGAGAACTTGAAAGAGGCCTTCAACCGCATAAAAAATGCGTTAGCCGTTTTAAAATAAACGATTGCAAAAAATTATCAACAATAGCGAAGGTGGATTTCCAAACAAATCCACCTTTTTCTTATATTTGTCTATCCAAATATTTGTGTAATAACACCACATAAGGAACAGGAAAAAAATAGTCATGACAATAATGCCGATGAAAAAACACATTATACAACTATTCTTTATTCTTACCTATGTATTAGGTGTATGTCATTCTGTCTCCGCACAAACGCTTCTTATCAATGAGGTGATGCACTCCAATATCGATGGAATCATGGATGATCTAAATGATTTTCCAGATTCATGGGTGGAGATCTATAATGCAGATACGGTTGATATAAACATTGACAACTATAGTCTCGGAAGAACCGCAAATTTTGTTGATTCATGGCCCATACTTCATGATACAATCATTCCTGCAAAAGGATATTTTCTAATCTATTGCGATAAAAAAGAGCAACTTAACCATACAAATTTCCGCATAGATGTGAATGATCCATCCGAACTTTTTTTATTTGACCCTGATGGAAAGATCATCGAAACCGTTGAATTGCCTGCTATGATAACGCCTAATATTTCATACGGCAGAATACACGATGGATGCGATACATTTTCTTTTTTTAAAAAAGCCACACCACTAAGCAAAAACGAAGGTTTTTACACCGATCGTGTACTGAAAAAACCAGATTTCTCCATAAAAGGAGGCATATACACAGCGCCTATAGAGCTTCAATTATCACTACAAGGTGATTACCCCTCTGATGCAACAATACATTACACCACCGATGGAAGCGAACCAACGGAAGAGAGTCCAATAGCGCCCACCTCTCTATTCATAGACAAAACCACAATCATCAGAGCCAAAACATTCAGTGATAGCGCATTAAGCAAACCTTCAAAGACAGAAAGCTATATATTCATGGGTAGGGAAACAAAACTACCCATCATATCTGTTGCCATCGACAGTTTATATTTATGGGATGACATGATAGGTATCTACACAGAAGGAAACTATTATTACGCCATGAGCGGAACAGAAAAAGACACAAGCGTTAAATATGATTATTCCTCTAATTTCTTTTACAATTGGAGAAGACCTTGCAACATTGAGTATTTTTCGGACAATTTACCCATATTAAATCAACTAACAGAAACTAATATCACAGGCAACGGCAGCCGATTTCTCGATCTAAAATCACTCGTATTTCATGCGAACAAAAGATTTGGCAAAAAAGTTTTTTCTCACCACTTCTGGCAAAACAAAGAGATTGATGAAATCAAACAGCTCTATTTAAGAAACTCCGGTCAAGATTACGTGAGTACATTCTTAAGAGATGCCGCTATAAGTACCATAGTTGGGGGACACATTGACATAGACTGGTCCGCATACAGACCAATAATTCTATTTATAAACGGAGAATATTATGGTCTAATGAATCTAAGAGAACGGACTAACGAACAGTACGTGTGGCAAAATCATCATAAATTAGAGAATATAGACATGATATCTCAAATTCATGGATACAAAAACGAAATTTTAGCTGGGGATATAGTCGAATGGGAAAAATTGGAAAACTTATTTGAATCAGACACAGCAACATACAAATCATTTTACGATAAAATAGACATGAATGAATTTATCAATCATCTGGTAGTACAATCCATTTTCTGCAATACAGATTTTCCTGGCAATAATTTCGTTTCTTGGAGAGAAAGAAAAAGCGACAGCAAATGGAGATGGATCCTAAAAGATTTGGACTATGGTTTAGGCCTATCCGTTTATTACTATGATTATAAATATTTGAACTTTATTCTTCGTGTTGACCCATTCAATGACGCAGGACCAAGTTCTAATCCTCAAAAAGCATGCGATCGTTATCGGAAATTAATGTCTTTCAATGAATTCAGAAATGAATACATTGACAAATCAACTATATACCTCGCCTCTTTTTTATCCGATTCAACCGTAGCAAATCTAATTGACAGTCTGGCAAATGACATAGATGATGAAATTTTCAATATGGATTTAAACGGCATGAGAAATTATCAAAGCTGGTCTGGTAACGTATGGTGGATGAAATGGTGGTATTCCAATCGGGTTCCTTTCTTCTATCACCATCTACAAGATTTCTTCTCCCTTGGAGACACCACCTCTCTTGTCATTGAATCACACAAACCTAAACAACTCTATTTCAACGACATCAAAGTAGAAAACAACCGTTTCAACGGGAAATATTACGAGAAAAGACACATGTACCTTTCCCATGCGTCTCACTTGTTCTCTTACGAAGCTGATACATTTAATGCTTCCATCGATACGGTTCCGACATCCTCCTACTGGATTGTACGTTATCAGTTAAATGATTCGATCATCTATAACACCTTCCACACAAACAACCTATTGTATCATATTCCTCAGAATGCCCAAAACGTTTATATCACCGACACTCTTTTCGTTACTTGGGAGGACACCCTTCCAACGATAACACATATCATCGACAAGCCTCTCTGCTCCATTTCAGTCAATGAATTATCTCTTTCAGCTCCTTGGGCTCACGATCAGTTGGGTAACACCTACAAAGGATTTCTTACCGATACACTATTGACAATAGGCACCAACAGAATAGATTGGAATGTTGTCACCATCACAGGAGACACATTGCACTACCCTCAAACCATTGTACTCATCGACCGTTGTGCACCCGAAATAAACTGTAATTATATAGTTCCACTAACCTACAACATAACCACTAACGATTGTAAAATTAATCGTCAGCAACTCAATATACAGACACCATACGCTATTGACAATTGCGGAACTATCATCGAAGGAACCGCAGATATTCCTGATGATCTTGAATTTGGAACCCACACGATTGACTGGCATTTTACCGACACCTACGGTAACGAATCCTTATGCACTCAATCCATTACGATTGCAGACTGCTATGCACCTGCTGTACAACCAAATGCAGAGAGTATCCTTTACATAACACTACCGCTAAATGCCACAGCTATCACATCCGATGGAATCGAACTTCCTACTCTATTTGCCACAGATAACTGTAACGAAATAATTGAAGGGAACGTAACATTACCCGATTCTTTTTCCATCGGTGATAATATTCTACTATGGACATTTAATGATACCCATGGAAACAGCTCTTATTTTCTACAAAATGTATTTGCCATCAAGCAATTTGAATTAATGATTTATCCTAATCCTGTCCATGAAACGCTTTTCATTGCAGGAATAGAGCCTAATGAAGAAATAACGCTTTTCAATACCCTCGGTCAAAAAATATACCAAACAAAATCAGTGGGCAATACCACCTCGATTGATATGACGAATTTTACAGACAGACTCTATTTCATCCTAATCAGAAATCAATATTATAAAATCATAAAAATATAGGAACCGATTAAAACAATAGCTTAAAAAGAAACAACGAACAAAGATTTCATTGATTTTATAAAAGTCAGATTATGGCAATCCGCCTTTTTTATATATATTTGCATGTCTAATACATTACCCTCAAAAGTGTAATAGTGCACATTCCATCCCTATGAGAAAGACCATTATACAACTATCTATTATTGTTAGTATATTGAGTTTCTATCACTCAGTTCATGCGCAATCACTTCTAATCAATGAAGTGATGCACTCCAATATTGATGGAATCATGGATGATTTAAATGAATTTCCTGACTCTTGGGTGGAAATCTACAACAACACTGACGATTCGATTTCTGCAGATGGACTAAAAATCGGGACATCGGAAGATCCTTTATCCGCCTATACAATATGTGATAGTGTTCAAATAAAACCACATGATTATTATATAATATACTGTGACAAGAAAGCGATTAACAAACATACCCATTTTAGGATTGATTGCAACGATGATACTCATTTGTATCTTTTTGATAAAACAAACGAATTAATCGACGAACAGCTAATCCCTGCGATGCTTGCTCCGAATATTACGTATGGAAAAAGCATGGGACAGTCAACTGTATGGGGATATCTGTTAAAATCAACCCCGGGAAGTTCGAATGACAGTATTATCTCAGACATTCTACTTGAGAATCCAATCTTTTCACACGAAGGAGGATTATATACCCAACCATTTACTCTTACCCTATCCAACGCCTTAAATCCAAACGAATCAACGATTCACTTCACTACTAACGGAAGTGAACCAACAATAGACAGTCCGATTTTCCCCGACTCTATTATAATTGACAAAACAACAATCATACGAGCCAAAGTATTTTCTTCCGACTATCACTCACCCCTCTCCACCACCCACTCTTACATATTCACAGACAGAGAAATAACACTTCCTTATATCTCCATCGTCACCGATAGTTTATACCTTTACGACGATGAAATCGGAATTTATGCAGAAGGAACGTACGGCATATCACATCCTGAGGCAGAGTCTCAACTTCCTGATGATTTCGGAAGATATAATTACACCTTTAACTGGAGACGTCCCTCCAACGTTGAATATTACGATACGCCCAACAAACAAGGAACTGTCGTTAATCAAATGTGTGAGCTACGCATAGGAGGAAATACAAGTCGACAATACCCAATTAAATCACTTGTTTTATATGCCAATCAGCGTTTTGGAAAAAAAAGATTTTCCTATTCTTTCTGGAATGCAAAAAAAGACATCTCTAAATTTAAATCTCTCTATCTTCGTAACGCAGGAGGTGATTTCTTACCCCTTTGTTACATTCGAGACGCATATGCGCAACTATCTGTAGGATCTCATGTGGATCTTGATTGGAGTGCATATCAACCCACGATTATATATATAAATGGAACATACAAAGGAATAATCAATCTTCGTGAATATTCCAAAGAGGATATTGTTTGGAGCAACCATAACAAATTAGAAAATATCGATTTCATTCAGAATTGGCAATATCCAGAAGTAGGTGATTTGAACGATTTTAACTACTTTTTACGTGTCGTCAACAATGAGAACACCACCTTCAATGACCTTTTTAACTTAATGGATATCAATGAATTTCTTAACTACTACGTATTAAACACATTCTTTTCAAACAAAGACTTCCCTGCCAACAACAATCTCGCATGGAAAGAAAAGTCTGCTTCAGGAAAATGGAGATGGATCGCCAAAGATATGGATCAATCAATCGGTATGTCAGTTTTTAATACTCAATTGAATGAATATAATTACCCATCGTTAAACTATAACACCCGCACTGGCGATTTTGAGGAAACAGGAAACAATATAGAGATATACTGCTCTATCTTCAATAAAATATTATCGTTTAACCAATCCAGAAATCAATTCATTGATAAAGCTTCCATTTACACGGGAACATTTCTTTCCGCTTCTGCCAATACTCACAGATTAGACAGTCTATTATCTAATATAGACAACGAAATGAATTACTTTACACCACTATACAACTTCTTTCCAAACGATTGGAGATATTGGTGCAACGATATGAAAGAATGGTTACAAAAACGAAATGATTTCTTCTATCACCATCTACAAGATTTCTTCTCTCTTGGGGACACAACTTCTTTAGTCATTGAATCTCACAAATCTAAGCAACTCTATTTCAATGACATCAAAGTAGAAAACAACCGTTTTAACGGGAAATATTACGAGAAAAGACACCTGTATCTTTCTCACGAACCCAACTTGTTCTCTTACGATGCTGATACATTTACCGCTTCCATCGATACGGTTCCAACCTCTTCCTACTGGGTTGTACGTTATCAGCTAAATGATTCAATCGTCCATAACACCTTCCACACAAACAATCTATTGTATCATATTCCGCAGGATGCCCAGAACGTTCATATCTCCGACACTCTTTTCGTTACTTGGGACACGCTTCCAACGATAACTCATGTCATCGACAAACCTCTTTGCTCCATTTCAGTCAATGAACTGATTTCATCGCCTTGGGCTCACGATCAGTTAGGTAACCACTACAAAGGATTCCTTATCGATACACTATTGTCAATAGGCACCAATACAATAGATTGGAATGTGGTCTCCATCATAGGAGACACTTTGCACTATCCTCAAACCATTGTACTCATTGATAGTTTTGCACCTGAAATAGATTGTCAGCAACTAACGACAATTGAATTAAGCATCACAACCAATCAATGCGTAATAGATAATGCAGAAGTCTCATTCCCGATTCCGACCGCAACAGACAACTGCGACATAATCATAGACGGAACACTTTCGGCGCCAAATGAATACTATCTTGGCAACAACACAATCTACTGGACCTTCACCGATAGTGCAGGCAATACCACACAATGTTCTCAAAACATCATGGTAGTTGATCGATTTGCTCCTTACTATGATTGTCAAAAATTACCCGATTTATCGTTTGATTTAAACACAATAAATTGTTCTATAGACAGTTCCGAAATACAACTCACCTCACCAATTGCCACTGACAATTGCGAAACAGCTATTGTCGGAACACTCTCTGCTCCAAAAGAATATTTGGTTGGCAACAACATGATCTACTGGACCTTCATTGACAGCGCTGGCAACACCTCTCAATGTCCTCAAAATATCATTGTATTAGATAAAGTAGCACCTGTTGTCAATTGCGATTACATTGTTCCTCTAACCTACAATATATTCACTAGCGACTGTGGCATTAACAGTCAACTGCTCAACATACAAACACCTTACGCAATCGACAACTGCGGAAGCATCGTTGAAGGATACGCAGATATTCCTGATTCTTTTGAAATAGGAGATCATACTATCGACTGGCATTTCACCGACATCTACGGCAACGAGTCCTTATGCACCCAATCCATTACGATTGCAGACTATTATGCACCTGTTGTACAGCCAGAGGCAGAAAACATTCTTTATATAACACTACCGCTAAATGCCAATGACATAGCCTCCGATGAAGTCAAACTGCCTACTCTATTTGCCACAGATAACTGTAACGAACTAATTGAAGGCAACGTAACATTACCAACTAATTTTTCTATCGGCGATAATATTCTACTATGGACGTTTAGTGATGACTACGGAAACATTTCCTATTTCCCACAAAATGTATATGCTATCAAACAATTTGAATTAATGATTTATCCTAATCCTGTAGATGAGACACTTTACATTTCCGGAGTAGAACCAGATGAAGAAATAATACTTTACAATATGTTCGGTCAAAGAATATACCAAACAAAATCCATCGGCAATCCTGCCACAATTGATATGTCGCAATTTACGGACAACCTATATTTTATCCTATTCAGGAACCAATATTATAAAATCATAAAAAAATAGGGATTATTTAAAGCACTAAGAAATTGGAATAATCAATCTAAAAAACTAAATTTACATAAGAATTTGATTTGAAACAGAACGTTTATTCCTGATTATTTTAACATGAAGCAACTGTTTTTTTCATTCATATTAATTTTAATTGCCAATCTATGGCAGAAGAGTTATGCCGACCCAGATCCAAACTTTCATATTTATTTATGTTTCGGGCAATCTAACATGCAAGGAGTAACTCCACTTGAAGAACAAGACTCTATATACAACGACCGTTTTCGAATGATGGCGACGACCACCTGTGGCACAGAAAGAGAATTATTCAACTGGTATACTACAGACCGTTCCTTAGCTCATTGTTATAATTATTTATCACCAATGTCTGGATTTGGTCATAAAATGACAAGTCTAACGAAAGATAACATTCAGATCGGAGTTATTGTTGTAGCTGTCGGAGGAACATCTATCCAACTATTTGACAAAGACGATGGTCCTCAATACTTAAACACAGCCAACGACCTGATAAAAAATTTTGCCATACAGTATGATGATAATTGTTACAAACGAATCATTGATTGTGGAAAAGAAGCACAAAAGAAAGGGTATATCAAAGGGATTCTTTTTCAACAAGGAGAAACAGACATATCAGATATCGAATGGATCAGTCGAATAAAGAAAGTTTATACCGATATCTTAAACGACTTAAATTTATCTAACGTTTCTGTTCCTCTTTTAGTGGGAGAAACATTATACAATGGTACCTATACGTCTCTCAACGACAAAATAGCAAAAATTCCTGATTCTATTCCTAACTCTCATATCGTTACAGCAGAAGGATTAGAAGGAAAAGGTGACAATATTCATTTTTCCAATCCAAGTTACAGAAATTTGGGAGAACGTTATGCTAATGAAATGATAAAATTATTACCTGATTCTACTATAAAAAATATCATCGACACAATTGCACCGATTTACAACTGTAACCGTCTAAGCAACATTCAAATAGATATAACTAATTCCGAATGTTCTCTTGTAAACTCTGATATAACATTATCCATACCTAAAGCCTACGATAATTACAATGGTTTAATCGAAGGTATTCTCTCTGCTCCCCCGAAATACACAATTGGCAACAATACAATCTACTGGACTTTCACCGACAGTGCAGGCAACTCTTCTCAGTGTCCTCAAAATGTCATTGTAACCGACCTTTTCGCTCCTTACTTTGATTGTCAAAAACTACCCGATTTATCGTTCGATTTAAACACAATCAATTGTTCTTTAGACAATTCCGAGATACAACTCACCGTACCTATTGCCACTGACAATTGCGAAACTGCCATCGTCGGAACGCTCTCTGCTCCAGAAAAATACCA
>CACXCA010000070.1 GCA_902766045.1 uncultured Bacteroidales bacterium
ATTGACAAGCTTCAACCGACAGAACTACGGTTCGCATGAAGTGATGTTAGGCTACACATGGTGTGTAACGAAACATTTCTGTAGATAGGGATAATGAAAATAAAGAAGTATATTTAGGTATAGGGGAAGCTTCTGATTTTTATCAGGAGTTTCCCTTGTATTGTTTTTATATATAGAGAAAATAAATATAGGCAAGATATGAAAAACACGTTTTCTTTTATAAGAAGTTATGTTACCCTTATAGTGGCATGTTTCTTTGTAATAAATGTTAATGCTCAGTTCAACACTTTACCTTTGATTTCAGGAACTGATTTTTCGGTGTCAATAGGAGAAAGGGATTATTATAATTCAATTGAGCAGGTAGATGGATGGTTAGGATTTATTCTCCCTAACATGAAAATGACAGGTAATTTTGCTGTTGTCGATACAACAAATTCGGATGCCAATCTATCTCATTTTTTGTCTGAAGGAACGGGGACAGGCTTTAATACAAAAAGTTTTTATGGAATAAATAATAGTTCTATAAAGTTGGATTCACTTCGTCTGATTGATAAAGATGGATGGGGAATGGTTTTGGCTGGTGGATCAAAAGGATTTCAGTATGGTGATGCCATAATGACAATGACTGTCGGTGGTTTGAAACCTGGAGGAAATTATAGAGTTGAAATTGAATATTGTGCTCCAACAAATAAAGATTTTACTAATACGCAAAGTAAGTTGAATCAGAATGCGAAGACTACTAAGCGGTCACAAAATGAAATAGGTGGATTGTTAGGAAATGTGAATTGTACTGCATCAAATTATGTTACGTTAGGAGATAAAATATCAACATCAGGAGCATGTAATAGAGGTACGATTAGTTATAATGCTAATCAACAAACATCAGGTGCAATTGGGGATGATGGTATTTTGAATTTGAAAGTGAATTTTAATTCTTTGGCTCCTCATTCTGCATTGAAGATTAAATCAATTAAGGTGTATGGTGAGCTTTCTATTGGAATTAGAGGTACTGCAGAAGTTTGTGCAGGAGGTGAAGTGTCTGTATTGACGTTGACCAATACTTTCAATAAGGTAAAGTATCAATGGTATAAAAATGGTACTGCAATCCAGGGTGCCAACAGTACATCTTATACTCATGAATCAGGTAATGCAACGAAGGTAAAAACAACATATTATTGTGAAATAACGACACCAAATGGTGATAAGATTAAATCAGAGTCTTTCACAGTGACAGATATAGAGTGTTGTAGTGATAAAAATGGTAATCCGTCTTCTCAAAAATTGATTTGGATGGATGACTTTGGCACTTTTACTTCTGCAACAAATTATTGGGTTTGGGATTATAGCGATATTGCTAATCCGAAGAAAGTAAATTATAGAAATGCGACTAAATGGCAAAGACCTGTTGTCCAAGGTGTTGAACCTCCTGAAGATGCAAAATTTGCTGTAGTTGGTGGTGATGGAGATTGTGATTGTCCACCTCGACATGCAAGTGCAGATGATGGTAAGTTTGGAGAAGGTTATTATACCATTGCAGGATATGTTACAAGTTATGGTATGAATGGAGGAAACAATATGGGATGGGTAGGTTATTTTGGTAATGGTAACGAGCCTTCCAAAAATGGTTTTTCCTATGCTCCAGATCATACGTATAGTGGTTCTGATTATGGAGGAATGTTATATTTGAATATTGGTTCAGATCCTCATGCGGTTATTTATAATCGTACTATTACAGGTTTGTGTGATAGAAAAATAACTGTTAAATGTTATATAAATTGTTTTTCAAGAGGAACAAACCCTGTTAAGGTGTATATCCGTGCTACGGATTTAAATAGTGGAGACGTTTATACTTCAGATCCTGTAACTCGTTATAACAATGCAACCGCAGGTGTTGGTTGGGAATGTGCTCAGGTGAAATTGAATTTGACGGGTACAGAATTGAAATTCGAAATTGTCTCTGAAATAGGTGGTAATGATAAAACTAGTTCAGATCCGAGTAAAAAGGCTAATATCGATGGAAACGACTTGATATTGGATGATATTATGATTTATGCGTGTGCTGAGCCAAGTGTAAATATGTTCTTTGATTTGGACACGCATGCTAAGGATTCTGTTGATTGTGATGGAAGTAATGTAAAATTGTATGTAGAACAGACTAAAATGATTGAGACGAATATAGGACCAGAGGCTCGGTATTTGTATCAATATGCTTTGACTGATCCAGATAAATCAACTTCATGGAAAACTTTTGCTGGTCCTGTACAAGATATTGTATATGAGGATGTTAAAAGTTTAGTTGAAAAGTTACAATTAGAGAGTGGAGGCAAAGTTTATTTACGTTGCGTTTTGGGCGTAGAATCAGTATTGAAACCTGATGGATTATATAATCCAAATGAACCTTGTGGAAGTTATTCTGTTTCTGAACCTATTTTATTGAAAATAGATTGTCCTACGTGTACCAAACCTGTAGATGTGATCATTTCTCCAGATTTGGTGGTAGATCCTTCAAGCCCGTATAAAAAAGTACAATTATGTGAAGGCGAACATACAGTTTTATCGACAAAAGAAATTAAAGATGAAACTGGTACATATAAGAAATTTAGAATACAATGGTTGGAGGGTGATTTGAATTCAAGTCCTATATCTTCTACACTAGGAAATAAAGCTACTGATTTAACTGTTAATTGGAGTGATGCAACAGAGGAAGGTGTTAAATACTATGTAAAAGTATATGATGATGAGTTCCCTACAGCACACTCTTGTTATAAGTATGATAGTGTATTGGTAATCGCTAATCCAACGCCAATTCAGTCGGATATTGTTGTTGCTCCATTCTGTGAAAACTTTGCTGATTGGAAAATTAATTTCAATACAGCTATGTCTGTCATTGATGTCTCTAAATATACAATACAATGGTATTCTGACGCGGATTGTAAAACGCCTGCGCATGAACCAGAAATGTCAAGTACGCCAGCAGGTTTGTATGATTACTATATTGAACTTGTAGATAAGAAGAGTTTATGTGTGAGCAAGCCAGTGAAAGTCTCTTTCAATATAGAAGCTAATCCTGCTCCATTGTCAGCTTCGTTAGTTCAGTATTTGAAATCACAAGAGACAATTCCTTCAGTCTTGGTACAACAGCCAACTACACTTTCTGGTGTTACGGATGATGTGTTGTGGACGACCATTACAGAAACGCTTCAGAGACCTTCTGCTGCAGATTCATTGGCAGCTGTTCCTGTAGATCCTACACCAACAATAAAGGATAAAGAGGGTACAGATGATGAAGTGTACTATACATGGGTATATCAACGAGTTGAAATAGCTCCTAATGTATATTGCGCAAGTGAGATGATACCTGTCGAAATAGATATATTAGGTGCTCCTGCTCCAGATGTGACAAATGTATCTTATTGCGTGGATGATCCTACGGTGGAAGCTATTTCTAATAGAGCTGTTCAAGGTAGTAAGTCAGATCCACAAAAAACATACGAATTGCTATTCTATGAATCAGAAACTTCGGCAACACCAATTTCGGAGACAACGATTCCAAGTGTTGCTAGCGCAGGAATTACAACTTATTATGTATCTCAAAGAGAAACAAATACTGTAAACGAAAGTAAACGTGTTCCATTTACTGTTGAGGTGTATGATGTAGCTGATTTATCTACAAAGAATAGCATCGATATGTGTAAAAATGATAGAGAATATTCTTTGACAGCATTCCCAGGTACAACATCTACTTATGTGAAATCAGAAACCACATTCTTCTGGGCTAATGATGGTGAAGATATTACGACATCCACCAATACGGTTCCTCCAACACCTTCTACATCTACTACAGCTTCCACAACCTATCAAGTTCAGCCTTATTATCAATTAAGTGCAACTCAAACTTGTAGAGGAAAAGCTCAAAGTATTGAAGTGAATATTTATGGAACTGATGCTCCAACACCTGCAACTATTCAATATATTAAAGCGGATGCGGATGCAAGTAATACATTCCCTGAGTTGACAAGCAAACCTACCTGGAGTGAAGAAACAGGTTTCCGTTATTATTATTCTGTTATCAGTGAAGATCAAACGAAACCGCTGTCTAATTATACGTCAGGTGCACCAAAACCTCAGTATGATGTTAATACATTGAATGGAGGTACAAAAACTCTATATGCTTGGGTTTATCGTATTTCAGATGCTAATGCAATTGATTGTAGTAGTGATACAATAATGTTGACCATCAAGATCAGTGATGCTCTTCCGCCAGCAGTAAAGAATGTTTATGTGTGCGAGGGTAGTGCTGTACCAGACCTTCAGGCAGAGGTTCAACTGTTGCCA
>CACXCA010000071.1 GCA_902766045.1 uncultured Bacteroidales bacterium
ATAAGGTGCGTTAGTTCAGCTGGTTAGAATACATGCCTGTCACGCATGGGGTCAGGGGTTCAAGTCCCCTACGCACCGCATCAAATTGAGAAGACGATGAGTCTTCTTTTTTTTGTCTATAGGCGAATGAAATAGTGTGTCACTATAAACGATAATTCAATAGACGCGGCACACGCCACGTCCGTATAGAATTCCTACGAAATAAATGAATAGAATTGATGTTATTCGATTCGCATGATTTTGGCACCGATTGCATTCAGTCGGCTATCGATGTTTTCGTATCCTCGGTCAATTTGTTCTATATTGCTGATGGTGCTGGTTCCATTGGCACTCATGGCAGCGATTAATAGGGCGATACCTGCGCGGATATCGGGAGAGGACATGTTGGAAGCTCGAAGATTGGTTTCGTTTCCTAATCCGATTACCGTAGCTCTGTGAGGGTCGCAAAGAATGATTTGAGCACCCATGTCTATTAGTTTATCGACGAAGAATAAACGGCTTTCGAACATCTTTTGGTGAATGAGTACGCTGCCGCGAGCTTGAGTTGCCACAACAAGGAATACACTTAGCAGGTCGGGTGTCAACCCAGGCCATGGAGCATCCGCAAAGGTCATGATGGAACCATCCATAAAGGTGTCGATTGTGTATTTATCTTGTTTTGGAATGTAGATATCGTCATCTATATGTTCCAGTTTGATACCTAATTTGCGGAAACAATCAGGAATCATTCCTAGCTTTTCATATTGAACGTTTTTGATGGTGACTTCAGAATGTGTCATGGCGGCCATTCCAATGAAACTACCAATTTCGATCATGTCAGGGAGAATGGTGTGATTCGCACATCCATGTAGTTTTTCTACACCTTCTATGGTGAGAAGGTTAGAGCCTATTCCGCTGATTTTAGCCCCCATCTTATTGAGCATTTCGCATAGTTGCTGTATGTAAGGTTCGCAAGCGGCATTATAGATGGTTGTTGTTCCTTGAGCCAGAACAGCTGTCATGACGATGTTGGCGGTACCTGTGACCGAAGCTTCGTCAAGAAGAATATATATGCCTTTTAGCGAGTTGGCTTGTATCCTATATAGTTTTAATTCAGGATCGAAGCAAAAGATAGCACCTAGTTTTTGTATTCCGATGAAATGGGTATCCAATCGTCTTCTTCCTATTTTATCACCGCCTGGTTTGGGAACGACCGCTTTCCCGAAGCGAGCGACAAGAGGCCCAACCAACATGACAGATCCTCTCAGCGCAGAACATTGTTTGTAGAACTGCGGAGTGTCAAGGAAATCAAGATTTACATTGTCTGCTTGGAATGAGTAGCAACCTTTCTCTTTTTTATTGACTCTGACCCCCATGTCTTTGAGCAGGCAGATAAGATTGTTCACGTCTAAAATATCTGGAATATTGGAAATGATGACCTCTTCATCCGTAAGAAGAGTGGCGCAAATGACTTCCAATGCTTCATTTTTAGCTCCTTGAGGATATATATTCCCTTTGAGAGAATGTCCGCCTTCGATTAAGAATTTTGCCATGGTTGAGAGCGTTAAGAGTTATTTTTTCTTTTTTTTCTTGTTGGATGAAGTGGGTTGAGCCTTATAATCGGCTAGCTTTATCCCTTTATCATACAACAAAATTTGTTCTTTGGATAGATATGCAAGATCTTCAAAGATTTTCAAATCATCTACACCATCCTTATTGAAGGTGATGTAGCTTTTTTTCATGTAGTTGGCAATCATGATTTCCAACTGGCTCCGTTCTTCTCCAGGTTCCATTTCAACCGCCTTTTCAATGAGACTATGAATGATTTTTCCATAGTGCATGAATCGGATGTTTTTCGAAGAAGAGTATTCGATTTTTTCGGGCTTTACATTTAGTTTTTCTTGTTTGATTACCTCATAAGGGAAATCGATGTCCAGTTTGAAGTTCGACATGATTGCGAGGTGATCCCATAAGATATGTTTAAAGTCATCCAAATCTTTCAGTTGTGGAAATAAATTGCCCATTGTGTTGATGATGGTGTAAGCACAAGCAGTACGTTCTTCTCTATCTTCAATCGTAAGGCAATGATCTACCATATTTTGAATGTTTCTCCCGTATTCAGGGAGGATTAATTTTTCCTTTTGGGTATTATACTCCATATTGATTCAAAAATTAAAAACGCATTAAAATTAGGAAAAAAAATCGAGAAGGGAAACGTATATTGTATAGAATGAAAAAAAATGCGGATTTTTTTCAAAAAGAATTGTGTATAAGAAAAAATAAGTCTATATTTGCGAGGTTATTACTACTACCATGGACTGGGTTCAAAGTCCAATAAACAATCAGATAAATATTCGTATTATAAAATTTAAGGTGTGGAGTAGCACTTTTTTGAGTTTGTTTTGTACATATTGAGTATCAATTAATACATATGAAAATTAGTGATTTAAAGTTGAAAACCCTATCAGATTTGAAGGGTATTGCTAAAGAGTTGGAAATTAAGCGTATTGATTCTTTTAGAAAGGATGATTTGATTTTCAGAATTATAAGTGAGATTGCAGCATGGCAAAATGAGGGAAAAACATTACCTGAATCATTGCATTTAGAAGAGGGTGACAATGATATAAATGCGGAGTCTGAGAAGGAAAGTTCTTCAGATGCTGTTAATGCGTCTGTGGAGGAAAAGAAACAAGAAACAACAAATATAAGTGAGAAAAAACCAGTGCAGAGAGAGTTAGAATTTGTCGAGGTGTCGAATAATCCGCAAGGAGATTCTACGCCACATGAAGTGTATGAAGCACCTCGGGAAGCAGATGTTGAAAAGAGAATTGATGCACAGCCTCGTCCGAATTATGATAATTATGGTCATAATAATAACGGGATGGATTATCCTCAGCGGAAAAAGATGCAACAAGTACCTCAGAAAAACCGTGCTTACGGTGGATTTGATGCTATGGCGTCTGGAAATCCTGCCGCAGCTATGGCTAGAATGATTCTAAATAAGAAGAAGGGTATTCCTGTGCCAGAGCCAGAGGAGATCCTTGAAAGCATAAAGCGAATCAAAGAGGAAAAGGATGAGAGAGAAAGAGTAGAAAGGATAGATGAGGTAGCTGTAAAAGAGAATAAAAAAGAGGCTGTAAAAGAGAAACCGAAAGAGGAGAAAAAGGAAGTTGCAGAGCCTCAGCAAGAAACAATAAAAACATATGATTTTGAGGATATCGTCAAAGGTGAGGGTGTGTTGGAAATCACGAATGAAGGATTCGGATTCCTGCGATCTGCTGACTATAATTATCTGACGTCTCCTGATGACATTTATGTATCTCAGTCTCAAATCAAGTTATTTGGTTTGAAGACGGGTGATGTGATAGAAGGAACTATCCGTCCTCCGAAAGAAGGGGAGAAATATTTCCCATTGGTACGAGTAGATAAAATTAATTCTCGTTCTCCAGAATATGTTCGTGATCGAGTTCCATTTGATCATCTGACACCTTTGTTCCCTGATGAAAAGTTCAATTTGACGGGAGGAAAGACAACATGCAACACGTCTGTTCGTGCAGTTGATTTGTTCTCACCAATAGGAAAAGGACAAAGAGGTTTGATCGTTGCTCAACCGAAGACAGGTAAGACTATGTTGCTGAAGGATATAGCAAATGCTATTGCAGAAAATCATCCAGAGGTGTATATGATTATCCTTTTGATCGATGAGCGTCCGGAAGAGGTGACAGATATGGCAAGAAGTGTAAATGCGGAGGTGATTGCATCTACCTTTGATGAGCCAGCTGACCGTCACGTGAAGATTGCCGGTTTGGTGTTGGAAAAAGCAAAACGTATGGTAGAATGTGGACATGATGTGGTGATCCTATTGGATTCTATTACCCGTTTGGCACGTGCATACAATACGGTAGCTCCAGCGTCTGGTAAGGTGTTGTCGGGTGGTGTGGATGCAAATGCTTTGCAGAAACCAAAGAGATTCTTCGGTGCCGCTCGTAATATTGAGAATGGAGGAAGTTTGACGATTATCGCAACGGCCTTGACAGATACAGGATCTAAGATGGATGATGTGATATTTGAAGAGTTTAAGGGTACAGGTAATATGGAGTTGCAATTGTCCCGTCAACTGGCAAATAAACGTATTTATCCAGCTATTGATATCATTGCATCAAGTACCCGACGTGATGATTTATTACAGTCTCCAGAGGTGGTTCGTCGTATGTGGGTAGTTCGTAATCATATCTCTGAGATGACTCCTATTGAGGCGATGGATTTCTTGAAACGTCAGATTGAGATGACTCGTTCCAACGAAGAATTGTTGGCCACGATGAATAATTAGGATGTTTTTTCATCCTTTCTTGTTCCCCTTTCTCATCCTCCTTGTGCAGGTATGGTGAGAAAGGGGATTTTTTTCGTGAGTATAAATGCCGATTGGACAGGAAAAATGGTATTGCTGAAATTAGCCATTGTGTCACTGTGTCGTGTAATCTATTTTAAGAAAAATCTTTTAAAATTAACTAAAAATCGGACGATTAGGTAGAATAATTTTTGTATTTTTGTACCTTATAAATGGTTATGATATGGAAAAAGAAAAAGAGAAACAGGAGGAAAATCAGAAGAAGGGATTCTTTTCCAAAATCAAGTCGGCGATTTCTACTGAGCCAATACGTGTAGGTGTTGGTGTAGTAGTCATTATATTTGGATTGTTCCTTGCATTGTCTTTCTTTTCTTTCTTCTTTACAGGATGGGAGGATCAGAATCTTCTTACAGGTGAATACTCAGCAGAATATTTGTCAGAGAACATACAGAATTGGACTGGTTTAATAGGTGCTCGGTTGTCTGATTTCTTTATCAATAGGACATTCGGATTATCTGTTTTTTCTTATTTGTTTTATTTGTTCCTTATTGGATTTTGGTTGATTAATATTCAGCCATTCAAGGGGAAGATGCTTCGTGTCTTCTTCATTTGCTCATTCTTCCTTATTTGGGGCTCATTATTATTGGGTTCGTTTGTAGATAAATATGATTCTACATTCTTGTTTTTAGGAGGAGAGCATGGGTATTGGATGACATTGTTCCTCAAAGCTAATATAGGATATGTCGGCATTGTCTTGGTGCTGATTTTATCGCTTTTGATCTTTTCGTTTTATGCCTTTGAGGGTGCCTTTGAAAAATTCAATTCATCGATATCCTTCTTGTTTGGTCCTAAAGTGGTGTTAACGGTTGATGAGGCGGAAAACAATGCACCATCAAATGATCAGGATACAAATATACAGAATGGTGACGTGCAAGGAGGTGCTGAAACAGATACGGGAGAGATAACGCCAGTAGGGGACAAAGAGGATGATAATACGACTGTTGATCCTCAAACACAGAATGGAGAGGGTGAGACCACCATTCCGGAGGTTAATTCTGTTACGGGTGATGATGAGGGAGGAGAAAAATCTGTTCAAACTACCACTCCTTCAGATATTGAGTTTATTGTAGAATCACCTAAGACTGATGGATATACATCTGATTTACAATCAAATGAAACGAGTGAGAATGTAGAGAACACGGGCGAGAAACATGAGAATGAATCAAATTCAACCATTATAAAAGTAGAAGGATCAGAAAAAGATGAAGTTGGCTTTACTATCGAGCAGACAAATGTTGAGATGGTGAAGGAGGAGGATATCAGTGAGCTATATGATCCGACTAAGGATTTGGAGAATTATAAAAAACCGTCGCTAGATTTGTTTGATGAGCATCCGGTACAACAAAATATTGATGTAGAGGAGCAGAATCAGAATAAGAATCGAATCGTTGAGGTATTACGTAGTTTTGGTGTGGAGATCACATCTATTCGAGCTACTGTAGGTCCTACGGTGACATTGTATGAGGTCACTCCTGCACCAGGTGTACGTATTGCCAAAATACGTAATCTGGGAGATGATATAGCCTTGACAATTGCGGCAAAAGGAATCCGTATAATAGCTCCTATACCAGGAAAAGGAACAATAGGTATTGAGGTGCCTAATGCAAAACCGGTCATTGTGCCGATGGCTGAGATCATTGGAAGCAAGAAATTCCAGGAATCCAAGTTTGATTTGCCGATAGCATTGGGTAAAACCATAACGAATGAGGTGTTTATGTTGGATCTATGTAAGATGCCACATGTATTGGTTGCAGGAGCTACGGGACAAGGTAAGTCTGTTGGATTAAATGCGATCATCACTTCGTTGTTGTACAAGAAACATCCATCCGAGTTGAAGTTTGTTATGGTGGATCCTAAGATGGTGGAGTTCAGCATGTATGCACCGATAGAGAAACATTTCTTGGCGAAGATGCCGGATGAGCAGGATGCAATCATAACAGATGTAAAGAAGGTTGTGAACACGTTGAACTCTCTATGTATAGAGATGGATCAGCGATATGAATTGTTGAAGGAAGCATCGGTTCGTCAGATTAAGGAGTATAATGAAAAATTCATCAATAGACGATTGAATCCTAATAAAGGGCATCATTTCATGCCTTATATTGTTGTTGTGATAGATGAGTTTGCGGATTTGATTATGCAGGTAGGAAAAGAGGTGGAAACACCTATTGCGCGTATTGCACAGAAAGCACGTGCGGTGGGCATCCACATGATACTTGCCACACAGCGTCCATCCGCAAATATTATCACGGGTGTGATACGTGCTAATTTCCCAGCTCGATTTGCATTCCGTGTTTCGACAGGTTTGGAGTCGCGTGTCATTTTGGATACGAGTGGAGCTGATCAGTTGATAGGTAGGGGTGATATGTTGATTTCGCAAGGGAATGATTTGGATCGTGTGCAATGTGCTTTGGTTGATACGCCGGAGGTGGAACGTATAGCGCAGCATATTGCGGGTCAGCAGGGATATCCGACAGCCTTTATTTTGCCAGAATACCATGATGAGAGTGAAGGAGGAGAGGTGAAAGATGTTGATTTGTCGAAGAAAGATTCTATGTTTAATGAAGTGGCAGAATTGGTTGTGGCTACACAGCAGGGATCCACGTCGATGATTCAGAGAAAATTCTCCATTGGATATAACCGTGCGGGAAGGATCATGGATCAGTTGGAGGCTGCTGGTATTGTTGGACCTGCAGAGGGAAGTAAACCTCGTCAGGTTTTAGTTACAGACATGGTACAATTGGATTCCATGTTAAATTCATTGTAATAAAATAGCAAAAAGGAAATGAAGAGATTTTTATTTGTATGTATATCGTGTCTATTGCCCCTAATGGGAATGGCGCAGGAAAAAGCGGTGGATCCAAAAGCTAAGATGCTGTTAAATAAAGCAATTGAAGCATTTGAGTCTAAGAAAGGTGTTGTGGCTGATTTCATGATGAAAATAGAAAACACTAAAAACGGGGAAGAGGAATCGTTCCCTGGCAAGGTGATTCTGAAGGGCGAGAAATTTAAATTGCAGATGCAGGAGGTTGAAACCTATTTTGATGGGAAGACGGAATGTGTTTATATGGTGAAGGAAGGCGAGGTTACGATTAGCCATCCTGAAAAAGAGGATTTGAAAGATGTTAATCCTATTCTGTTGATGAAATCATGTGCCACAGATTATAAGATGCGTTACCTTGGAAACGTGAAGGTGAATGGGAAAGTCATGGAAAAGGTAGAATTGTATCCGAATGATTTAAAAAGTAAATACTCAATCATCACGTTGCTGATTGAAAAAGATACGTTGCAATTGAATACAATCTCGTTCAGAGGGAAGAATGGTGTAACCACTCAGTTTTATGTAACGAAGATGGAGAATCAGAAAGGATTAGCAGATGATTTGTTTGTGTTTAACACGAAGAATCATCCGAATGTGGAAGTAGTTGATTTGAGATAATAGGAAAAATATATAAGAGTAATCATTAATTCAAGATAATATGGCTGATATAGAGAAAGTTCGTTGCCTGATCATCGGTTCAGGACCAGCAGGTTATACAGCTGCTATATATGCAGCAAGAGCCAATTTGGCACCAGTCTTATATGAAGGTATATTGCCAGGAGGACAGTTGACAACAACTACGGAGATAGAGAATTTCCCTGGTTATCCAGAAGGGATATCGGGAGCTGAGATGATGGAGGATATACGCAAACAAGCGATACGATTTGGTGCAGATGTACGATTGGGAATTGCTACGAAGGCAGAGTTGAGTCCTAATCATCATATCATAACGATTGATGGAGAAAAGAAGATAGAAGCAACCACCCTTATCATATCGACAGGTGCTTCTGCGAAATATTTAGGATTAGATGATGAAAAAAAATATGCAGGTTTAGGTGTCTCAGCCTGTGCAACTTGTGATGGCTTTTTTTATCGTAAAAAGAAAGTCATCGTAGTAGGTGGAGGCGATACAGCATGCGAGGATGCTCTGTATCTGGCAAGAGCATGTTCGAAAGTCTATTTGGCTGTCAGAAAGGACAAACTGCGTGCTTCTAAGGTGATGCAGGAAAGAGTCATTAATAATGACAAAATAGAAATTCTATATAAGCATGAGGTAATCGGATTGGATGGTGAGAATGGGGTGCAGTCGGCACTTTTGATGAAGAATAGAGGCGAAGCCAATCAGGAGGAGTATAGTATTCCTGTTGATGGATTGTTCTTGGCTATAGGACATCATCCAAACTCTGCTTTGTTTTCAGATTATATTGATGTAGATGTAGAAGGGTATATAAAGACAAAAGGTGCTACGGCACAAACGTCTATGCCGAGTGTCTATGCCGCTGGTGATGTGGCAGATCCTTCTTATCGTCAGGCCATCACGGCTGCTGCCAGTGGATGTAAGGCTGCGAAGGATGCAGAACGTTATTTATTGGCACAAGGATTATAAAATAGAGAAAGATCTGAAGACTGTCTATAGATGTAGTTGAAGACTGGCAATCGAAATATGGATTGATCTGTAAAAGAGAAACGATGGAAAAAGATTTAGAAAGGATAGAATATCTTAGGAATGAGTTGAATAAGCATAATTACAATTATTATGTTTTATCTACTCCGACCATTTCTGATTTTGAGTTTGATCAGATGATGAAAGAATTACAAGATTTGGAAATGCAACATCCAGAGATGTTTGATCCTTCATCTCCCACTCAGCGAGTTGGAAGTGATATATCCAAAAATTTCCAGCAGGTTGCACATAAGTATCCGATGCTGTCTTTAGGCAATACCTATTCGAAGGAAGAGGTGTCAGATTTCTATCAAAGAGTATCTAAAGGGTTGGAAGGCGAATCGTTTGAGATCGTCTGTGAGTTGAAATATGATGGAACGTCTATCTCGTTAACATATGAACATGGTAAATTAGTTCGCGCGGTGACACGTGGAGATGGCGAAAAAGGTGATGATGTGACAGATAACGTTCGAACCATTCGTTCGATTCCGTTGGTTCTTCACGGTGATTATCCAGATGAGTTTGAAATCCGTGGAGAGATCTTAATGCCTTGGATGGTTTTTGAAAAGTTGAATGAGGAGAGACTTCAGAATGAGGAACCCTTATTCGCTAATCCGAGGAATGCAGCGTCGGGTACACTGAAGATGCAGAATTCGAAGGAGGTGTCGAAGCGAAAATTAGACTCCTATCTATACTATCTGTTGGGTGACACGATTCCGGAAGATACGCATTATGATAATTTAAAAGCGGCGCAGAAGTGGGGATTTAAAATCTCCGATGCCATGAAGGTATGTCATTCTGTCGATGAGATATTCGATTTTATTCAATATTGGGATGTGGAGCGGAAAAACTTGCCAGTTGCTACAGACGGCATTGTTTTGAAGGTAAATTCTATCGCCCAGCAGGAGCAGTTAGGATACACGGCAAAATCTCCACGTTGGGCCATCGCCTATAAGTTTCAGGCTGAACGAGCTTGTACAAGGCTGAATTCCATATCTTATCAGGTAGGAAGAACGGGAGCGATTACACCTGTGGCAAATCTGGACCCTGTACAGTTGTCGGGTACAGTTGTGAAACGAGCCTCGTTACATAATGCAGATATCATTCGTTCTTTGGATTTGTATATCGGTGATATGGTGTATGTGGAGAAGGGCGGAGAGATCATCCCTAAGATTGTTGGAGTGGATTATAATCAGAGAGGCATTGATATAGGTGAGAAGGTTCAGTTTATTACGAAGTGTCCAGAATGTGGAACTCCCTTGATTCGATTGGAAGGAGAAGCAGCGCATTATTGTCCTAATGATGCACATTGTCCGCCACAGATAAAAGGTCGGATAGAGCATTTCGTGGGACGTAAAGCGATGGATATTAATCTAGGAGAGGAAAATATCAATCTGCTGTACAATAAAGGGATGATAAAGAATATTGCAGATTTGTATGATTTAGATATGCGAGAGTTGTCTGGTTTGGACCGTTGGGGAGAAACCAGTGCAAAGAATGTGATAGAGAGTTTGGAGAAATCCAAACAAGTTCCTTTTGAACGTGTTCTGTTTGCATTGGGAATTCGCTATGTTGGGGCTACCACGGCGAAGAAGATTGCCAATGCGATGAAGAGTATAGAAACGATAGAAAGAGCGACGGTGCCTGATTTGCAAGTGATTGATGAGGTCGGAGAGAGAATAGCGCAAAGCGTGTATGATTATTTCCGATCAGAGGATAATAGAGCGATTGTAGATAGATTGAAACAGGTAGGTTTACAGTTCGAGTTAGATGAAGATGTTCTAAAAAATCGTACAGATAAATTAGCTGGTTTGTCGATTATTATCAGTGGTACTTTTCAGCGACATTCTCGTGATGAGCTAAAACTGTTAATAGAACAGAATGGAGGTAAAAATGTCTCCTCTATATCATCTAAAACAGATTATCTGATTGCGGGAGAGAATATGGGACCGGCAAAATTAGAGAAGGCTAAAAGTCTGAATGTAAAGATGATAAGTGAAGAGGATTTTGAAAATATGATAAAATAATAAGGAGTATTCAAAATGTTTGAAGGACTAAAACGGAAATATATTAACTGGCAGATTTCTGGATTTGCATCAGATAAGAAATACAGAAGAGAAAAAAAATTCATCAATTGGCAGGATGTACAGGATGTACAGATATTGATTGCCCTTGATTCCCCAAAGAATGGGGTGATGGATGATATTCTGAAATGCATGGCAGGGAAAAATGTGAGTGTATGGTGTTATATTTCACAAAACAATTATGTTCGTCAGGATTCAGAAAAAGTCACTTATTTAAATCCGAAATCTATTTCATTTCTGGCTAAACCCAATAAAATCATTATTGGTAAATTCATTAAGGAGACGCCTGATGTCTTGTTGGATCTGACCATGACGGAGTGTTTCCCATTAAAATATCTTGCAGGAGCTTCGAAGGCACATTGCAAATGTGGAATAAGCAAGGAAGATTATTCTCTGTATGATTTGGAAATACGAGGAGATCGTAATATGAGCAGGATGGAACTGCTAGAGCAGATAATGTATTATCTGAATACGATACAGAGCAAAAAATAGCGAAATAAAAAGCAGCGTATTCGACAATTTTTTTTTTAATTTTGTACTTTGTAAAAATTAGGAAGATTTTTAACAAAATGACACAGACAAAATTTACAGGATTAGGAATTGCCCTAGTCACTCCATTTAAAGAGGATGATAGTATCGATTATGATGCCTTAGGTAATCTATTGGATTATCAGTTACAAGGTAGTATAGATTATTTGGTGGTGCTGGGAACTACAGCGGAAACACCTACGTTGACGGAAGAGGAAAAAAAGTCTGTTTTGCAATTTGTTTTAAATAAAGTGAAAGGTAGAGTTCCTATCGTTCTCGGTTGTGGCGGAAATAACACAAAAGCAATCGTTGATAAGTTAAAGAAAGATGATTTCTCAGGTATAGATGCCATTCTTTCTGTTGTTCCTTTTTACAACAAACCATCTCAGGAAGGTATTTATCAACATTATAAAGCAATAGCAGAGAGTTCTCCTGTGCCTGTGATATTATATAATGTGCCAGGACGTACGGGAGTGAATATGTTGCCTGATACGACGATTCGTTTGGCTCGTGAATTTAAGAACATCATAGCCATCAAAGAGGCGTGTGGAAACATGGACCAGATTAATGATATCATCAAACGTAAGCCAAAGGATTTCATGGTCATCTCAGGTGATGATGGAATCACCTATCCATTGATCACTATGGGGGCACAAGGTGTCATTTCAGTGATTGGAAATGCTTTTCCTAAGGAATTCGGACGTATGGTACGATTGAGTTTACAGGGTGATTATGAGTCTGCTCGTGTGATTCATCAGAAGTTTACGGATCTATTCGATTTGTTGTTTGTGGATGGTAATCCTGCAGGTGCAAAGTGTATGCTTTCATTGATGGGTTATATAGAGAATAAGCTTCGGTTGCCGCTGGTGCCAACTAGAATGGTAACGTATGAGAAGATTCGAGAGGTGCTTAATAGTTTAAATGTTAAGTGCTAAATATACAGAAAAGCCTACTTGAAAAAGTTAGGCTTTCTTTTTAATAAAAGTTGCTTTTGAGATACTGTATAAAATTTGCGTATAAGGGTACAAATTACCACGGATGGCAGGAACAACCGAATGATGTTTCTGTTCAGTCTGTATTGACTGAGGCTTTGTGCAGAATATTACGTTGTCATGTTGAACTGACGGGTGCAGGACGAACAGATGCGGGTGTTCATGCAAAGTGTATGTTTGCCCATTTTGATCTGGAGAATAGTATAGAGGATCTTCCTTTGATAACAAATAAGTTGAATAGTATTCTTCCGAATGATATTGCTGTGGATGAGGTCTTCCCGGTAGCCGATGATTTTCATGCTCGATTTAGTGCGAAGTCTCGTACTTATAACTATTTTGTAACGACTAAAAAGGTGCCGTTCATGACAGAATTTGCTGCTCGTTTTACCTTTCCGTTGAATATGGATGCTATGAATGAAGCAGCTCGAAAACTATTGGATTATACTGATTTCACCAGTTTCTCAAAGGTGCATACAGATGTGAAGACCAATAATTGCACAATCTATCATGCTCAATGGGAACCTACGGAGTATGGTATGGTCTTTACCATAAAAGCCAACCGTTTCTTGCGCAATATGGTGCGTGCCATTGTGGGTACGTTGATTGAAGTAGGGAAGGGCAAACTAACTGTTGATCAGTTTTGCGACATCATTGAAAAGAAAGACCGCTGTGCTGCTGGTATGTCGGTACCTGCACAAGGGTTATTTCTTGTGGATGTGGAGTATTAACTATCTTGTATATTTCACCGACTTGCAATCTTCAAAGGCGTTATACCCAATCTTTATCTGATCTTCTGAATTCTCAATTATTATTTCAAGGTTTTTACAATATGAAAATGCCCATTCACCAATGTCAGTGATATTTGAGGGTATTTCAATCTTCGTGAGTCCTTCGCAATCGAAAAACGCATAATCTCCTATGCTGGTGACACTTGACGGGATGGAGAAAACACCTTCGATCGAACAAAGAACCGCAATGATTTGTGATTTGTCTTTATTATATAAAACACCATCCTCGAAAGAGTAGTTTGAGTTGTCGGACGCTATACTGATGTTTTTTAACTTACTGCAGTCCATAAATGCATTGCTCCTTATCGAAGTGACACTTGCCGGAATCTTTATACTTGTTAAATTTTCGCAACCGAAGAATGCTTCATCCTTTATGGTGGTGACACTCGACGGAATTTCTATGTTTGTCAACTTGTCGCAACCAGCAAATGCCGACTCCTTTATGGTGGTGACACTCGACGGAATATCGAAATCCCCTTTGATAGCACATGGGACTTTAATTAATTCTGTTTTGTCTTTATTGTATAAAACACCATTCACGGAAGTGAAGTGTTGGTTATCTGGTGACACATTGATGTTTGTCAATTCATGACTGGTCATAAATGCCCTTATTCCTATAGTAGTAACACTTGCCGGAATCTCTATGCTTGTTAAGCTGTCGCAGCGATAAAATGCTGCTTCCCCTATGTAGAAAACGTTTGCCGGAATTTCTATGCTTGATAACCTGGAACATTGACAAAATGCATAATTCCCTATGCAGGTCACACCCGAAGGAATTTTTATGTTTGATAAACGGGAACAGTTGAAAAATGTCCCATTCCCTATGCCGGTGATAGTCGATGGAAGCTCTATGCCCTCCAAATAGATACATTTCCCAAATGCGTTCTGAGGTATCTCAGTGACACTTGACGGGATTGCAACATTCCCTTTAATACTTTTTGGGACGTGAATTAGTTGACTCATGTTTATATCATATAAAATTCCATCCACGGAAGTATAGACGGAATTGTCAGGATCCACCTCAATTCGTTCCACTCCCTTGCATCCATCAAATGCGCCGTCATCTATTTTCGTGACATTCGATGGAATGAAGAATCTTCCTTTGTAAGAACTCGCAACTTGGATCAATTCCGTTTTGTCTTTGTTATATAAAACGCCATCTACTGAAGAGTATTTTTGATTGTCTGGTGCCACGTTGAAGTATATTCTATCGCAAAAACAAAATGCAAGACTCTCTATGTTGGTGACACTTGCTGGAATATTTATAGGACTTAAACTCGTACAACTCGCAAAAGCGCCAGATTTTATGTCTGTTACACTTTCCGGAATCTTTATGCCTTTTAACTCTAGACATTGGTAAAATGCTTTATCCCCTATGCCCGTAACATTATACACATGTCCATCTATTCGTACTTTTGCGGGGATGGTGATTGAGTCAAAATCATGATAGGAATTATCTGTTGCCACCTCTACTGTGGAATCGGTTAAGATAGTAAAATTCAACGGTGTCTCAGATGCCTCTACTACACCATCAGAGGAACATCCATTCAGTAAGATGATACCCAATGTTGCGATGTTAAATGCCAATAGAATGATCAAAGGAACTGTTTTTTTTCTCATGATTTTACTTGTATATTGTGTTTTCGCCTTTCATTAAAAATGTACAATATCCAAAAATAAAAAAACATTTCAAAAACTTAAAGAATTTGTGTGCTTAGGTTGATATGTATGACTATTTTATATTAATAATTCTTCGGGAGATGATATTGTAGGATTAATTTTTGTAATTTTAACCTGCTTTTATTATAACACAAATTCAGGCAATATGTTAGGGTTGTTAATGTTTTGTGAATCAGGTTTCTCAGAATAAATTAATGTCTATGTTGCAGAATTTAGGTAGAACATGTATAAATTAAAATTACATTCAATATGATAAAAAAATTATTAACCATTATTATGTTGCAGTGTGCGATTAGCACTGTTATTGCAGCTAATAGGAAACGCGGATGATTATGCCTAATAAAGGAGTCTATATTGTAAAAAGTTGGTTCTCGAAGTTTGAAAGTGGAACTGTAATCTGAAATAAATGCCCTACATCTCCCTCTATATCACACCATCCTCCTTCGACAACCTCCTTCTTGTCTCCGATGGCGACCTTCTCACGGGTCTTCATTTTATCGGTTCGCAGAAGACGGAGGAACTTATGTGGGTGGGTGAGAAGTCTGATTTGCCTATCTTTCGGGAGACGCAGCGTTGGCTCGATAGCTACTTCTCGGGTCGTCAGCCCGATTTTACACCACGTTACAAACTGGAGAATGTGACCCCTTTTCGTCAGGAAGTGTCAGACATCATGTGCACCATTCCTTTTGGACAAACGATGACCTACGGCGAGATAGCCATGCAGATAGCGCGAAGACACGGAATGAGGAGAATGTCGGCGCAAGCGGTGGGTGGTGCAGTGGGGTGGAACCCTATCTGTTTAATTATCCCTTGTCATCGTGTGATGGGTTCTGGAGGCCAACTTACAGGCTATGGAGGTGGAATCAACAATAAGATAGCTTTGCTTGAATTGGAAGGAATTGATTTTCAACGGGATGTTACATAAAAAAGACCTTATCCGCACCTATCGCGAATAAGGCCTTTCAGAGAGAACCAGTTTACATTTTATTATTAACGTGTTATTTTTACTGTTAGATTATCCAAACATACAAGATAAACGCCTTTCGGCACTCTTTTTAATTGAATCTCATTCTTGTTTGGGATGATTTGAATCGTGTCAACGATTGTACCATTAAGATCGATGATGCGTAAGGTGCCTTCTTTTTTCGTATTCACATATAATTTATCTTCTGCTTGACTATAATAAATGATGGCTTCATCATCGAACAAAGAGACATTGTTTGATCCTATTGATGAGTATTCTCCATCTTTTTCTATCCGCACATAGTCAACAACTGCCCATGTCCAGATAGGTGTGAGTCTCACTTCGTTGTCACCCTCAGAAAACAGAAATGAACCCACAAGTGTTTCCCCTTGTTTATCTTCGCTTTTATCGTCTGAAGTGTTTCCTAATTCAATGGTATTGCTTTTCCCGTTCACTATGCAATCGATCTCCTTAAAACCGTAGATGGAGTTGTAACCGACATATACTTTATAAGCTCCTTTTTCTTCTAATGGTATGTTGATGTTGACGTAGTCTGTCGCTTCTTTAAGGTTCAACACTCCTGTTCCAGACATCTGTGACACTGTTTCATAGCTGGCGACATAGTCTGATGAACATTCCACCTCGTAGATGTTCTTTTTTGCTGACTCTTCGCATAGTGTGTCGTTGATCTCTTGCGTCTCTCCACATTTGTTGGTGTATTTTCGGAAGAAGTCCCATAAAGCCTTTGATGTTTGGAAATCATCATAATCATTTTTATATTCATGCCAGCGATTTTTCACCGAATAAAGAATCACCTCTGTGCCACAGTCGCCATCCTTGTAGTGTGTTTTGGTGCAAAAGTTTGAGACTTGTTTCACCTCCGGGGTGAGGTTGCAGTTGTCTTTTTTTGCGAATCCTTTTATAATAGCTGGAACGCCATTATAATCCACAAAAGAGTCTTCTTGCCCATGTATATGGCAGATAGGCACCGGACGAGAGCAGTTGAAATTCGCACCCCAAAGATTGTAGCCGGAAATGGGTCCGAAGGCGGCAAATTTATCTGCCACGTTGTTGATGATGTGGTAGGTCAGCATACCACCCATCGAGAAGCCTGTCATATATACACGGCTTTCGTCGATATTATATTCTGACGACATTTTTTTTATGATATCCAACATGAAATTTATGTCAGTCATACCATTGATGTCCCATTGATTACCATCTCCTTGAGGGTAAACGACTGCGAATTTAGCAGTGTCTGCAATTAGGTTCCACTGCGATGCTGTTTTCATATTTTCCATGTTATCTCCCATTCCGTGGGCAGCGATAACCAATGGTCGATTTTCTGTCAGACCATCAGGAACATAGACAAAAGCTTCTCTCCATTTGCTTCCTGTTTGAATGCGGGTTACTTGATTGTATTTGGCTGCCATTGTTGTTGTACAAACAAGCAACAAAATGATATGTAATAATAAGTTTTTCATGGATGTAAAAATTAGTGGTTATTTTACTATTTTTAATGTTAGATGGTTGAAATGCACAATGTAAATACCATTGGGTAGGTTATCAAATCGAACTACATTCTCCTTGCCTGTGATATGAATGGTATTGATGATTGAGCCATTGAGATTGACGACACGAAGCATTCCTTCTGTCTCAGAGTTAATGTGTAAGCATTGCTCTCTTTGTGCATAGTATAGTATCGTTTTGTCGTCGTATGAAGTGAGATCATTGTTGTCGGTCGATTGACACTTCTTCAGGTGAGGAGCTTTCGCTTCGTTTTTCCATGCGTCGGTGATGATTTTTCCCCAATTGCAAGACTTTCCCGAGGTGGATTGGGTTGCCAGTGTTGGATTCCTGGAAGGATCCTTTACAAGGTCGAGATATTGTACGGGATTACCGTTTCCATACCATGACCAAGCTAACCATCCGACTCTCTTCTCTTTGCAGTATGAGAGTATCTTGGCTTCGTCCACGTCTCCGTCGCTATGATACCAACCGAACTCTCCGATACATAGGGCAAGACCTTGATTTATAACGCCATCAATGTTGGATGTCACTCTATTACTGTTGCCCGCTGTTCCGTACATGTGAATAGAGAATATTACGTTACTCTCCTCGTCAGCAGCCAGCACCTCCTTTCCGTAGGTGTGGATAGTGGAAGCGTTCTGCCCGTATCCTCCGGCATCGACCATGATACAATGCCTAAGACCTGCCTTTCGGATAATAGGAATAGCTTTTTTATATCCATCTCGCCAGTTGGCGGTCGATGATGAATTGTGCCATTCGTTGGCGATGTTGATGATTACGTATGCTTCCGTTCCTTTTAGTATCGGTGCAAGATTGGCAAAATAGCGTGCTGCATCCTCCAAGTCGCTGATTTTATCGCTTCCTGTTTCATCGTGTACTTCAAGGATAGCAGCCATACCATCTTCTCGACAAGCTTCAATCAATTTTTTCACTGATGAGGCATCATCGGCAGGGGTGCCGTAGTCTTTCCCGTCGGTCAGTACAATGCGTACGGCATTGGCTCCGTAGTTGTGTATCGCTTTCAATTGATCCAAGGCAGAACTTTTGTACCATGTGTAAGCCATGCTGACCCCTCTCATGATGAATTCGTCGCCGCAGGCATCTAGAAGTTTATTGCCATCAACATGAAATCCATCAACGTCAGAGCTTGTAGGCTCCTGATAAGGCGAGTCGTTATCCAATTCGATGCGAACATAATCTATTGGAGCCCAAGTCCAAATGGGTGTTATCGATATTTTGTTTTCTCCCTTCTTGAGTGAATAAGATCCCACAAAAGCCTCCTTTTTCATATCCTCACCATCCGCCTCTTTATCGTAGTCGAAATCCACCGTTCCGAGAACGCCGTTCACACTGCACTGAGCTTGCTTATAACCATAAGAGGTGTTATAACCCACATATACCTTATAATTTGCAGCTGTCTCAATGTTGAAATTGAAATTGATGTAATCATCGTCGTTAGGAAGATTGACAACTCCAGTTCCAGATTGATTTTGAAGCGTAAGTAACGTTCCTTGGTAATCTGCACATTCAGCCTCCTTCTTCAGGTCAGTCTCGTATTTTTCACACTCCGTGTTGGGTATGTCGATCGGTTCATTGTTCAGCAATTTAAGCATTTGATTTGCGTATCGCACACCCAGTTTACGATAACTTTCTGCGGAGAAATGTACGTTGTCACCTTGATGTCCCAGTCCTTCGGCAGAAATGACGTAAGAATTAGGAATAGTGGAAGGAACCTTTGCGATCACATCATTATGTCTTCCGCATGATCCTCCTTGCTCTGTGCGAACCACCTCACCGACAAGTAGAGGGACCTCTTTCCCATCCAAATTCAAATCATTTAGGATGTTCTCATAAACCTTTTTCACCTTTCCAGGCCAACTGTAATCACCTGTGTTCGTTTCCCCTTGATGCAAAAGAATCCCCTTGATAACACCTACTTCCTGAGCTTTTTTCGCACAGTCGATAAGTCTGCCGTATGGGTTGCCTCCGTATGCCCGAATGATCTCCTTCATGTAGTCTTCGACATTATATGAATAACTTAAATAGTTATCCTTATCAAATAGTTTGATGTCGCAACCACCAACAGCAACTACAACCACTCCGACTTTTATTTCGGAAGAGAGATTGTCAATCATTGTTCTTCCAAAATAATCCGCTGGCCCCAATTGCTTATAACAACCAGCCAGTGGCGGAACAGCCGTGTACCATTTATACAACTCACGAGAACCACATGACTGGGTGGACATCATTTGAAACCGATCGCTTACCATCCTGTCTTGATTCTCTATTCTGCCTTGTCCCTCCATATTGGATTGCCCAAAACACAAATAGATGTGGAAATTGGGATCAGGAGCAGCAAAAGAATTTACACATTGTAGAATTAGATAAATTCTAATGAAAGATGAAATAATTTTGGTCTTCATACGCGTTAGATTAAAATAAGGAACACTACGTCGGTTTGTTAAACTAAGTCTGACGGGTAGTGTACACCTTAAAGATTATAAAAAACTATTTAATGCAATTTTTTTCGCTTTCAACGAAAGATTTTACTTAACACAATGTTCAATCACAAATTTCGGTGAATAAGGATTTTCTCAGTTATCTGTGCGTGGCAAAAAGATATACATTTGTTGCTTTATTGCAGGTTGTGATGTTTATTTGTGGCAAAAAATATAATTTTGTCGCATCGAAGAATTTTTATGTTATGCGTATAAAATTATTCATATTGTTTCTGGGTCTCTTTTCTTGTAAAATCTTATGTGCAGGTGAGCGACTTTATTTCGACCATTATGGAACGAAGGAGGGATTGTGCTGCGATTTCGTATTGGGGGTGGGACAAGATTCAAAAGGATTTATCTGGGTTGCGACACAGGATGGTGTGAGTAGGTTTGATGGCTCCTATTTCAAAAATTATTCGAAGAATAGAGGCGGATTGCTGAGGAATGACGTCAGTTGCATTACGAATACCTCGACGGGGGAGTTCCTTTTGGGGGGTGACAATGGTTTGTTACAGTCTTATGAAGCCTCTGCCGACACCTTCCTCGATAAACGGTTTCCTGAATTGATGGGAAAATATGTGAAATCCGTGACGGGTTTCTCACAACTGCAAGATGGAACGCTTCTACTGTTGACGACAAGTGGTGTTTTTCTGTATGATACACTCAAAAACGGTTTTGTAAAAGACTCGCTTTTGTCAGTTTTTACAACTCCATTGTTTGTGAAATCGTTTTATCAAGACAAATTAGGAAATTATTGGGTGGGAACTTTTGATGGACTTCATATTTTTTCTGTCCAAGGAAAAGAGAAGAAGTCTTATGGGCTTTCCAAAGATAAAGCGCCAGCTTCCTCCATCCTTGAACTCGATTCTACTCATGTTTTAGTCTCCACCAACATGGGCGGTGTATGGCTTTTTGATCTTTCAAGGCAAGAGGAACCGACATGTGAAGAGTTGAATACACCTTTCAAAAATATCTCTGTCATGTTGAAGGATTCGAAGAATCGGATATGGTTTGGCACGTGGGGGTATGGCTTGTGGAGAATGGATCAATTAGGAAAGTTTGTCGAGATTAAGACCTATGGAGAGGAGAATGATCTGAAAAAGATTCATGCGTTGTTTGAAGATTCTGACCATAGTGTTTGGGTGGGAACGCAGATAAATGGTTTGTTTCGTTATCAGTCTGAAGACAACTCGAAAGTCCTTCATTCTTCGATGATGGGATTCCCGAATGTGGATGCCTCTTGTTTCATCGAACGTCCCGATGGTAATCTGTATGTGGGCTCGGATGGAACTGGAGCTTATTTGGTGACCGGTGAAGGAAGGTTTGTACAACCGATGAAGAGTTTCTCCGGTTTGGGAGGAAGTATCCTTTCTTTCTGTCGGTGGAAAGAAGACACCTCTTTGGTTTCATCTTGGTTCGGTGGTATTGGCAAAGTCTCTGCGGATGGGACGGTGACATCCATACAATATGGAGGGCTGACAAACACTGTCAATAGTTCCAAATGTGTACGTTTCATGAAAGATGGAGAAATATGGGTTGCCACACAAGGTGACGGTGTTTATGTGCGTCGTACGGATGGTTCGTGGGAGAAACGCAAATTCAATGTAAGCAATGAGATTGAAGATAAATGGGTTGAAGATATGGAAGAGAATCAAGATGGAACCAAATGGGTGGTTTCACCTTTCAATGTCTGGTATTGTGATGGCACTGATAAGCGCATATCTACATGGCAAACAGATCCTGATGCCTCTGAACCCTGTATTTTGATGGATGGAGCCTGTGATGAGGAGGGAAATCTCTATGTGGCAACAGTCTGTGGCGTTTTGCGTGTGTCTAAGGAAACGGGAGAAATGAATAGACTCGATTATTTGCCTGAAGCCAATTATGTCTCTGCACACTTCGACAAACAAGGATTTTTATGGTGCGATGGTACAGCAGGTATCTGTCGAGTGAATTTGAAGAAACAGACTTTTAGAAGAGTTCCTCTTCCGGTGGACAAATACGGAAAACTATTCTTTCAGCCTCGTGCCATATACGAAAGTTCGAAGGATAATATGTTCTTTGGATGTTCGAATGGTTTTATTGTGATGAATGCTAAGGATATAGATTCGATAAGAAGCGTTAAGTCCTTGATGTGGTCAAGAATAGTAGGAAAGAGGAATGGAGAAAATTGGTTTCCTTTACCAATTCGAGAACAGCAAATCAAATTAGAGGGAGATAATGAAGAAACCCGTATATCGTTTGATGTAGTCTCTTTTTCAGGAACGGATATCGTCTGTCAGTATAGATTGAAAGGATATGAGAATAGATGGCAGGATCTGTCTGGAAAGCGAGAGATCGTGTTAAAGCATTTGCCCGCTGGAAATTACGAGTTGGAATTATTGGTTTACATTGAAGGACATGAGGAGAATCCATCACAATTGAGTCTGATGGTGAATGTTCCCTCGTTGTGGTGGCAGTCTTGGTGGTTTATCACTCTTTTGACACTTCTTCTCTTCATATTGTTATATGGACTATATAAGAGATTAAAACGAGAGAAAACAGTTGACACATCTATTGCAACCAACGATTCTACGACAGATAATCCCGTCAATCCGTTTATGCAACAGGTGATGGCAGTTATTGAACAAAACTATACGAATCCGGAATTCTCGGTAGAGGATCTGGCGAAGGAGTTGGGTGCAAGTAAATCTACGTTGATACGAAGATTGAAACCACTGACGGATTTAACGCCGGTGGAACTTATAAGTATCTATCGGTTGAAAAAGGCGGATGAGATGTTACGAACCCAGAATAAGCCAGTCAAAGAGGTGTCATTTCTGACAGGGTTCAGTAATCCATACTATTTCAGTCGTAAGTACAAAGAATACTTTGGTTACCCACCATCGCAGCAGAAGAGAGATGATAATAAAGGGTGAGTTCTATGAATTCACCCTTTATCTTGGAGCATTGTTATAAACCGATTGTAGTGTGTAACTAGGATCGTCGTTATTATATGCATTCATCATTATGTCAATCACCTCTTTGCCGTTGTTGAGGTAGGCTCCTGTTCCGTGATCAATCAGTCCTGACTGTTCTTTGCCTGTGCCAGCAGAACCGTTATCCCAGAAGAAGAGGGCTAATCCGTACTCTTTGGCGGCTTTACAGACATACTCGAGGTAATATTTGCGAAATGCTTCTGCACGATCGGTGCTGCGGTGTACACAGCCGAATTCTCCGAGGTAAACGGGAATGCCATTGTCAACAAACTTTTTCTTCATTCGGTTGAAGTTATCGACCACATTCTCTTCATCTCCCCATTCTTCCTTGTCTCTGCCTGTGTGTCCCCATTCTGTTTTCTCATTGTTGAGTGCGTAGGTATAGGGGTCGTAGAAGTGTACAGCGACAAGCAATCTGTCCTTAACTATGTCTGTAGGTAATTTTAGTTCGCTGATGGTGAGGTCTATGTTAGTGACATAGCCAGGACATCCCAGGTATCTATATTTATTTTCACCACCAGTGGAACGGACCACATCAACAAAAAGTTGCAACCATTCGTTGTAAATGCGGTATTGTTTGCCGCCATCGGTTCTGTTTTCGCCCCAACCCCAGTTGCCGTCGTGAATTTCATTCATGGCTTCAAAGATCAGATAGTCTCCTTCTTGTTTGAATCTTTCGGCTATCTGTTTCCATATTGCAGCAAATTGGTTTTTCACTTGAGTGTTTCGTTCTTCGCTTTTGGATGCACCTAATATGTCCAACCAGTATTTGCTGTCGGCTCCATCGTGGTGTATGTTGATGATGGCTTTGAGGCCAGCATCCTTTGCGTAGCCCACCACTTCTGCCACTCGATTCATATATTTCTCTTCGATTTTATAATCAGGTGCGTTGCCGATGTGTCCCATCCATGTTATGGGGATACGTACGGAAGAGAATCCAGCTGCTTTTACCGCTTGGAATGTTTTTAATGTTGCAACGCGGTTTCCCCATGCTGTTTCACTTGCATATCCGTTATTTTGGGCATCCAAGTTGTTGCCGAGATTCCATCCCAGTCCGAGGCTTTGTGTTATGGTTTGTACGGATGTGCCGTCGATAGCGTGGTTCTTTATGAACCTAATGTTGCTCGCAGTTCCGTTGAATGTTATGGTTTCTCCCTCTTCTGTGGTGATAGTGAAGTCGTTTCCTTGTCCGAAGTGAATTCTTTCGACAGAAGAAGTGGGGTGGGTTTGTACCGACCCGTCATTCATCATGACCTCGACTCTATTTTGTGCGTTCATCATCGTTGATGAAAAAAGTAACGCAAAAAGAATAAATCTCTTCATCTATATGTTTTTTTTGAGGTTTATTTTTTTAAAAATTTTATGATTTGATTGCCCACTTTTAAAAGATAGGGGGCAGGGGTCAGTTTGTCTGTGTTAATTGTCATTTCGACATCATTTGCTATAGCAGAATATAACACAGTACCATCTGTCTTTATAATTTGTATCACAGAGCCTTGTTCTATATTTTTTAATGAAATATAATCATCAACAAAGGAATTGATGGAGTAAACGTTGGCTGCTGTTGCATTGATACTATTTGTTCCGAAGAATTTTACTTCGACAGCTTCCATGTCTAATTTGAATGTTCTACCATCGGCATATTTCAGTTCAAGTTCATCGCCGTTGATAGTGATTTCAGAAATGTCATTTTTCTCTGCCACATCACCATTTATCATCAGTGCCTTCTCAGCATGAATAAGGCAAGAGAATGTCATGGCAAATAATAGTGTAGCTGTTTTTTTTGTCATTTTGAGTTTAATTTGATAATATGATTCTGATACATTTATTTAGGGAATGAACTGACATCATCTTTTTTGTTCTTGAAGGGAAAACACAATAGAAAAAACATCAGTCCCTTTGATGTCGATGAGTTGCATTGCATTTGTTGCAACTGATTCGATGACAAAAATATAAAATTAGTACAATTTGACAAATAAAAATAGAGAATACGACTTGTCGGATGAATAAGAATTTCTTTATTTGATGCCCATATAGGTGTCCCTTTGTTTACTTGATTTGCTAATTTTATTCAATCAGCAGATGTCTCTCTCAACAATATTATGTAAGATATTATAATTTATCAATCTCCTTTGGTGATTTTTCTATCACAAATCCAACTGATTCCTCCACAGACGATAGCGATGATTAAAAAAGATATGTATAAAACTGGGACGCCTTTTATCAGAGAAATTAATAGTGGAAATATCTTCCAGATAATAACAGGAATGGTTATTTTACCAGAACCTGTGTATGTTTTTCTTAATATCAGTCCGAAGCCTATTAAATACAAAGGTATGGGGAAGTAAAGGAGAAATGAATCATTTTTGAAAAAAATATACGTAAAAAAGAGCATTGCAATCAATAATACTGCTGACATACACTTGTCTGATATGGAAAAATCCTTGTTGTGACTTTTCTGCGCAACTCTATGGATAACGTAAAACCCAAGCAGATCCAACACAACAAACATAGCAAGGGGACTTAGCCATGAAAATATATGAAAGCCACACTTAGGTCCGTCTCCGTTGTAGTATAGGTCCAGTCTGCTCATCAGGAAGAACCCGATGATGGCGGTGACCAACAGACACACTATCGTATGTGTCAATCTTATGCTTGTTATTGTATGTGAGTCTTTGTTTTTTGAATCCATGTTTATGTTTTGATGGAATTGTGTTGGATAAAACTAATTATTTAGCCCCCGTTTTCTTTTTTATCTCTTTGACTCTTTGGGGAGAATAGCGTTCCAATGTTACGCGTCTGTTTTGTTCATGTTCGGGTTCTGTTTCTGCATTGGGGATTCTAGGGCCTTTTTCTCCACAGCCAATTGCTTGAATTCTATTTGGATCTACACCGCGTTCGATGAGTATTTGACGTGTATATTTTGCTCTGCTTTCTGATAATTTTTGATTATAGGCATCGCTGCCCAGACTATCTGTGTGTCCCACCACAAGAAATGTGTCATTGGGATATTTGGAGATGAACTCTGCCATTTCATCAAATTGTCTCCATTGCGCAGGTGGAATATCACCATTGAAGTCGAAACCATAATAATCCCACTCGAGTTTTGTCGAAGTAGAATCGGCATTCATGCTTTCCTCTTGTGCGACAGCCTCTTGAAAGGAGGTGAGGGCAGATAATCCTGCTGCTACACCCATTACTTTCAGAATGTTTCCTTTTTTCTTCTTTATCGTTAGTTGTTCCTCAATGTATTGACGTTCACGTTCGCAAGTAGGGCAAGTGCCCATACATTCGCCTGAATGGGTACATTCACAGGGAACATACTGAATATTGTTCAGATCAGCAATCTGTTTCCTAATAGCCTTAAGCGCTTCACATTTTCTCTTTCCGTTCGTCATGGTTTATTGGATAAAGGTGTTATCTGTCGGACAAAAATATGAAAATACATTGTTTATACAAAATTTCACCCATGGCGGTGCCATGGGCTATATCTGGATGAGCCTTTCAGACTCTAGGGGACACTAATACATCCGTTCAGAGGGGAGAGACATCATTTGTGTCAATATACCATTCCCATTTGTAATTCGAAGATATGGGCTCTGATTCGAAGAGTTTTCCAAGATCTCTTTTTAAGTCTTTTCAATATTTGGAATAGGAAATTTTATTAAAAAAGAAGTTAAACAGAATGGGAAAAACAAGAATAGTAAAACCCCCTTGTATTTTATAAAGAGCATCTCCTTCTCCTAGTAAAAAAGCCAATAACATACATAAAAACACAAAAGAAATTATGTATGTGAAAATATATGCTATTTCCGAATATTGACAAGTGACATATAAAAATCCATTCTTACAAGAGATTCGAATGTCCGGGGGGAAATTTCGCTCGTCGCGCCTCTTTATATAAATGATATTCCGTTCTTTATCCCAAGAACATTTGTATTTATGCATGTCTTCCAAATTCTCATACAATTGTTCGACATCAACCATTTCATATTTAAATTCACAATAGTTATGAATTTTGGGGGTGTAAATGTATGCCATGTGTGCTTGTGTTAACTTGTTAGACTCTTTGCCAAAGTTATAAAAAATTTTATTTGTGAGTGGAACTTCATTTTTCATCAATAGAAATTTCTCAAAAAATTTTTCAAAAATCAACCAAACTATTATCTTTACGGAGAAATAGGTAAATCCCTATTATTTGTGATGTTGATATGCGAAAAATAGAAATGGTTGACCTCCGTGGTCAGTACTCACATATAAAATCGGAAGTTGATGAAGCAATCCAGTCGGTCATCGATAGTGCAGCTTTTGTTAAAGGTGCAAAGGTGACTGAGTTTCAGCATCATTTGGAGGAGTTCCTGCAGGTGAAACATGTTATCCCAGTGGGTAACGGAACAGATGCCTTGCAGATCGCTCTGATGTCTCTCGGATTGAAACCTGGTGATGAGGTCATTACCCCTACTTTCACATTCATTGCTACGGCAGAGGTGGTTGCTGTGTTGGGCTTGACTCCCGTATTGGTGGATGTGGATCCAACTACTTTTTGCATCTCTGTTGAGGCTTTGAAGAAGGTGATTTCACCGAAGACAAAGGCTATCGTTCCCGTTCATCTGTTTGGTCAAAACGCGGATATGGAACAGATCTTATCCATCGCAAAGGAACATCATTTGTATGTGGTGGAGGATGCTTGTCAGTCTATCGCTTCACGTTATACATTCAGTAATGGCGAGAGTCGTCCGTCAGGATGTATGGGTGATATAGGGTGTACCTCATTCTTCCCATCTAAAAACTTAGGTTGCTATGGTGATGGCGGAGCCTTGTTTACAAATGATGATGATTTGGCGGAGAAGATACGTTGCATTGCCAATCATGGAATGAAGGTACGTTATCATCATGATCGTATAGGTGTGAATTCTCGATTGGATAGCATACAGGCAGCTGTTTTGGATGTGAAACTGCCTCATTTAATGGAATATACGGAGAAACGACAAGCAGCTGCGATGTATTATACTCGTTCGTTGCAGTCGTTGAAGGAACTTATACTTCCTCAGACGGGAGAGCAGAGCACGCATGTCTTTCATCAATACACGCTACAGGTGACGGATGGACGACGCGACCAATTGCAGGCTTATCTAAAGGAGCACGACATACCATCGATGATCTATTATCCGATACCGCTTCATCTGCAGAAAGCTTATCAGAGCGATCGGTATGGAGAAGGAGATTTCCCTGTGGCAGAAAAATTGTCGAAGACGGTGCTGTCGCTTCCTATGCATACAGAACTGGATGAGGAACAGTTGAATTATATTGTAGAAGAGATAAAAAGATTCTTTAATTAAGAGATGGATTATTTTGTTCATAAAACATCGGTGGTGGATAAGCCATGTTCGATAGGTAAAGATACCAAGATCTGGCATTTCTCGCATATCATGTCTAATTGCACAATTGGAGAAGGGTGTAATATAGGACAGAATGTTGTTATTTCACCAGATGTTGTTATAGGCAACAATGTGAAGATACAGAACAATGTTTCCGTATATACGGGAGTTGTCTGCGAGGATGATGTTTTTTTGGGTCCGTCGATGGTGTTTACGAATGTAATCAATCCACGAAGCTTTGTGTCTCGAAAACATGAATTTCGAAAAACGATTGTAAGAAAGGGAGCTTCGATAGGAGCAAATGCTACTATTGTATGTGGACATGAGATTGGTATGTATGCCATGATAGGTGCAGGATGTGTGGTGACCAATGATGTGAAACCCTATGCATTGGTTGTGGGAAATCCGGCTCGTCAGATTGGATGGGTGAGTGAGTATGGTGTCAAATTAGAGTTTGATCAAAATGGTTTTGCGATATGTGCGGAAACGAAGCAACGCTATCAGTTGCAGAATGGTTTCGTAAAAAGAGTTGAATAGATTATGAAGAAGATTAGATTTGCAGTTGTCGGACAGGGACATATAGGCAAGCGTCATGCAGAGATGATACGTCGAAATGCAGATGCTGAGTTGGTTGCTGTATGTGATATACTTCCGAAAGAGGACGTTGGATTGGCAGAGATCGAAGTTCCTTATTTTCGTTCTATTGATGAATTATTAGATTCAGAATTGTCTATAGATGTAGTGAATATCTGCACTCCGAATGCTTTTCATGCAGAGTATGCTATAAAAGCATTGGAGCATAAGTATCATGTTGTTTTAGAGAAACCGATAGCCTTGAGCAAACATGATGCGGAAAAAATAGTCTTTAAATCACTGGAAGTATCAAAACATGTTTTCTGTGTGATGCAAAATCGTTATTCACCGCCTTCGGTATGGTTGAAAGAGATTGTGAATCAGAATGTTCTAGGTCAAGTATATATGGTTCAACTCAATTGCTTTTGGAATAGGGATGAACGTTATTATAAGAAAGGTAATTGGCATGGAGATGGAAAGTTAGATGGAGGAACATTATTTACACAGTTCTCTCATTTTATAGATATCATGTATTGGTTGTTCGGGGATATAACTAATATACGAGGCAATTTCCATGATTTCAATCATCAGACATTAACAGATTTCGAAGATAGTGGAGTGGTGTCATTTGATTTTGTAAATGGCGGTATGGGTTGTTTGAATTATTCCACATCTGTATGGGATACGAATTTGGAGAGCAGCATCACTATTATTGGAGAAAAAGGGACAATCAAGGTGGCAGGACAATATATGAATGAAGTGGTGTATTGTCACATCAAAGATTATGTAATGCCTGAACTGGCACCAAGTAATCCGCCTAATGATTATGGAGCTTATAAAGGATCAGCACAAAATCATCATTATATAATACAAAACGTAGTTGAAAAACTAAATGAGTGTGGAAGTATCACCACCAATGTTTTGGAGGGATTAAAGGTGATTGACATCATCGAGCGAATCTATAAGGTTCGAGATGAACAGTGGAAAAAATAAGTAGGGTCCCTAAGATCGAGAAATCACTCAGTCTTAGGGATTGTTTTTTGTATAAACGTGGTTGAATAGTTGCTCGAATTGTTCTGCTTGGACCTGTCGGGTGAATTTTTCTTTTTCTGTTCGATTTATCTCTTGATGTGTGAATCCTTTATCTTTCCACATCTGATAGGTATTGAGAATAAAGTCTTTCACCTCATCGATGTTGCTGCCTGCTAGACCAGCGTTTGTCTTTCCAATTGTCTCTGCAAGACAATCTTCATCGCTACGTACACATAATATAGGTTTCTCGCAACCCAATGCCTCATAAAACTTTGTTGTCATGATTCCGTGAGGTCCATCCTCTGTCGCCTTGTTGGATAATACAAGAACGATAGATGAGTGATTTAGTACCTCTGGCATTTTATCAGAAGAGATGATATCATGTATCTCCATATATTTTAAGAGATCATATCTTTGAGCTAATGATTCCACATCCCGTTTGCTTTCTTTGTCCACGTACCATTGTAATGTCAGATGCTTCTCAAACTCATTATCCTTAATGAGTTCCTTTATTGCTTCAAATAGGAGACGAGGATCTCGAAGACTCAGATCTAATAATCTTCCCGTGTAGGTGATTATGAATCTGTCTGTTGGTATGGGTTGAAAAATAAATTGGTCCCGGTCGTACCCGTTGTAGATCAGTTCGACATTCGGATTATATCGTTGTAATGTTTTTACATGCCAAGGCGATACTGTAGTAATATATGCTGCTTTCTTGAGGATTCTGTTTCTTCTCCATTGATTGAGCCATCGTAGTTTGAAGAACTGTTGAATTTTAGCAAATCCATGAGGCTTTGCATTCTGTTCCATGATATCTCTCAGATCGATATACAGTGGGATATGAAAGAACTGGGCTAGTTTCTTCCCGCAGAGTAAAGGGAAAATATAATAGCTGGTACAGAACACTAGATCGAATGATTCTCCTTTCAGCCGTTTGATGGCTTCATTGTACAGGAGGTGATCGCTTAAATTAAACAGATAGTCACCTGCTGTTAGTAGGGATTCGGCCCATTTTTTCCCCTGTGTCAGTGAAATGGTGTGAATCGTAAGGTGTTGTCGATTGAGTTGAACGGGCCATGACTGATTCGTGGATGCTCTTGTGACGATTGTTAGTTCAAAATCGCTATTCAGGTGTTTGCAAAGATTTCCTACCCGAGGTGCAAAATTGGGTGGAAAAGCATCACATACAATCAATATTTTTTTTGCCATAACTCGATACTATTTGTCTGCAAAAATAGTTCATTTGTTCAAGTCATCATATAGAACTTGTATGATTTTTTGTGCGCTGTCACCATCTCCGTATTCTTTGATGGGCTGACATTCAAATTTATGCTGAACAGCGTTGATTATTTTGTCTTTGTTGGCGCCAGTTAGAATGTTCCAACCAGCATCTATGGTCTCGGTCCATTCCGTTTCATTGCGCAATGTGATGCATGGCGTTTTGTGAAAATACGCTTCTTTTTGAACACCTCCAGAATCAGTGAGAATCAGTTGAGCATTCTTCTCTAGCATAATCATATCGAGATAATTTGCAGGCTCTATGATCCGTATGAAAGCGTTTTGCTGAAGGATATGTTTTAATGAAGCATATTGGTTGATTACAGCTTTTGTTCTTGGATGTAACGGCCATACAATAGGGGTTTCTTGAGATGCGATATGAGAGAATGCAGTCAATATTTCTGAAAGATTCTGTTCGTTGGTGTTTTCTGCTCTGTGGATTGTTGCCAAGAAAAACTTTTTCTTCTCGATGTTAAGCTGTTCGCATATGTTAGATCTTTGTTCAGCCGTATTTCCAAATAACAGTGCGGTATCATACATTACGTCTCCTACAAGGAACACATTATCGGTAATACCTTCTTTTTTCAGATTGTCAACAGCTGTTTGTGTAGGACAGAAGAGCCATTTGGTACGTTTATCTGTCTCTACTCTGTTGTGTTCTTCGGGCATGAGTAAGTTATAACTACGGAGACCAGCTTCTATATGAGCGATTGGAATCTGTAGCTTTTCTGCAGCGAGAGCTCCTGCCAAAGTGGAATTGGTGTCACCATACAGAATGACACAGTCGAAAGCCTCTTTCCCAATGGATTGGAGTATTTTTATAGACATGTCTTGAGGCGACATTGAGCAGCAATCCAACAACCATGAAGGCTGAGGAATAGAAAGATCATTGAAAAAGATCTGGCTCATGTTGTGGTCATAATGTTGACCAGTATGAAGAATCTTTTCATTTATGTTCATTCCAGATTGCTCTGAGAGTTGTTGTATGGCTCTGCTTATGACGGTCGCTTTTATAAATTGAGGTCGAGCTCCTATGATTGTAAGAATCTTCATTTGCTTAGTTCTTCTATGATTGAATTATATAGTTCAGTATGATAATGTTCGATATCTTCTATTTCAGAAAATATGGTGTTATGCCACAACAGAACCACCTCTCCGTGATGCTTTTTTATTTGATGAAGCAGTTCCAATGTTTTGCTTAGGGCATTGTCTTTATTTAGATTCATGTAATTAGGGTTGCTGAGGGTGCAATCCATCACCACTAGCGGATGAAGTGTTAATTGGGTAACGTTACGTGTCGCAGGGTTTATCCATTGCACAGGTCTGGACGTTCCTAGTCTGAATCCGACAATGTCTGCGTATCCCATGGTGAAATCATCGGATAGATTGGCATCAATCAGTTGGGTGAAGTCGTTGGCTGAAAGCGTACGAAGGAAATGCCATCGGTTGTATTGAATTGATGTTTTGATTGCATCCTCCAGCTTTTGTTTTTCTTCAGATATGATAGATGGATATTCTCCAGCATAATAGCTTGTGTGTAATCCAAATTGACAATTCGCTTTCTTTAAAAGTGAATATATCTTTTGAAAATCGTTGCCCTTCAATTGGTAGGACGGACGGTCTAATGGATGTTTGGTTACCGCTGACTTTATGAAAAAGAGAGACGTGGCATTGCTTACTTTCTTGTCTTGTTTTAAGATATACGGGAATGTATAGGCTGGGTCGTTTTCTAGTTTCAAGATTGATTGAAAGACTCTTTTACATTTTTTGATAGAGGAGAAATTTCGTTTTAATCCGCCTAACAATCCACGAATTGACCGATAGTAAGAGATGCAGTCTATATCGTGTGTGAGATATATCTTTTGATAATCCTGTGTCGAAGGAATAATCTGATGGCCTTTCTCTTTGAGCCATCTAAGAAGCAAGTCTGAGTATTCATCTACAATGGGACGGTGTATGAAATTGGCACGGTAGGGGATTGATTTTGTACCTATATAACGACCATGAGCATCTCTGTTATCGGTTGGATGAATGTATTCTTCATAGCGAGATATAAGGAAGTAGGTACTTGCGATAATATCAGCATAGACTATTGTTGTTCCGTTGTCCTCTTTCATCTCTGATGAACCGAACAGAATAGGAACATCCTTAAGGGTCGCTAATGGCAGTTGAGGCTCTGATTCAGGCGAACCATATATGTTGTCATTAAAAAAAGAGGAGGGTATGATTACAATGTCATAATTAGCAAATTGTGACGTGTCGGCAGTGTAGCCAATACGGTTTGCTAACTTTTCGTTGTTTGGCAATAAAAATTTTATGATATATTCGATTACCTCATTCATCATTCTTCTCTCTTAATACAAAGGTATGAATTATAGTTGAATCTTTTCAGTTTTGATTTCAGTATCAGAAAAACTAATTAAAGTTGATAAGAATGCCCCCCATAGATTCATTGTTTAATAACAAATTAATTCCATGAGATGAATTTATAGAATCCATCTATAATGATTTTGCTTTCATCTCTTCGAGTATGAGTTTGAACTCAGATGGTAATCTTTTGTTCACTTCATCAATCATATATGACGGTATGCTTTTGTAAAAGGCTTCTGCGATAGCACCTGTGATACAGGTTAATGTGTCGGAGTCACCTCCAAGAGAGATGCCTAATCGAATTGCATTTTCGAAATCGGTACTGTCTAAAAATGCGATGATTGCTTCAGGTACTGTTCCTTGACAGCTCTCGTTGAATTGATAAGTGGGACGTATCATATCGCAGGTACGGTTTAAATCATACTTGAATCGGGTCTCAATGTATTGTTTGATTTCCGTTTTACTTTTTCCTATCCTGGCCATATAGATGGCAGCGGCTGTGGCTTGCGCGCCCTTGATTCCTTCTGGGTGGTTGTGCGTTACTTCAGCAGATATCTTTGCAACATTCTCGGTCTCTTCTATAGTGTCGAAGAACCAACCGACTGCGCTTACACGCATAGCTGATCCATTGCCCCATGATTTATAGGGTTTCCTTTCTTCTTCAGAACAGAATAGCCATGACGCAAAAGAACCACCATAACCGCCCATGGGGTGTCTGTATTTATTCCCAAACTCAACCATGCAGTCTTGTAACGACTTATGAGTGTGAAGAGGATCAGTTAATAGCCATTTTGCAACGGCAAATGACATGATACTATCATCTGTGTAATCACTCTGTTTTGTGAATAATTCAATGTCTGTCCTTTTTACATTATTGAATTCGTATATAGATCCTGCAGTGTCTCCAATTATTGCGCCTATCATTGTGATTATTATTTAATTGTTTGATATAATAGTTTTCTCGATTGACATGTCAAAATTCCAGTTTGAATCCGCCATGTTCTTTCATATCCTCATATTTCAATTTATTGAACTTGTATTTTTTTGCTTTCCTTCCTCTTGATGAGTTTTGGGTTTTTGTTGATGTGGTTTCTGTGCTATCAGTCTCAGGTGCATCCGTCACCTCTTTTAAGATACCGACCTGTAGAAGTTTCTTTTGAAAATTACGTCTGTCAAATTTCACCTCCAATATGGATTCGTATAAATGTTGAATCTCAGGTATAGTGAATTCATCACCTAAAAGATCAAACCCAATTGATTCAAAGTATATTTTCTCTTTTAGTTTCTTCTGTGCTGTTTTAAAAACATTCTCATGGTCAAATGCCAATGGAGGCATTTCATTTAGAGGGAACCAACGAGCATCGCTTGCATCATCATCCCCTTTAACATCGGCAGGTTGTATGAGTGCAAAAAAAGCGATGGATACAACTCTCTCTCTTGGATCCCTATCGATTTGACTAAAGGTGTAAAACTGTTCTATGTGATTTGGTGTCAGTCCAGTTTCCTCTCTTAGTTCTCTGAGGGCCCCCTCTTCTGCAGTCTCATCCATTCTTAGAAATCCTCCAGGAAATGCCCAATATCCCTTATAGGGTTCGCATCCTCTTTGGATGAGCAGTACTTTTAAGTTTATGCCGTCGAAACTGAAGATGACACAATCTGTTGTCACCGCTGGATGTGGATATTTGTATGTATAGACGTTATTCATGTTATGTGTAATATTTACACAACAAATATAGTCAAAATAGTTAGAAAAGGAAATATAAAAACGTAAAATTTACACAATAAAGAAAGGGAAAGGAATTTTAGCGTTATTTTGGGTGAAAATGAGTATAATAGGTATATGAAAAAACGGAACCCTACAGTTCTGTATGATTCCGTTCGTTCGTATGAATTTGTAAAAGATAATCTTTCTGATAGTTTATAACTTAAATTTCACAATAACACCTTCGTTTTTAGGAACGCAGATTTCGAATTGATTAGCAGAAGAAAGAATGCCTTTGTTTTTCTTCCCTGATAGAAGTTCTGTGTATTCTTTGATTTCTCCATTTGGAAGTTCCAAATATTCAAAAGCATGAGAAGGAATGTTGATTCCAATGTTGACATCGGAGTCTTCAAAGTTTGTTACAATCAGAAGAAGAGAGTCTGAATCTTTCCGTAAGAAAGCGAATTGTTTATTGGTGTTGAAATTTGGATTATTGAAATTGGCATATTCCAGATCGAAGAACTGACCATTTGATAATGCAGTCTCTTCTCTACAAATACAAAGGAGGCGTTTGTAAAAATCACGAAGATTCTTTTCCTCTTTCTTTGATTTTCCTTTTAACCATCGATATACAGTAGGGATTGTCCAGTAATCAAAGATAGAAGTACGTCCGTCTTCTCCGCTGAATCCTTCATGATCCATTGCTTTTTCTCCGAACTCTTGACCGTTATAGATCATAATAGGACCCTTGTTGATGGTCGCCGCAACAATCATAGCAGCTTTCCCTTTATCTGCATTACCTGCAAAATTAGGGTGAGCGATACGTTGTTCGTCATGATTTTCGAGGAAGTTAAGCATGTTTCCTTCAATACCATTAAGACGTTGCCAGCAAGAAGTGATGTTGTGACAAGCATTTTCGTTTCGCATGATGCTACGAAGTGTATCGTAGAATCCTACTTTATCATATAGATAATCGAACTTTCCTTCATGCAGATAGGTATGATACTGATTTGGATCGTATGTTTCGGCTATGAAAACTATATTAGGGTATTTCTCTTTTATTTGAGGGATGACCCAACTCCAGAAACTGATAGGAACCATTTCGGCCATATCACAACGGAAACCATCTACTTTCTTTTTGCACCAGAAGATGAGAATATCCCGCATTTTAATCCATGTATTAGGAATAGGGGATACTACTTGTTTCCGATTATCCCAATAATTGACACCATAATTTAGTTTGACGGTTTCATACCAATCATACATGTTTGGGTGACTAGAAAAACAATCGTTTCCCGTTGCTTTGCAAGGAGATTCGATGTATGGATTGTTTATAAAAGCTGAGGTGTCAAACTGCGGAGAAAAACTTTCTCCTGGGAGATAGTAAAAATTATTTTGATTGGAGAAAAACACATTGGTGTTGTCGTCTTCGCCTAAGTCTTTCACATTTTTAGGTTTCGCATCGGAGTGATATTGTCTAGCCACATGGTTGGGTACAAAATCTATGATGACTTTCATGCCTGTTTTATGTGTTCGGGAGACAAGCTCCTGAAACTCCTTCATTCGGTCGGGTACATTGACAGCGAGGTCAGGGTCTATGTCGTAATAATCCTTGATAGCATACGGAGACCCCGCCATACCTTTAACCACTTCAGGATGATCTTTTGCAATGCCATATTGGGAATAATCCGTTTGAGTGGCATGTTCAATCACACCGGTGTACCAGATATGCGTAATACCAAGATCTTTTATTTCTTTAAGACGATCTGTTGTAAAGTCGTTTAGCTTACCGCAACCATTTTGTGCAAGTGTTCCGTTGCATTTAGGTTTCTCTTTGGTGTTGCCAAAGAGTCTTGGCAGGACTTGATATATGATTATCTTCTCCATTCAGATGGTTTTTAATCGAAGTAACTAGAACCGTCGAAGCAGTGTGTGCAGACTTGTTCCTTTGGTAATCCGATTGCTTCTATTAAGTCTTCTATTGTACTGAATTTCAAGGAAGTCAAGTTGAATTGTTGACGAATATCCTCTACCATTTGATTGTATTCTTTCGAACCAGTGGTTTGATATTTATCTAGTTTTATGTCATGTCTTCCTTCGAATTTTTGGATGATGCGTCGGGTGATCAAATCCAATTCGTTGTTTTTAGAAGCGAAGTTTAGGAATTCGCAAGGATAAATCAGCGGCGGACAAGAGATACGCATATTCACCTCTTTCACTCCATAAGAGTAAAGAGCGCTCACGTTGTCGGACAACTGCGTTCCACGCACGATTGAATCATCGCAGAAGATGACGCGGCTACCGCTTAACAACTGTTTGTTTGGTATCAGTTTCATTTTAGCCACTAATTTTCTGATTTCCTGTGTTGCAGGGGTGAAGCTTCTAGGCCATGTAGGAGTATATTTCACGATAGCTCTTTTGTATGGAATGCCGCTTCCATTTGAGTATCCAATGGCAAAACCGATTCCTGAATCAGGAACGGCTGCGACGTAATCAGCCTGACAATTGTCTTTCTTACCCATGAGACAACCTGCACAGTGACGGGCACAATCAACGTTAATGTTTTCGTATGTGCTGACAGGATATCCATAATAAACCCACATAAAGGAGCATATCTGCATCTTCTTTCCTGGAGCTCGTAGCTGTTCAAAGCCATCGGCAGTGATTCGAACAATTTCACCCGGACCTATGTTGTAGCATGGTTCATAATCAAGATTGTGGAAAGAGCATGACTCACAAGAAACAGCATATCCGTCCTCGCTTTTGGCGATCACCATAGGAAGACGTCCCAGTTTATCTCGTCCTGCAATGATTTCGTTTTCAGTCAGCAATAGAATAGAGCAAGAACCTTTGATTTTATTATAAACATTCTCGATACCTTCTTTAAAAGAATCAGCTTCGGAAATTAAAAGAGCAACTAATTCTGTTTGGTTGATTTTACCGGAACTCATTTCAGAGAAAGGCATTTTCTTCTCTAGAAGTTCATTTCCAAGTTGCTCGATATTATTGATGCAAGCAATGGTAGCTATTGCGAAGCGACCAAGATGTGAATTGATGACAATCGGTTGAGCATCCGTATCACTGATTACTCCGATGCCTGCATTTCCTTTGAATTTTGGGAGGTTAGGTTCAAATTTTGTTCTGAAGTACGAACTCTCAAGGTTGTGGATACTGCGTGTGAAGCCTGCCTCTTTGTCATACATGGCCATACCGCCACGTTTAGTGCCAAGATGTGAGTTGTAATCGGTTCCATAATATAAATCCCATAAACAACTACATTTTTTAATTGTACCAAAAAAACCTCCCATAGTGATAAAACTTTATTATGTTTATTATGTATATTTTGTCAGATTGTATTATTGCTGTTTTTGAAATTTTCTAATTCGATATAGATGCGACGAGTTGCCCAAGCATCTAAAGCGGCATAATTTTTTTGTTCGTTTGTAAGAAAATCAGCTTCCCAATTACTTAATCTTTGTTTCTTTGAAATCCGTTTGTCAAATAAATTGGCATATATGCGAGAAAGACCATTGTCTTTAATGCCAAATTCTTTTACGTAGGACTGAAGTTCGATGAAGTTTTTGGGTGAAAAGTTGTCATTGATGCTTAATCCTCGGAAATCATCTTTAAGAGACAATCCTATTTTCAAGATGGTTTCATCTTCCAAGATAGATAGAACTAACTTCAGAATCTGAGGCTCGTTTTTTACTCGGAACAGGAAACAGAAGTCGTTGGCACAAAGTTGTATTAAACTAATGTTGTGCGAATCTCCTTTTTTGTGGGATGGTTTTGTCTCTGTATCAAAACCTATAATAGACTGTTTCCTTAGTTCAGCTATAGCTTTTTCTGCGTCGTTGATAGTGGTTATAACATAGATACGTCCGTTAAACGTTTCAGAGGGTAGGTTAGCCAGTTCCTCTTTTGTTATTGTATCTCTATACCACGTGACGTTATTCATTGAAAAAATCTATTTCTTCTTGATTGTTGATAGTATCTGAATCAAAAGGATTAGCATCCGTTTCGTCTTCATCGCTGTCCCATTCAGTAGAGTATAGAACGTTATGCATAGCACGCAGTGCATTGAGTGCTTTTTGTCCCCAATAAGCTTGGAAGTTATCCTTGCATTCGCGGAGAGCATCGTTCATGATATCGATTTCAGCTGATTGGAAGTTGGCGATCATGTCTTTAAGATCTTGATAGATGTCGGATAGATCTTCGGATATATACGCAACAATAGGAGTGTCGCTGTATTGCATACCTTCTTGAAAAACTTCCAAATATTCATCGAATTGCGCAGTTGAATTAGCGATCTCCTGACGAATTGATTCATATACTGACTCTGTGACGTATTGCTGTAGATTAGAAAAGGAAGTATCCTCGAAATTTGGAAGAAGAGAAGCTTTTAGATAAAGGAGAGAAAGCAGTTTGACAGATTTGTCAAAGAATGCTTTTGATTTGTATTGATTGCAGGTCTCTAGGAACACGCAAAATTCAGCCGCGACAGTGACAAATTCTATGGTGTTTTTGTCATATACGGGATGTTCTGGATATGCTTCTTTATCAATCATTATATCTGACTTTATTCCGAGTGCAAAATTAAAATATTTTTTCTCGTAATAGGGTAGAACGATGGAAAAAAATTCAACAAATTTATGAACAATATAGGGGATGAAAAATGTACTAATATAATTATAGGAGTATATGTGATTCCTTATACCTAATTATATAGGACGAAAATTATAATGTATAGGCTACTTTTTTTGAGAGAGTTGTTTTATGTTAACAAAAATAATTGTATATTTGCGCCATATTTTATAAAATAATATAATGTCTAACGACTAAAGTGATTAATTATTAACAATTTAAAATGAGTGATTTAACTAACAAAGTAAATCCAGTTGAAAATTTTGACTGGGAAGCTTATGAAAACGGTGATGTGACAACAAACATCAGCCACGAAGAATTGGAAAATAAGTATAGCCAGACATTGAATGTTGTAAAAGACAAAGATGTTGTAATGGGTAAGGTTATTTCCATGAACAAAAGAGAGGTTGTAGTAAATGTTGGCTATAAGTCAGATGGAATCGTTCCTATGAGTGAGTTCCGCTACAATCCAGACCTTAAAATCGGTGATGAGGTAGAGGTTTACATTGAAAGTCCAGAGGACAAAAAGGGACAATTGTTATTGTCTCACAAGAAAGCTCGTGCATCTCGTTCTTGGGATTTGGTAAATGAGGCATTAGAGCAAGATCAAATTATTAAGGGTTATATCAAGTGTAGAACTAAGGGTGGTATGATTGTTGATGTATTTGGTATTGAAGCATTCTTGCCAGGTTCTCAAATTGATGTTAAGCCAATTCGCGACTATGATTTGTTCGTTGGTAAGACAATGGAATTCAAGGTCGTTAAGATTAACCATGAATTTAAGAATGTTGTTGTATCTCATAAGGCTCTTATTGAGGCTGAGTTGGAACAACAAAAGAAAGATATTATTTCAAAACTCGAGAAAGGTCAAGTATTGGAAGGAACTGTCAAGAACATCACTTCTTACGGTGTATTCATCGATTTGGGTGGCGTAGATGGTTTGATCCATATCACAGATTTGTCTTGGGGTCGTGTAACACATCCAGAAGAGGTTGTTTCTTTGGATCAAAAGTTGAATGTAGTTATTCTTGACTTTGATGATGACAAGAAACGTATTGCATTAGGTTTAAAGCAATTGACTCCTCATCCATGGGATGCTTTGGATCCTAACTTAGTTGTAGGTGACAAGGTTAAAGGTAAGGTTGTTGTTATGGCTGATTATGGTGCATTCGTTGAGATCGCTCCAGGTGTTGAAGGTTTGATCCACGTATCTGAAATGTCATGGTCACAACATTTACGTAGTGCACAAGACTTCATGAAGGTAGGTGACGAAGTTGAGGCAGTTATTTTGACTTTGGATCGTGAAGAAAGAAAGATGTCTTTGGGTATCAAGCAATTGAAACCAGATCCATGGGATAATATCGATACTGAATATGCTGTTGGTACAAAGCATGTTGCAAAAGTTCGCAATTTCACTAATTTCGGTGTATTCGTTGAAATCACAGAAGGTGTAGATGGATTGATTCACATCTCAGATTTGTCTTGGACAAAGAAGATTAAACATCCTTCAGAGTTCACTCAAATTGGTGCAGAGATTGAAGTTCAAGTTCTAGAAATTGATAAAGAAAATCGTCGCTTAAGCTTAGGCCACAAGCAATTGGAAGAGAATCCATGGGATACTTTCGAGACAATTTTCACAGTAGGATCAGTTCATGAAGGAACAATCATCGAAATGATGGATAAGGGTGCAGTTATTGCTCTTCCTTATGGCGTAGAAGGATTTGCTACTCCTAAGCACTTGATTAAAGAAGACAAGACTCAAGCTAAGGTAGATGAGAAGTTGCCATTCAAAGTAATCGAGTTCAACAAAGATGCAAAGAGAATTATCCTTTCTCACAGCCGTATCTTCGAAGATGCTGTTAAGGACGAAGACGAAACTGCAGAGAAGAAAGAGACTCGCAAGAAGAAATCAACAAAGAAGGCAGAACCAGCTGTACAAATGGAGAAGACTACTTTGGGTGATATCGAAGGACTTGCAGCTTTGAAAGATCAGTTAACTGCTGATGAGAATAAGTAAAAATAAATTCTATCTCGTTTAGGCGAGATAGAATTAACATAAGTTTTTATTGAATATTTAAACTAATAGAATTTTCAACTTAATAATTTTTTATATGAAAAAAAGTTTTTTAGCTTTATTTATGGCTATGGGTCTTGTAGCTGGCGTTAATGCTCAAGAAGAAGCCACTTCAGAAGAAGCAGCAGTTGCTAATGCTTCTGAGTCTATTAACCACTGGTCGTTAGCTGTTAAGGGTGGTATTAACTATTTGCGTAATGCTGACCAAAAAGTAGATTTCGAAATCGGTGGTGTTGTTGAGAGAACTTTCAATCCTCGTTGGGGAATGGGTATCGAGTACATGTTCTTAAAGAACAATAACATTGCCATGAATCATCATGGTGAAATGGATGGTGCAAACCATGATATCGATGTATTCGGATCTATCAATTTGTCTAATATCATCGCTCCTTATCGTTCTGCAGGATGGCAGAAATTGAACTGGTATGTAAATGGTGGTCTTGGTGTTACTATTTATAACAATGAGTTCGCAGCTCAACCAGAAGCTAAAACATACGATGGTTGCAAGATGTTAGGTGTTGTTGGAACAGATTTGGAATACAACGTAGCTAAGTACATCGCTTTGTTCTTGGAAGGACAATACAGAATGAACTCAAATCGTGAGCAAACAAACTTTGCTTATGGTCGTTCTTTCATCTCTATTAACTTCGGTATCCGTGTATTGTTCGGTGGTGAAAGCAATATCCGCAACATCGCATGGGCTGATTACATCCCAGGTGTTGAAGTTCCAGATTTGACTCCAATGTTCGAGGCTCAAAAGAAGGAATTGGATGAGAAGGCTGCTGCTATGCAAAAGGAAATCGACGATCAAAATGCTCAAATCAAGAACTTAGAGGCTAAGATTAAATTCACTCAAGATTCTTTGGATCGTCACATCTATCAAACTAAGCCAAAAGTTGCTTACACTCCAACTGCAGAAGAAGCTCAAATCATCAAGACTGCTTTGTCTAACTTGGAATTCGAGTCTGCTAAGGCTACTATCAAGTCAACTTCATTCACTTACTTGGATGGTTTGGCTGAGTTGTTGAAGAAACACCCAGAGTGGTCAGTAAAATTGTCTGGTCACACAGATAACACTGGTAAGGCTGCTAGTAACCTTAAGTTGTCTAAGGATCGTGCTGCTGCTGTTAAGAACTACTTAGTATCTAAGGGTGCTGACGCTGCTAACATTGAGTCTGAAGGTTATGGTTCTTCTAAACCTATCGCATCTAATAACACAGCTGCTGGTAAGGCTAAGAACCGCCGTGTAGAGGTTGAATTGTTCTCTAAATAATAGTTAGAGTCATATAAAATGAAAAGGGTGGAGTTTTCTCCACCCTTTTTCGTTATATCATTTTTGTTATCTTTCTAAAAATCATTAATTTTGCATATCATTATAGAATTTTTTGTACTTCGAAATGAGTGATTTTTGCTTGCAAATATTAGGATCAGGTTCTGCTAAGCCTACGAAAAATAGGAATCAAACTGCACAATACTTATCATTACATAATAAATCCTTTTTGATTGATTGTGGTGAAGCTACGCAGGTTCAGATGGTCCAATACTCAATTTCCACCTCTCGGTTGAACCATATATTTATTTCTCATTTGCATGGAGATCATTGTTTCGGTCTTATTGGCTTAATTTCATCTTTGGGCTTGTACGGTCGTACGGCTAATTTATATATTCATGCTCACCCTATGTTGGAGCAGTTGTTACGTCCTGCACTTAATTACTTCTGTCGTGATCTATCATATTCCGTTTTCTTCGAACCCTATTCGCATTCTTCTACAGAGGTAATATATGAGGATAGAGGATTGAAAGTTTCTGTTTTTCCTTTGAAACATTCAATTTCATCATCGGGTTTCTTGTTCTGTGAAAAGGAAAAGGAAAGACATATCATTTCAGAAAAAGTGAAATTCTTTAATGTTCCTGTTAAACAAATTCCTCTCATAAAGCAAGGCGCTGATTTTGTGACAGATGAGGGTGTCACTATTCCTAATTCTCAGTTGACAACAGATCCATCCCCTTCGTTATCGTATGCATATTGTTCTGATACAATGTATAGCGAAAAGATCCTTCCTTTTATTGAAGGTGTGGATTTACTCTTTCATGAGGCTACTTTCCTACATTCCCAATTAGCCAAGGCGGAAGCTACTATGCATACAACAGCACTTCAAGCTGCTATGATTGCAGAAAAAGCACATGTGAAACAACTGATGATAGGACATTTCTCTGCTCGTTATGATGATCTGTCTCCATTGTTAAAGGAAGCTCAAACGATTTTCCCTAATACTATCTTGGCAAAAGATGGACTTACTGTTAAACTGTAATGTGTTTGAAAAAATATATAGAATGAAATATTTAAAGTTATTGTTATTTATTCTTATCCTATCACCCGTTTCAAGTTATGCTGTTGAAACCGAAATATTCGGTATTGTCAGGGATTCTTCTACGAGGGAGACGCTTCCGTATGTCTCTATTTATTTTAAGAACACGACACGTGGTACGATCACAGATATTTATGGTAAATATACAATAATAACGGAGGAGCCTGGTGTCCTCGTGTTCTCAATGATGGGATATAAGGAGTATAAGGTAAATATCAAGGCTGATGGTATCAGACGAAATATAAAAGTGAATTTGATACCAGAAACGTATTCATTAAACGAAATTATAGTTAACCCTAAACGTCAAAGGTATAAAAACAAAAATAATCCTGCTGTTGATCTGGTAAAGGAGATGATTGAACATAAGGAGATGGCTAGTCCCCGTAATCATGATTTCTGCACGTATGATCAATACCAAAAGATTACGTATGCATGGAATGAATTTGAGGAAAGAAAACATACGTTATTGTCGAAGAAATTCGGATTTTTGTATGACCATACGGATACTTCCCGATATGGGAAAAGTATCTTGCCTGTTGGCCTTCGTGAATGTATATCAACCCGTTATTTTCTTAAGGAGAGGGAGAAAGAACGTACATTGATACGTGCTGAGAAAAATGTAGGAATAGATGAGATTTTTCCTCAGGAAGGAGTGAAAAGAACAATTAATGAAATGTTTAAGGAGGTTGATATATTCCGGAATGACATTGAATTGTTAACGAACCATTTTGTAAGTCCGTTGGCAAATATTGCTCCTTCATTTTATAAATATTTCATATTGGATACGCTGGTTGTTAATGGTGATTCATGTGTAAACTTGGCATTCACGCCTAGAACGACGGAAGCGTATGGATTTACAGGTAATTTATATGTGTCATTGGATACGTCAAGATTTATACACCATGCTCATTTTAATATTCCGAAGGATATTAACTTGAATTTTGTGGAAAGTATGTATTTTGAACAGGATTTTTCAAGAGCACCTGATGGAACACGCTTGATAAACCGTGATTTTGTTTGTGTCGAATTTTTTGTCCCTGCATTGCCTCGTGTGTATGGCGAGAGATTGAATACATATCAGAATTACGATTTTGCACCTATCCAGGATATGACAATCTTTGAACAACCGGCTACTGAGGTGGAAGCCACTGGGGCAGGAGAAGTCTCAACAGCTGCATGGGATACATTACGTCATGAGACTTTGCAACCTGAGGAACAAAGAATGGACTCTTTAATGGCTCAATTAAAATCTGTGAAAGTCTTTAGAGCTGTTCATTCAATTCTAGATGTTTGTGTGAACAATTATATACCAACAAAAAAAGAGAATAGTCAGTTTGATTATGGACCATTTTTTTCTACCATATCAACCAACCGATTGGAAGGTTTTCGCGTCCGCTTGGGTGGAGAAACGACAACGGCTTTTGACAAACATTTCTTTTTAAATACGTATATTGCATATGGTTTCAAGGATAAATTACCGAAAGGAATGGGGATGTTGGAATATTCTTTCAATGATAAAAAGAAGTATCGTTTCGAATATCCTATCCATTCTATTCAAATTTTTGGGAAATATGATATTGGTAAGGTAGGAGAGAGCTTTGTCGGGTATGATAATATTCTGGCCTCATTGTTCAGCCGTACGGATGATCGGAATGCGATATATCAAAAAGAAGCAGGAGTGACCTATCAAAATGAGTTTTATTCAGGTTTTTCATATGTATTCAGATTCTTACATAAAACATCGTATTCTACATGGTTGACAGCATTTAATCGCTACAATGAGGATGGAACTTATACATCCATTGATGATTATACGATGAATACGTTTAAGTTGTCTTTCCGCTATTGTCCTTCTGAAAAATTTTATGAATCTCGTCGTAATCGTTTTAATTTAAATAAGGAACGGCCTGAATTTATTCTTTCTCATTCTTTTGGTATAAAAGGTTTTTTAGGTACGGACTATACTTACAATCGTACAGAAGCTAGTTTCCAAAAAAGGTGCTGGTTATCTTATTTCGGTTACGTAGATTTGTTTTTTAAAGCATCTAAAGTATGGAATGATGTTCCTTACACATTGCTGGATGTTCCTGATGTCAGCTGTTCATACACTATAAAAGAGCAAGCATTCTCTTTGATGGATCCTGTGGAGTTTGTATGTAATCAATCCTTGACATGGGATATTGCCTACTATTTAAATGGACTGATTTTGAATAGAGTGCCTGTCTTAAGAAAATTGCAATTGCGTGAGTTTGTGACTTTCAAAGGGGTGTATGCCAAGTTGTCTGACGAGTCAAATCCGATGCGAGCACAGCATCTGGATGGCTTGTTCGTTTTTCCTTCCACATCCTATTCATTTGATCGATTACCTTATATGGAGGCTGGTGTTGGATTGGATAATGTCTTGAAATTGTTTAAATTTGAATATATTTGGAGATTGACGTATCGAGACCATGTTGATGTTCCTCGTCATGGCTTACGTTTTGCTTTACATGTGGATTTTTAAATATATGTATATGAACGAATGGTGTAGAGGATGGGTTCTTGGGCTGTTGTTTATTGTCTGCTCATGTAAAGGTGTCTCAGGTGAGATTGTAGATAATAATCAAGGTGTTGTGAATCAAATAGATTCGACAATAGTATATCAGATTGACACATTGGTTTATTCGACAATTTCTCATGGAATTATTCCTGGTGCGGTTATCTCTATTGTACAGGATAGTACAGTTGTTTTCACAAAGTCTTATGGGAATAGATCATTGGTGCCAGAACCGACTATGATGACAGAAAATACAATCTTTGATCTTGCTTCGTTGAGTAAGTGTATTGCTACAACTCTTGCTGTGATGCAGTTGATTGAAAAAAAGAAACTTGCATTGGATGATAAGGTGAATCAGTATATTCCGGAATTTAAACCATGGGTCAAGGGGGATTCTATTCAAGACATCACAATTCAGGATCTGTTGACACATTCAAGTGGGTTAGATTCGTATATTCGTAATGTGAAGTCTCTGTATCGGATGGGTTGTGATTCAGATTCGTTGATGCATATAATTGCAACCAAGTCGCATCGTAATTTCAGACCAGGAACAAAATTTTCATATAGTTGTTTGAATTTTATAACTTTACAAAACATTGTACAACGATTGACAGGGGAGCGCTTGTGTGATTATGTACAAAAAAATATATTTGATACGTTGGGTTTGACGCATACATGTTATTTCCCGAATGACGTAGAGGTGCCGGATAGCTTAGAGATTGCTCCGACGGAAGTTCAACCGGATAGTATGCCTTTGATCGGTAGGACCCATGACCCATTGGCACGATTGCTCAATGGTGGCAATTCTGGTAATGCTGGTGTTTTTTCAGATGTGAGTGATCTTTCAGTGTTGTGCATGGCTATCATGAATGGAGGGGAAATAAATGGACGCAGAATCTTAAAAAAAGAAACGGTGGAGCTGATGACGAGAATTCCTGAATCAAATGCGCCAACGGTGGGACGAGCTTTAGGATGGGATGTGTCAAGTTCTCATGCTTTTATCTTAGGTGATTGCTTCCCTTTGCATAAGTGTATCTGTCATACAGGTTATACGGGGACTTCTATTGTAATGGATTTAGATGCACATGTGGCGGTGATTTTATTGACCAATCGTGTACATCCCAAGGATAAGGGTTCTCTTAAATTCTTGAGAAGCGAATTGTCGAACATCGTATCTCAGATGGTATATTTTAAATAATTAGTTGGTTATCAGTAATCTTTATGTTTAATTTAATACAATTATAGATGAAAAAAGTATGTTTGTTTATTGCTTTGTATCTAGTATCTATTATTGTATATGCAGATAAAAATGTAGAAGATAGCGAATTGGATTCTTTAATAAATAGCTGTCAGGAGGACGGATTATGTGTTTGCTATTTTTATCATGATTATATAAAGGTGAATACGGGACATCGTGATCCGATAGGTATTAATTCATTGCCAACAACGGTGACAATCGTTAATAGTTCAGTTATAGAAACAAATCATCAGACCTCTGTGTTGCCTTTCCTGAATGAGTTTGTACCAGGCTGTTTCTCAACATCGAGAGGTGTAATGGGGTATGGTGTGGACGACGGCTCTGCTGGAGATATCTCTATTCGTGGACTTAATAGTGGTTCCGGACGAGTTATGGTGCTCATAGATGGAAATCCTCAATATGATGGCTTTATGAAGTATCCGTGGGTTGATAGTTATCAGACGTACTGGGTGGATCATGTAGAAGTACTTCGAGGACCAGCTTCTATGATGTATGGATCAAATGCGATGGGGGGTGTTGTTAATATTATATCAAAGGAACCTGAGAATGAAAGGTGTAAAACGTTTGTAAATGTAGGGTATGGATTATCTAACACATTACGTTCGGATGTGACCAATATGATAAAAAGGAAGCGATTCTCGAGTTTTATTGGCGGATCATATAATAGAACGGATGGACATCGTAAGAAGATGGATTTTGAACAATATGGCATGTTTGCTAAATTGAATTTTGATATCTCAAAAAATTGGCGAGTAAACTCTCATGTGAATTTCACGCATTATAATGCATCTCAGCCTGGCACAATGAACGTGCCGTTGAACGAAGCCGATCATGAAGTGACGGAAGGAATGACATCTTTTAATTTAAGGAATGAGTATGAAAAAACATCTGGCTCGATTCGCTTCTTCTGTAATTTCGGTAGATTTTGGATGAATGAGGGTTATACGGTTGATCCGTCAGATGATGATAAACGGAAGAAATATCGGATTGATATAAGGAATAGATTGATGGGGGGTTCCTTAAATCAGCAGTTCCGTTTGTTTGATAAAAAAGATTTATTGACAGTTGGCGTAGATATGTTACAGATGGGTGGTGTCTATCAGCATGAATATGTAGAAAGCCGTGATGCATCGGATATAGAAGAGGGACATCATTATATGTCGTTGGCTCTCTTTCTTTCCGGTTGTCGAAAAGGGGATGTCTATGTTGAAGATGATAGATTCGAATATGAAGTGGCAGGATATGTTGATTATAAAAAGAGTATAGCTAATTGGATGACAATTGATGCCGGTATTCGATGTGATCATCATTCTCTTATGAAAGCGCAATGGGTTCCTCAAGGGGGCGTGTCGTTTCATCCTCATGATAGAATGAATATAAAGGCAGTGGTTGGTAGAGGAATTAAATTTCCATCGATTAAAGAAAAGTATTGGGGAAATGCTGCGAATCCTGAATTATCTACAGAGTCTGTATGGAGTTATGAATTATTAGTAGAACAAAGAAATATAAAGGATCGATTGTCCTATACGTTGAATCTGTTTTATCTGAAGGGAAAAGATTTGATCGTTTGTGTTCCTAATGATGAAGATTACAAAAAAACATATGAAAATATAAATACAGGGCAAGTCCAAAATATAGGAGTGGAGTTGAAAACACTTTTTAATATAAATAAACATTGGACTCTTGATGCTAATTATGGTTATATATATATGAAATATCCCGTGGTGGCCACGCCTGAACAAAAATTAAATATAGGAGCTAAGTTTTCAACTTCACGCGGGAAGTTTCATACCGGGTTGAATTATATTCATAACTTGCTTACATCTATGAATCAAGATACCAAAGAGCAATATTTGCTATGGCACATAAGAGGAGATTGGAAGGCAACTCGATGGCTGACAATATGGGCAAAGGGAGAAAATCTGTTAAATCAAGCCTATGAGGTCAATGCCGGCTATCCAATGCCTGGCGTTACTGCAATGTTAGGTCTCACGTTTAATTTTTGATTGAAAGAACGTTAAAATGCTGAGATATTTTATGAAATATGTATCTTTGTGCGATTTTATTAAATGTATAAATGCTATATGAGAACATTAAAAGGAAAGTGGGCACTGATAACTGGTGCCAACAGAGGATTAGGATTGAGAATAGCTAGATTTATGGCTTCTCAAGGATGTAATTTAATATTACATAGTCGTGATTTATCTCACACAGAATCTATTTACGAGGAAGTTACTTCAATGGGTGTAAGCGCATATTGTGTGGCGGCAGAATTGTCGAGACCAGAAGAGGTGCAATCCATGATTAATGTGATATTCATGAAGGGAACTCAAGTGGATATTCTTTTTAATGATGCAGCTGTTCAGATTGCTTATCGTACAGAGTATTTCCAAACACCGGTGGAAGACTATACTCAAAGTTTTATGATTAATACGATTGCTCCGATGATGTTATGTTATGCCTTTATGCCACCAATGATAAAACGTGGCTTCGGTCGTATCATTAACACAACAAGCGGTATTCAAAATGAACCTCAACAGGCGGGTTATTCTGCCAGCAAGGCGGCTTTGGATAAGGTGACGAAGGATTTGGGTACTACAGTAGAGGGAACAGATGTGATGATTAATCTGGTAGATCCAGGATGGTGTCGTACAGATTTAGGAGGCCCTAAGGCACCTAATGATCCTGATTCAGTTATCCCAGGTATGGTATTGGGTGCTTTCGCAGATGATAAAAAAAGTGGTCGTTGGATCAGTGCTCAGGACTATGCAGGAATGACGTTGGAAGAAGCCTTGAAAAAGTTTGAAGGGAAGTGATATAGATAAATGGTAGAGGTTAATCCTCTGCCATTTTTATGATTGTACATGCAAGCTACTAATTGCAACTGCAAATAATAATGTAGTAAGCGTAAGGATAATTAATCGAATATCTCTTTTTATATAACCAGTTGGTGTGGTGTCATATCTCTTGAAGGAGGAAGACTCTTTTCTTAGGTACTTGTCGGATATCTTGCTGTAAAGAGAATAACATCCGAAAGCAATTGCTGAACCTAATATGATGCCAAAGAGAATGTCGCATGGGAAATGAACTCCTAAGTAGATACGGGAGTAGGAGCATAGGATAGCCCAAACTATGGAGATGAATGTGTAGGGTTTATATTGGAAAAGCAAAGAACTAAAGATGGCGAATCCAAAGCAGTTGGCTGCATGAGATGATGGAAATCCGAAAGCTCCTCCTTTGTAGTTGTAAACATAAGTAAGAAGAGATTCAATTGATGGATCGTGACTAGGTCTGGGTCGAGCAATCCAAGGTTTTAGAATTGAGGAACTTATTTGGTCACATAATAGGATGAGCAGAATGAAAAAACCGATGATGGCAAATGCTTCTTTCCTTTTGTTCTTACCTATAACAAAAAAAAACAATGCCAGGACAGGAAACCAGATAAATAAGTTTTGCGAGATTGTCCAAAAGAAAAAATCACTATGGATTGTATGATGTTCCCCTAGGTTAAGGAGTATCATTACCTCATGGTCAAATGATTGTAGTATTTCTATCATTCTTTCGTATGAATTTTTTTGACAAAGGTAAGTTGATAGTCGCAAATTAACAAAAGTTACACTATTTTTGTAGTTGAAAAAAGCTAATATGATATGAAAATTGTTATTGCAGGAGCCGGAGAAGTCGGCACACATTTGGCAAAGATGCTTTCTAGAGAAAATCACGATATTGTTGTGATTGAAGAGGATAGAGAGAAAGTACAGAATATAGAAAAATTATATGATTTGATTGCTGTACAAGGAATCTGTACAGCTCTTCAGGATTTAAAAGAAGCAGGCACAAAAGATGCTGATTTGTTTATTGGCGTAACACCTATTGAGAGTCGTAATATAACATCTTGTATTTTAGCTCATAAACTAGGTGCAAAAAAAACAGTGGCACGTATAAATAATTATGAATACCTACTTGAAGAGAATCAAAAGTTCTTTAATGATTTAGGCATAGATGCGTTGATTTATCCAGAATTGTTGGCTGCAAAGGAGATAACAGCCTCCATAAAAATGAACTGGGTGAGACAATGGATGGAATTTTCGAATGGCGCATTGACGTTGATTGGTATGAAGATAAGAGCCAATGCTCCTATCATCAATCAAAAATTGATGAACCTGAAAAATAGTGAATTCTATCGTGTCGTTTCTATTCGTAGGAATTCTGAGACTATCATCCCTAAAGGTGCCGATGAAATAAAAGCGAATGATATTGTCTATTTTATTACTACAAAGGATTACATCCCAGATGTGCGGAAACAAGCTGGAAAGGAAGTGATTCAAGTAAAAGATCTGATGATTGTGGGAGGTGGTAATATAACCATGAAGACCATTCAGAGTATGCCAGATAATATGGATGTGAAGGTTTTGGAAAAAGACAAGCAGAAGGTGAATGCGCTTATGGAGAAAACCGATAATGCAATGATTATCAATGTGGATACTAGTGATTTGGATGTTTTGAGAGATGAGAATATAGAAGACATGGACGCTTTCGTGGCATTGTCAGATAATTCAGAAACAAACATATTGGCATGTATCGCTGCAAAACGATTTGGATTGAAAAAAACAATTGCTGAAATTGAGAATATTGATTATATCCAATTGGCGGAAAGCTTGGATATTGGTACGGTGATTAATAAAAAATTGTTGGCTGCTAGTTATATTTATCAATATACGCTGGATGCTGATGTTCACAACGTGAAATGTTTGACGCACGTAGATGCCGAGGTGGTTGAGTTGACACCGAAGGAAGGATCAGTGATAACCAAAGGTAAGATTATGGATGTAAAGCTGCCGAATGATATTTTTATCGGTGGTGTGATTAGAAATGGGGAAGGGTTCATAGCCAACGGACAAACTCATATTCAGGCCGGAGACGATGTAATCGTTTTCTGTTCTGCTGCTAGTTTCCATAAGTTGGACGGCTTATTTAATTGATATAGTGTTTGCTCCTAATAAAGCACACATTCTTCTATCTGTTGGTGTCTGTACGTGCAGACTAGATAGAAGAATGTGTGTGATATACTCTTGTTATTCCTTATTTCTCCCAGAACAGAATTTCTCCTACGTTGTTGATAATAGAAGGCTCTTTATCTGCTGAGTTTAATGTTTTAGTTTTGCTGTCAAAATAGAACAATGTAGTATCATTGTTGTTGATGTGATCAACGCTCTTTGCAAAATATCCTTCACCGTTATAGACCAATACACTATTGGTACTAGATAATGTGATGTTTTCGTTGTTGCTCATTATCAGTAATGCGGTAGTGGCTGAGACACTCTCAATCTTAAATGATGCGATGTGTGAGTGGTTAACAGCAGAGAATATATAACTTTTGGATTGAGAGGCTGTAATACTGTTGAATGCTTTTGGTGCTCTTTGTGTACTCTCTTTAAAGAAATGGTACTCGGTTTTTATTTTTGTTCCGTTTTTCGTCCCATGCGTTGTAAAGATCATACTGGATGTGCTGTTGAATGAAACAATTGCATCGTGGCATGGAAACTCATTCAAATTGGAGAAATGAATGGTGTCATTTGAGAGCGTATATTGATCATTATATTTTACAATATAGTTATCGCTCGCACGGTATTCAATAAGATAATATCCATCCGAACCGAATGTGTAGGGTATGTTGGCCCAATCATCAGAGAAATCAGAACTTACTTCATTGTATCTCCAAGTGGAACCTGCCTCTAACTCTAAAATGACCTTCTTCTGACATACCCATGTTCCAGGAAGGGTGCTTTGGGTGTCAATCGGTTCCTCCGGTTCTTCTTTTGTACAAGAGAAAACCGATAATGATAATGATAGTATAAAGAGGCTTTTTGTTATAAGTGATATATATTTTTTCATATGCATAATTGTTTGGTTAAATTAATATAGGCGAATATAAAAAATTAAATTGTTACAAGGAAGTATTCCGAATAAAATTATTAGAATTTTACGGTTAGCGATACTTCTGTTGAGAAATCATTTCGTTTATAGTCTTCCGTTGGAAGTTTGCTTCTATATTCGTGATAGAATCCAGTGCAGATAAAGAAATGTGTGCTGATTTTGCAATCGAAGTTAACAGAGGTGTCAAATATATAATCGTTGAAATTTTCGAAACTGGGTTGATAAAAGGATATGCAATTGATTGTTAACACATCACCTATCTTTTGTCGTATTTTTGGACGAAGAGAAAGCCTGTAGTTACGCTCGCTTAGGATACTTTTCTCGGGTGTATATTTAACGCGATCGAACATAAATGCGGCGCTAATGGAATAACTGCAAAGGTCGGGTTTGTCATATATTCGTAGTTTGACACCTGTCAGAGCACTTATCTTGTAATCGTATGCTTTGAATTTGTTTGTGATGAACTCAATGGCAACGAAAGGCGACCAGCGGTTGTATTGTAGGATATCTGTTTTGATAGAAGCTTTTAATTCTTTGTTTCTCAGCGTTTCGTTGTCCTTCTTATAGATGAATTTGTAGTTGGTGAGAAAAGATATAAGGCTGTCGTTTCTGCTAATTTCACCAGCGGTGTTAAATCCTAAATCATTGATGTTTCCTGAATTGAAAATTCCACCGAGAGATGCTTCAAAAAACCACTTTTTCTCGTTGCTGTTTTGGGTGGATGCAATAGTTTCTTCCGTGGAAGAACATTGACGTATCTCTATGTCATCCAAAGCTAAGTCGCCTCCGCTTCCTGATGCCCCACAATATACTTTACACACGATGGATGTTACATCTTCTGGAACTGAAAAAAATATTCCGAATTTTTGCCATGCATAGTTTTCATGATCAATGACAAAATCTCGTTGTTTAAAGGTGTAGCCATTCGAATCTTCTATGGACAATGTTATAGGAGCGTCTGAAGATGCATTGACGGGATGTCCCCAAACCGAGAAATACAACTGCGTATTGTGTGATAGATTATTCAGTTTGTGTACATATACTGGGTTGAAGTAATCCAAATCTATCTGCATAAAATAGCCTTTTGTTGTGTCACTTTCGTATGTGTGATCACCAAAATCTGCGTACCAATCAGAGTATATATGAGGGGGATCTCCAGCGAGTTTTCTTCTGATTATGGCTTCTTTTCTAAGACCGTATGCTTGATACCCTAAGCACCAAAGATGGCTGGAATAGTTCAGATTGTTTATGGAATCGGGCAATGGCTCTTCCCTTCGTGCTGCATCCTCAACATGATTTCCTCCAAAGTCCTCTTTGAATAATAAAGTCCCTTCACCGCATTCAAAGTTATGTGCATCAATAGGTTGTATGAATAGAATCCATCCAATAAATAGTATAGTTCTTCTTATATGTTTTGCCCAAATCATAACTAAATAATTAACAAATATATAAAAGTGATGCTCTATTACCAAAAGGCAAGATGATTGTCATAAGATTGTATGGCAAACACTTCTATAAGCTTTTTCGGAGTTGCTTCCGGTGTGTATGTTACATTTCAACTCTGGAGAATGGAGGTAAGGAAATATCGCAAAAATCTTTGTTTTGATATTTAAAATAACCTGCTATGGCAACCATTGCTCCATTGTCTGTGGTATAGGAAAATTTAGGAATGTATATTGTCCATTTGAATCGTTTGGCATAATCCTCGAAAGCGGAGCGAAGTGCGGAATTTGCAGACACACCACCAGCTACGGCAATTCGGTTGATACCTAAATCTTTTGCGGCTTTTCTTAATTTATTCATTAGAATATCTACCACTGTGAATTGAAGAGAAGCACATAGGTCGTTTTTGTTTTCTTCTATAAAGTTTTCATTCTTTTTTAGTTCATCTCTAAGCAAGTATAAAAAGGATGTTTTCAATCCGCTGAAACTGTAATCGTAGTTGGGTATCTGAGGCTTGTGAAACTGAAAGGCTTTAGGATTACCTTCTTTGGCTAGTCGATCGATGACAGGTCCTCCAGGATAGGGGAGTCCCATCACTTTCGCACATTTGTCAAACGCTTCACCTGCAGCATCATCGATGGTCTGTCCTATGATTTCCATGTCGTAGGGACTTTTCACCAAAACGATTTGGGAGTTTCCTCCAGAGACTAATAGACAGAGAAAAGGGAATTGAGGAAGTTCTTTCTCTTCCCCTTTGACTTGAATGAAATGAGCAAGTATATGAGCTTGTAGATGATTGACATCTATTAGTGGAATATTCAGTGCTAATGATAATCCTTTGGCGAAAGAGGTGCCTACTAATAGCGAGCCCATTAATCCTGGTCCGCGAGTAAATGCGATGGCAGATAAATCTTCTTTCTTTATGCCTGATTGTTTAATAGCCTCATGTACAACAGGTATAATGTTTTGTTGGTGGGCACGAGAGGCTAACTCAGGAACTACACCGCCATACGCTTCATGTACTTTCTGACTGGCAATTACATTGGATAATAAAAATCCATCACTCAAGACTGCAGCAGAGGTGTCGTCGCAAGAGGATTCTATAGCTAAAATATTAACCGACTTTCCCATTTCGTTAAATTTTTTTAAACGTCTGCAAAATTACAAAAATCAGACAATAAAAGTGTCCATACCATGAAAACAATTTGTTAAATTTGCATAGAATATATATTGATTTGATATAAAACGATTTACTTACATATTACTTTCCATCTTAGGAGTATTTTTACTGTTTCTCTTATTTGGGTATGTGGCGTTGCAGAATAAACGTATGCAACGTTCGGTGGTTGATATGGTAACGACGAGTCTTTCGCATCAGGTGGGAAGTAAGGTTTCTATAGAAGAAATAGACTGGAATTTCCCTAATAGTTTTGTGCTGAAGGATGTATATGTAGAGGATAAGAATCGTGATACTATGTTGTTTATGGATCGAACGAAGGTCACGATTAATTTGTGGAGATTGTTCTCCTCTCAGATTTCGTTTCGAACCATACAGTTTACGGGCTTGGAGGCAAATCTCTCGGTAGATTCCACACAGGTTCCTAATTTTCAGTTCTTTATAGATGCATTTAAGTCGGATAATAATGATACGTTGTCATTAAAATGGACAATGGATATAGAATCGTTTGCATTTGAAAATTGTCAGATTTCTTATAAAAATCCATACGTTGAGGAGAATTTAATCGGAAGATTCAATCCGAATGATGTTCGATTATATGACATCAACGGATGCTTGTATGTCCGTACGTATGATGATGATTCCCTGAATGTTAAAGTGGATAATATATCATTTAAAGAACAGTCGGGTTTTGTGGTGGATGATATCTCTACGGTGGTTGCCTTAAATGATGAGAATATAAATTTGACGAAATTTGTTTTAAAGACACCTAATAGTTCGTTGGAAATAAATAAGTCGATACTCTATCATCAGCATTATGAGGCGTTAAAAAAGCCTCAAGAGCTGTTGCGAGGAGCTATTCAGTTTTCTCCTTCTGTGATTAAATTGTCAGATTTCTCTGTCTTCCATCCAGCATTGGATCTTTTGCAGGAGCCATTTACGATTGAAGGAGAGATATATGGTTCGCTTTCTCATATTCAAGCGAATGGCTTGATGATGAAGTATGGCAAATCTACTTGTATAGCAGGAAATGTGGCAGTTAGAAATTTATATCCAGATTCAAAAAAAATGAATCTGGTGGCTAATGTGGAGAAAATATCATCGAATTATTCGGAGTTGTCGGATTTGCTTTGGGTGGCACTGGATCGTGATATACAATTGCCTAAGACATTGGACTCTCTTGGGGTTATTTCTTATCGTGGGACCTTGAATGGAGATTTGTCAAACATGCTGTCGGAAGGAATGATTCTGTCAAATATGGGAACGTTGAATGTGTCTGTGGCTATGAACTCTCAGGATCTTCAGCTTAACTCATATACGGTAGAAGGGAAAGTGAACACTAAAGATTGTCATTTGAATAAGGTTTTTGGTGATGCTTCTCATTTAGGCAATGTGGCATTCAATGCGGAAATTATCCTACATAAGTTGTCTGACCGGAACTTTAGGCTGAAAGCACAGGGGGCTGTTGATTCTTTTTATTATAAAAATTATTGTTATGAGAATATCCGGTTAGATGGTAATTTTGATAACAGCGGCTTTGATGGCAAGCTGATAATGAGTGATCCTAATGCGGAATTGAGTTTCTTAGGTAAGGCCGATTTGAGAAAGGAAAATCCATTGTACCATTTTTCTTCGAATGTGAGGGATTTCAATCTGACAAAGACTCATTTGCTGGAAGGCGTTGATGACACCCATCTTTCATTTGATGTGGAAACTAATTTTGTGGGAAATAATTTGGATGAACTGGAGGGCTCTTTCTCTTTGGATAATGTGATATTTGCTCAGGGAGAAAAAGAGTTAGGCATGAATAACTTAAGTATATCAGCTACAGTTTTGCCTGGAGAAAATAAAAAGTTATCGGTTTATTCAGATTATATTAACGGATATATAAAAGGTAAATATGCATTGACGACTCTTCCTGCATTCTTTTATAATATTGCACATCAATATCTCCCTGCGATTGTGAAAGATGAAAAGATGGTCGTATCCAAAAATGGTAGGATTAATAATTTCACGTATGATTTTTCTATTGAAAATTTAGAACCTATTCATGATGTTTATCCGATGCCGTTGGTGGTAGAAGATGAGGCGAAGTTGAAGGGGTTTGTCAATGAACTAACGCATAAGTTTAGGGTTCGTCTAGAGGCTCCATATGTTAAGAAAGGGGAGTCAACTCTTCGAAATTTAGTTTTCTTATGTGAGAATCCGCATGATCAGTTGAAACTGATGTGTAGAATGGATTATCATCCTAAAAACACATCCCGTCGTCCCTATTATCTTTCTCTAAACACGGATGCTAAAAACAATGATGTGAATGTGGATTTCAACTTTAGTAATTCTGTGGAGGAAACCTATAGTGGTAAAGTGAAGTTGGAAACATTATTCAAAGATTATGTAAAAGGTGAAGGCGTTACAGCCGATATCCATATTTCTCCTTCTCATATCATTCTGAATGATACGATATGGACAATAAAGGAGAGTTCGATTGCATTGGATAAGAAATGGATCTCTGTAGATAGCTTTAAGTTTAGTCATGGCACACAGTTTTTATATGTGAATGGTGTGAATTCATCTGTTGCATCTGATAGTATAAATGTACATTTCAGTGATTTATATCTGGGATATATCAGTGACATAATTGCGAATGATGACATCTCGTTTAATGGTGTGGCTGATGGTGATGTTTTTGTGTTTAAATTATTTGACATGCCGTATTTCAAGGGTGACTTGTATGTTTATGATAGTGAAATCAATGAATGTGTCTTGGGAGATATGTCAATAGTGTCGGCATGGAAGGATAGAGAGAAATGTATAGATTTTAATGCGGAATTATTGTCTCCGTATCGAGATAATACAAATCTGTCCAAATCAAAGCTTCACGGAGGAGTCTTCCTTGGTAATGACTCGTTATATATAGGAGGAAAGTTAAAGGATGTCAGCATGGGATTCCTTCGTAAATATTTAAAAAATGTATTACAAAATAATACAGGAACAGTGAGTGGTGATATTGCTGCTTATGGTAAGTTCGGTAATATTGGGTTGGAGGGAATGACGTATGTGAAGGATATGGCATTTGATGTTGATTTTCTTAAAACATCTTTTGTCTTATCTGATTCTGTTAAGTTGACTCCTCATACGATTGAATTGAACCAGACTCAATTATATGATACGGAAGGTCATTACGGAGTCATCTCAGGTATGTTGCTGCATGATGCGTTCCGAAATATTAAGTTCGCTTTCGATTTGGATTGTAATAATCTGTTGATAATGAACACCAAAGAAGAGGATAATGAAACATTCTACGGAAAGGCTTATGCAAAGGGAAAAGCACATTTTTCGGGAACACCGGAAACAGTCAACATTGAATTGGCAATGAAAACGATGCCTAATACGATGATGATTATTCCGATTGAAGGTGTTTCATCTGTTAAGGATGGTAATTTTGTTACGTTTGTTGAGTCGGAAGAGAACAAGACGATGCAGGAAAAGAGACGATTACGTAGAGAAAAAATAAAGCAGATCAATGAGCAAAAGACAAAGACCTCAACCAATATCCAATTAGTGGTGGATCTGGAAGCTACTCCAGATGCTCAAGTGCATTTGATCATGGATCAACAGCAGGGAGATGTGATTCGTGCTAATGGGTCGGGCTCACTTCGCTTGTTGTATAATCTAAAAGAAAATGATTTTAAGATGTATGGCGGCTATGAAATAGAAAAAGGAGACTACTTATTTACAATCCAAAGTATTATCTCTCGAAAGTTTGATATAATTTCTGGTAGTACGGTTCAGTGGACAGGTAGTCCGTATCAAGCCGATATTAACATTAAGGCAAAGTATTCATTAAATGCTTCGTTAAGTGATATCATAGATGATCCTATGATTGCATCTAATACGACGATGGTCAACTGTCTGATGAATTTAACGGGAACAATTACTTCACCTAACATTAAATTTGATATCGAATTACCTAATTCTGACGACGATGTGCGTAGTCAATTAAAAAGTCAAATCAATACAGAAGAGGCTATGAATCGAAATATAGCTTCACTCATGGCATTGGGTCATTTTTATAACTTAGATAAAAGTGTTGAGGCAACGACCGAGTTGTCATCAGTCGGTTTTTCTACCTTGTCCTCTCAGCTTTCAAACTGGATCTCTAAGATGACGCAAGATGTTAATATCGGGTTCAATTATCGTCCTACTTCGACGGGTGCGGATGGAACAGTCACTTCAAGTGAGTTCGATGTGGCTCTTTCAACACAGTTCTTAAATGATCGGTTGATTTTAAATGGTAATTTTGGGTACAGGGATGAAGTGGAAGATGCAGAGAATATCTCCAATAGCATCGTCGATTTTGATATTGAATATAAACTGAATAAGTCGGGAAAATTCAGAACGAAAGGATTTAATCGTTCTAATAATAGTTATTTCAAACAATCTCCGAACACACAAGGATTGGGTGTGGTTTATCGAGAGGAATTCGATACTTTTTCTGGATTACTCAAATCGTATTGGAATGCTTTAAAACGTGATGAGAAGAAGGAGAAAAATAAAAAAGAAGACAAAAAAGAAAAAAAGAAAGACAAGAAAGAGTGATGTGACTTGAAACCTAACTTTATAACCTGTCCTTACGTTTTTATTCTAGAGGTATGTGTTTAATCCAACATGTCCATATTGAATGTCCCCTTTGTACTCGTCCTTTAGTTGAGCATACTGATCGATACCTGTGCAATGGCAGGCAATGATTCTGTCAATGGATAACTGATTTAATTTATTTGCTAGTTGTCGAATGGTCTGCTCGTCCTCATGTAGTGTGTGAAAGCCGCCTATGACTAGATCTATCGGGCCATCGAAGTGTTCTAATGCACTTTGAATTGTGTTGACAATGCCTCTGTGTGCGCATCCACTTACAAGGCTTAACTTGTTGTTTTTTTGAATCACGAGGAACTGTTCATCCTCAAATGAATCTTCTTTTAGATTATTTCCATCCCGTACTGTTAGATGCGTAAAATGAGTCTCCTTTGCATCGAATATTTTAATGTTGGGCATGATGTATATTCCTTCTGCTATTCTTGTAATCTCTTTGGTGATGTGAAGACGATCTTTAGGAATGTGAATGTTTGTTGGAATGCCGATATATTTCCCAATCTTGTTAAATTTGGGTGTGTCATATCCTTCTTTGATATAAATATCAGCATGGTTGTTTAGTTGTAGAAATTTTTCTATTCCACCGGTATGATCATAATGGCCGTGGCTCAGTACCAATGAATCTATCTCATTGATATCTATATCAAATAGTTGTGCATTGTATGCAAATAGATCTGTTTGTCCTGTGTCAAATAGTATCTTGTGGTTGTCATCTGTTTCAATGTAGAGACAGAATCCTAATTCTGCTTTTGCATCAGATTGGAAAACAGTATTTTCAATTATAATTTTTAGTTTCATCGTTTGCGTTTTGATGTATTGTTATTTTTGCTGCCATTCTTTTGTCCTTCATGTTTTGAGAATGATTTAGAAGAGGCATTGGACCTTTGGAAAGGTTCATTTTTATATGTACTCTTAGAAGAGGCACCTTTAGCGTTTTTAAATGATGCTTTGGAAGAATCATTTGAATGAGGTGTTGAATTGTGGTTGGCGTGATTCGAGAATAATTGTTGAATAAGGTCGTCACGATTCATTTTCCGAAGATCATTGATGATGCTTCGTTGATTTTCCTTCTTATACCAGAAGAAGAACTTACGTTGCTCTAGTTTTTCTTCTTTCGAACGAGGAGTCCACACTTTTTCTAGTGTATATGGATGAATGCCAGTGTAATAAATTTCAGTGGCAAGTGTCATCGGAGTAGGAGTGAAGTCTTGAATCTGTTCTAGTTTGAAATCAAGATTTTTAGTGATACAAGCCAGTTCTGCCATATCTTCCTGTGTACATCCTGGGTGACTAGAAATGAAGTAGGGAATGAGTTGTTGGTTCATTCCATTTTCTTTGTTTATCCTGTCAAAATGTTTTTTGAACTCTTCGAATTGTTTAAACGAAGGTTTCCTCATCAACTTTAGTACGTTGTCGGATGTGTGTTCGGGTGCCACCTTAAGTCTTCCTGATACATGATTGGTTATGAGCTCTTCCATATAAAGATGGTGACTTTGATTTTCTTTTTCGTCTGAGCCGTTACAAAGAATCAGATCGTATCGTACGCCACTTCCTATGAATGTTTTTTTGATGAGAGGTAGTCTGTCCACTTTTTTATACAATTCAAGTAGGGTGGAGTGGTCTGTATTCATGTTTTTACAAACGATAGGATGAAGACAGGAATAGCGCTTACATTTAGCACATAAAGAGGCATCTTTTCCTCTCATTTTGTACATATTTGCAGACGGGCCACCTAAATCGCTTATATATCCTTTGAATTCAGGATGATGCGTAAGAAGAGTCACTTCCTTTATGATGGATTCTTCTGAACGAGAGGAGATGAATTTCCCTTGATGAGCAGAGATGGCACAAAACGAACAACCGCCAAAACATCCGCGGTGGATGTTGACTGAAAACTTGATCATGTCATAGGCGGGTATCGTTTTCCCTTTGTATTTGGGGTGGGGAAGACGAGTGAAAGGTAGTTCGTAAGTGGCATCTATGTCATTGGTGGACATTGGTGGAAAAGGAGGGTTGATGACCACGGAGTGAGTCTTGTCCACTCCCTGTATCAGTCTTCTTGCCACTAATTTATTAGATTCCTCTTCTACAACACGGAAGTTTTTCGCTTGTTTCATTTTATCTTTTAAACACTCTGGATGAGAGAAGAGGGTAAATGTTTCTACGGTTGATTCTGGTATGTTAGATGTTTCTGTTAGATAGGCTGTCTGAGGAATATCGGTGAGTTCCGATATCTTTTTTCCAGCCTTTAATTCCTTGACAATTGCCTTCAGCGGTAGTTCTCCCATACCGTAGATGAGAAGATCAGCTTTGCAATCTTGTAGAATGCAAGGCTTTAACTCATCATCCCAGTAATCATAGTGTGTGACACGACGAAGAGATGCTTCTATGCCACCTATTACGATAGGAATATCAGGGAATAATTTTTTTAGGATTGAACAATATACGATGGTTGCCCGGTCTGGACGAAAACCAGCTACTCCATTTGGGGAGTAGGCATCGTCAGAGCGAAGTCTTTTATTGGCAGTGTAATGATTGACCATTGAATCCATACAACCTGCAGATATGGCAAAAAACAATCGAGGTCTCCCGAGTTTTTTGAAATCTCTTAAGTCATCCCTCCAGTTGGGTTGTGGAATAATGGCTACTCGGAGTCCTTCATGTTCCAATATACGTCCGACCACCGCACCAGCGAAGGAAGGATGGTCAACGTATGCATCACCAGAAAATAAAATGACATCAACTTCATCCCAATGTCTGATTTCCAACTCTTTCTTTGTGGTGGGTAAAAAATCTGTAAGCTGATATTCTCGTTTGTCCTTCATTATTATTTTTCAAATAAAAAGCGGTTACATAATGTGACCGCTTTTTGTATTATACGAAGCTAAATGAATAATTTATCAATAGATAAATACATAAAGAATTTCAGGAACTATCGTAATTGTACCAGGAGCACCTGTCGTAATTTCTATTGGCGCAGCACTTATTCCTTCGTCTTTATCAGGTTCTGTTTCTGCGTAGATGGTGTATGTGGTGTAGGGGTCTAATTTTGAAAAACTGTATAGTCCATTACCGTCAGAGCGCTCATCTGAGTTGGTGACAGATCCTTTCTTCTCATAATAAACGCGAAGTCCGACTCCATTTATAAATGAAGTTGCATTTTTGTATTTAGCCTCTATCTTACCTACAATACCGCATTTTCCCGAATTCTTGCCATCATAGATATAAAAGTCTCCTGCGTAAACGGAGTTGCTATTATCAATATTGACTTGGCAGATGGTGCTTTGTTTGTCGTATGTTGAATCGGATAGTGCAAACAATGTGTAGTTACCATCATTCAAATATTTGAAACAGAATGATCCATCATAAGAGGTACTTGTTTTGTCATCGTACCCATGTTGATTATCACCATAGATGATGAATACATCTTCCTTTTTTGCAGGTACGGTATCACGAACAAAATAAAATTCAGTGATAACCTGAGGTATCTCACCAACCGTTATGTATTGATTTCGGTAGGCGATTTCTCCTTCATCAATAATTTTATGAACAACTCCGTAAATAGAACCTTTTCCACCTTCTCCCTCTTCTTTTGTACAAGAAGTAACTAAACAAATTGTGAATAGTAGTTGTGTGAGATAGAACAATAATCGTCTCATGTTTTTAATATTAGATTTCTAATTTGTATAAAGTTCCCCAAATATACGATATTCGAGTTAATTCATCAAATGTTTTTTGCGAAAAACTATTCAATCAATTTCTCGTGGAATATTAGATAGCCTATATTGAGGCCTGCATTCCAGTTTTTTTGAGGATAGCTGTACCAGTTGACATATACACCGGCTGTGATATATTTTAATTGCGCTACAGCTGTGATTTCGCTGAGTGCATACACTTTAGAAAATGCATTGTCGTAGATGGCATGGAACTTGGCGGTTGGTATGATAGCCTGATGGGGAACGTAAACATAGCTTTCCCATCGGATATGAAACATATCGTTTATGATATATATCGGTTTTAATCCTGCTGCATAGAAAGTGTTGGCATGAAAAGCGGTATTAAACACCATCATGGAATGTTTTGTCGGAGTGAAAGAGGGGGCCATCAGTAACGTTTCCATGTAGTTTCCCTCTAATTCGTGTGTTGAATAGATGCATTCCGCCATTAGACCAAGGGAGAAATGTTTTCCTATAGAGAAATAATGGTCGTACAATGCAGATAGTTGCATCCAATAGGTGGTTTTTATTCCGTAGCTTTCATGATTGAAGGGGTCGATTTCTAAGTTGTATTTTTTTCTTCCAAATATGCCTTGTGCATTTATTTTTGCCATTGTCCCGTATATAGGATATTGTTTGTGAGACAATGAATTGTGTTTATACTGCAATTGAGCCACGCCTAATATATATTCTGTTTTGTCGAATGTGTCTATATCAGTTGAGTAGGGACCATGATACTTGTTTTTAATTTTCCCGATACCCATGCCTAATTCTACTTGACCTTTTAAAAAGAATGGGATGCAAGCTTTTGTTTTAAAGTAAAACTCTGTACTATATGCTTCGGTAGGAATATCGGTTTCGTAGAATGCATATTGTTCACTTGAATAAGTGAAATGATTGATGTCTCCTATCAATTTGATACAAAAAGGTAATTGGAAAGGGAAATCAATTCTACCTAAGAAGTGGGTGTTTTTATAGAGAATACCGATTTGTCCATCTAATGAAAGGTCATAAGACAGATTCTTGATTCCTAAATATTTTGCACCGACATATAGTTGGTTGGACGTGGTTGAAGAAATATTTCCTCCGAATGAGAATTTGAATTGATCATTAAGTGTTACATCCAATATGAGATCGTATGCTTCTGTTGTAGGATTATATTGTGCATGCGGAATAATTTCACTGATTTTTTTGTCTGAAAGCAGTTTGAAATATGTTTTGCGGAAGCTGTTAAAAGTGAAGTATTCTTTCCCTGTGTGGAAACTTTTCTCAATGTATCTCTGCTGATGTGGTTTCACACCATTGATGATAATATTTTTAAATATCAGTTGAGGCTTTTTCTGCCTAAATGCATATCTGCGAGCATTGACAGAGTCTATGTCGGCGGTGCGATTGATTTTTGCTTTTATCTCATCTATGTGTGCGATGGTACTGTCATATCCTCTTTGAATGAGATATTTTGCTTTTTCAAAATCAAGAAGGGATACATCAGTGTAGTGAAATTCTAAAAGGCAGCCATCTTCGGATGAGAGATTGTAGTTGGTCCTTTGCATAATAAGATTTTCAAGTAAGGCAAAAGGATCATCTTCTTTTGTCGCGTCAGGATTATCGCTGACGGAACTTCCGATGATATAGTCAGCTTTCAGTTCATCTTTCATGATGTCAATAGGAAAGTTATTGTACATTCCTCCATCGAACATGAGATGATTGTTAACACGGATAGGTTTGAATACGAATGGGAAAGACATTGATGATCGTACAGCATCACTTAAATCGCCACTTCGGTGGACGTGTGCTTTTTTTTCATAGACATCAGTTGCAATGCATCGAAAGGGAACAAATAAACTATCAAAATCGCCTTTGCAGATCGTTGTGGCTTGTGAGAATAGATACAAACAAGCTTGATTCATTTGATCCGGAGACACAAAACTGGTAGGAAGAAAAGGCTTAATATTTAGGGAGTCATCAATTGTCATTTTGAATGATATGAACTCAGGCGTCTCTTCCTCTGATTTGAAGTAAAATTTGTTTTTATCATCAATCTGTCCTTTCAACCATGTGAAGAATAATTCGGATGTCACCAGGTCTTCCATCTCTTCTGGTGTGTATCCCATCGCATAGAATGAACTCACGATTGCGCCCATGGAAGTTCCCGCCACATAATCTATTGGAATGTTGTTTTCCTCCAAAGCTTTTATTACGCCTATATGTGTACAACCTTTTGCTCCACCTCCGCTTAATACCAATCCCACTTTTTGGGCATTAAGTGTCAGCGAGTGCAGCATACATACACATACTATCCATAATAATTTCGCTTGTTTCATTCGATTCTATTTTATATGCAAATGTATGAATTATATATTAAAAAAATATCATAATTTGTCATGATAGTAAAAAAAAGAGGGCTGGCAATTTGCCAGCCCTCAGATGTATTATCTAATCAGAAATTATTTCTTGATAATTGCTTGAGAGATAACACCGTTTGCAGTGTAAACTTTTGCGATGTAAGCACCTGCATTCAAACCAGAGATGTTTGCATTTGCTACAACTACACCATTCAAGTTCAATACTTCGATGTCTGTGTATTCAACACCTTCTACAACAACTAGGTCGTTAGTTGCATAGATAACAGCGCTTTCAATAGCAGCATCTTCAACGTTCAAACCAGCAGCACAAGTACCGATTTGCAAGTTATCAACGAGGAAGTTGAATTTGTCTTGTTTGAAAGTGATTGTGAAAGACTTAGCTCCATCAGGAACGTTAACTTCTTCTTCTATTTCAGTCCATTCTGCAGGAATTTCTTGATCAAAGATCTTTACTGTCTCTCCGTTGTCAAATGTGATAGAAGCACCAATCTTCTTATCTGCAGCAGGAGTAGTCTCCTCATAGAATGTTGTTCCGTCAATATAACGGAATGCGAACAAAGCGTTAAGGATAATCTTACCATTGTGATTGTTAGGTAATTCGATACCTGCGATAACAGATGCTGTATCAGCGTTGTCAACGATTAGTGCATGCAACATTTCATCGTCATAGTATCCTGTTACGGCACCGTCTGTTCCATAACCACCATTTTGCCATCTTCTGATAGCAGAAGTCTTTGAAGTTGAAATTGCATATCCACCAATCATTTGGCTAGCTGTTGATTTGTTCAAATCACCATCTTCCCATCCATTAACATTACCAGAGAAGTTCTCTGTATAGAATGGTCTGCTACATTGATCACCCCAAGGAGATAGATAAAGGTTCTTGATATAGACAGGTGCAAATGGATCATCTGGATCAGTAGCAACCTCTCTAATACAACCGATCAACAATGTGTCCATAGCCAAACTCTTAGCATTTGCATAAACGAGTCTTGAATCTTTTATCCATTCATTTGCTGTCTTGTGACCCTTACCATCAATACGAACACGAGCATCTGCTTTGTTGATGTCTAGGCTGCTGTGAGGTACACCATATGCGAAAAATCCGATGTGGAACATTGGATTCTTTCCGTTATACAATTCAAGGTAAACGTCACCTGATTTTCCGGAAACTTTACCTTCGTTATCCAAAGCTTCTTTCATTGCTTGCTCTCCAGCCATGTATTCAATGGTCAAATACCAAGCCTTAGTCATATCTACTCTGTTAGCAGAAAGATCAATCATGAAGTCTTTCCATTGTACATTGTGATAGAATGCAGCAGCTGTGCTACCATCTGTTGCTGATGCACCAAACTCAATTACTTCCTCTCCGTCTTGAGGAACAGCTTTGTAACCATCTACTAACTGACCATCTTTGATGATGTAAATGTCTTCAGCAAAGGCAGTTCCCATGGTCATAAGACCAACTAATGCAAGTAAACTTACTTTCTTCATAAAACAATAATTTAAATTTATACTAATGTTGTTTATTTAATACAATTTTAAGCCATAAAAAAACGTTGCTAATTTAAGAACTTTTTTTTATTTGCGTAAATATTTAACCCTTTTTTTAGGGTATTTAAGAAGAAAAGGGATTAATGTTTCCATTAATCCCTTCGCTTTATGTCGTAATGGCTTGTTATAGTGGAATATTGCCATGTTTCTTTGCTGGATTGGCTCTTATCTTTGTATGAGTCATATCCAATGCTTGGATCAGTTTCTCTCTGGTCTTTGATGGAAGTATAATCTCATCAATATATCCTAATTCTGCAGCTCTATAAGGATTAGAGAACTTCTCTTCATATTCCTTTCTCGCTTTGTCTTTTTCTTCGTCGCTGACTTTCTTATAAAGAATGTTTACAGCTCCTTCTTGTCCCATTACGGCGATTTCTGCATTTGGATACGCAAAGTTAACATCAGCTCCAGTGTGCTTACTTGACATAACGATGTATGCTCCTCCGTATGCTTTTCTGGTGATGATAGTTATCTTAGGAACTGTTGCTTCAACATATGCATAAACAATCTTTGCACCGTGACGAATGATACCTCCGTGCTCTTGTGTACAGCCTGGTAAGAAACCAGGAACATCTACGAAAGATACAATAGGAATACTGAAACAGTCGCAGAAACGAATAAATCTTGCAGCTTTGTCAGATGTATCAATGTCCAACACTCCAGCCTGGAATGCAGGTTGATTTGCTACGATACCGATTACTTTACCTTCTATTCTGGCAAATCCAACTAAGATGCTAGGCGCAAAGTTCTCTTGTATCTCAAAGAAATATCCACCGTCAACAACACTTTCGATCAATTCTTTCATGTCGTATGGCTTGCTTGGGTCGGTTGGAATGAAGTTGTCCAAATCGGCTCCATTAGGCTCGAGATTAGAAGAATAAGGTGCATTTGGGGCATCGTCCATGTTGTTGGATGGTAAAAATGCCAACAATTCACGAACCATCATCAATGTGTCTTCTTCCGTTTCACCAAGGAAGTGGGCTACACCACTTGTGGAATTGTGAACAGACGCACCGCCTAACTCTTCTTTATCGACTTCTTCGTGGGTTACTGTCTTGACAACCTCAGGACCTGTGACAAACATGTGACTGTGATTCTTTACCATGAAAATGAAGTCAGTCAATGCAGGTGAGTAACAAGCTCCTCCTGCACAAGGACCTAGGATGACAGATATTTGAGGAATCACACCAGAAGCAATCGTGTTTTGGTAGAATATATCTCCATATCCTGCTAAGCTGGATACACCTTCTTGAATACGTGCGCCTCCTGAATCGTTTAATGCGATAATTGGAGCCCCCATCTTCAATGCTAGGTTTTGTAATTTGACGATTTTATTAGCGTTGGTGCGACTTAATGATCCTCCGAACACTGTAAAGTCGTATGCATATACATATACAAGGCGACCGTCTATTTTTCCGTATCCACCAACGATACCGTCTCCTGCTAACTGTTGTTTGTCAAGGCCGAAGTTATGACATTGGTGAATTACAAATTTATCAATTTCAACAAATGTTCCTTTGTCTAAAAGGATAGCTATACGCTCTCTTGCTGTTAACTTTCCAGCTTTGTGCTGCTTCTCTATTCGGGCTGCATCACCAGCTTCAGCCAAGCGATTTAATTCTAAAAATCTTTCGTTAGAAGATTCCATTTTTCTCCTTTCTTTTAGATTTATACTTCCTCAGGTGCTTCGCATAGTTCAATCAAGGATTGATTTCCTGCAATATTGTCACCTTCATTTACTAATATTTTCTTTACCATGCAGTCGTCCTTCACTTTGTATTCACTTTGCATTTTCATTGCTTCAATGATGATTACAGGACTGCCTGCTTTGACGATTTCGCCTTCTTTAACCAATATACGAACCACCTTACCAGGCATAGGAGAGAAGATTTTATCTTGCTTTTCGCTTGATTTCGCTTTCTTTGCTCCATATTGGTATGGACTGATGATCTCTACTGGGAATGTGTTAAAAGCCACACTGACAGTATAGTTTTGATTATTGTTGCTTGTTGGCTTTAATTCTGCATTGTATGAATGACCATCTTCTGTTATGATGGAGCAAAGTCCATTTTCGGCCATGACAATGTCTAGGTTGTATGTCTTATCGTCCACCAAAATTTCCACTTTGTTATTTTCTTTGTTTATAAGGGAAATTTCTTTGATCTTGTTTCCGACTTTTATTTTCATACGTTCTTTTTTTGTGGTTATTTTTTTTAGTAAGAGAAAGTCTCTTACCTTATTATAATGATCTTAGAATTGTCCGTTTTCCGAAATCTCTCCATCTGCTGATCGGACGGTTGTCGTTGACGCAGATGGCAGGTCTTTCCTCATTCATTAGATAATCAAAGTAAGCCGCAATGGCTGCGATATCCTCAGCTTTGTGAACTTCTTCTGATTCATCCTCCAACGTGATTGATTCTAAGACTTTCTTATTGTCTTCTAGAAAAGATGTAGTGTAATGTCCTTTGATAAAATCAGGCACTTCCAAAATTTTTCTTAAATAGGACAAATTGGTTTTTGTTCCCGTTATCTTGTATTCGTAAAGTACGCGACGCATACGTTCGATAGCATACGTTCTATTGGCAGCCCATACCACTAGTTTGCTGAGCATGGAATCATAATAGATGGGAATTTCGTATCCTTCGTAACAGAAGCTATCTACACGGACGCCAATACCAGAAGGTTCTGTCATCAATTTGATGATACCTGGAGTCGGAGTAAATCCATTTTCTGCATCTTCAGCACAGATACGACATTCGATAGCGTGACCTCTTTGATATAAATCTTCCTGTTTGAAACGTAAGACTTCTCCGCTTGCTACTTTTATTTGCTCTTTTACAAGGTCGATACCGAGGACCTCTTCGGTGATCGGATGTTCCACTTGTAAACGAGTATTCATCTCTAGGAAGTAATAATTCAGTTTGTCGTCCACCATAAATTCAATGGTGCCGGCACCTTCATATTTAACTGCTTTTGCAGCTTTTACTGCAATAGCACCCATTTCTTTTCTGACTTTATCGGTCATGATAGGAGATGGGGTCTCTTCAATTACTTTTTGATGTTTTCTTTGGATAGAACACTCACGTTCAAATAGATGAACTACATTCCCATGTTTGTCGGCTAATACTTGAAACTCGATGTGATGAGGATGTTCAATGAGTTTTTCCATATAGATTGTACCATTGGCGAAAGACGAAACAGCTTCGGAAATAGCACTGTCGTAAGCATTTTTTAATTCGTTGATTTCTCGGATGATTCGGATTCCTTTTCCACCACCTCCAGCAGAGGCTTTGATCATGACAGGGAGTCCTATTTTTTTCGCAGTTTCGAGTGCTTCTTCGTAAGATTGAAGAGGACTTTCTGTGCCAGGGACAACAGGGACACCGGCAGCAATCATTAATTTTCGTGCTGTAATCTTATCGCCCATGTCCAAGATGGCTTGGTGAGGTGCACCAATAAAAATAATTCCTTCTTTTTCACAGCGCTCTGCAAAACCAGCATTTTCAGAAAGAAAACCATAACCGGGATGAATTGCATCAGCGTTGAATTTTTTTGCTGCGGCGATGATGTTGTCGATGTTTAGGTAACTTGCAGACGACTGTGCGGGACCAATGCAAACAGCTTCGTCAGCAAAAAAAACGTGTCTCGATGTGCGGTCAGCCTCTGAATAAACTGCTACAGTTTTGATGCCCATTTCTTTGCATGAACGCATCACACGCATGGCAATTTCTCCTCTGTTGGCAACCAGAATTTTAGATATCATACACAAAACATTTTTTCAGGATAGACGCGTGCAAAACACATTATTATATATAATATAACCACTCTACAATGTCTGCGTCTATACCCTTTCGATTTTCAACCTTCTTAAAGTTGATTAAATTGTTACTATTTAATAAAAAGATATTGACTTCACTTCTGAGCCATATTTTTCGCAAAGATACATTAGATTTTTTTATTTTGCAATTTTAAAAATTAGAATTGCTGAAAATATTATAAAATGTGTAAGAATGTTAAAAAAATAAAAATTTTGACTGATGGGGGAAATTGAAAAAATGTTGAAATCTTTTAGAATTCCTTTTGTATATTTTATGCGCTTTTTATACATTTGCGGAGTTTTTTGAAAACTAAAAAGATAAAGAGAAAAGTATAATTTTAAATTGTTATGGATCGTAAAAAAATTATTGGATTTGCCGCAACTATTTTTGTGACGTTATTGGTGTGGCTGCTTCCTACAACTGCTTTTGGTGTACCAGGATTGACAGTGGTGGAGCAAAGAATTATCGCTATCTTTGTCATGGCGGCTATTATGTGGATTCTGGAACCTATTCCTATTTGGGGTACTTCCGTAGTGGTGATGGTACTGATGCTGCTGACCACGTCCAATAGTATGCTGTCTTTTATGGACGGTGAAGTTGGAGAAAAACTTTCTAGTAAAGCTATTATGGCTGCATTTGCAGATCCTACTGTAATGCTTTTCATGGGTGGTTTTGTGTTGGCTATAGCAGCAACAAAATATAAGTTGGATGCCACGTTGGCAAGAGCAATTTTGAAACCTTTTGGAACTAAACCTAAGTATGTCATGCTTGGTTTCTTGGTTGTTACAGCACTTCTTTCTATGTTTATGAGTAATACAGCTACGGCTGCTATGATGATTGCTATATTGACTCCTGTGTTGGCTTCGATGTCTGATACGGATGAGAAGGGACGTGTGGGATTGGCATTGTCTATTCCAGTTGCAGCGAATATCGGTGGTATTGGTTCTCCTATTGGAACACCTCCAAATGTGGTTGCTGTAGGATGGCTAGAAAAGATAGGTGTCAATATCAGTTTTGGTACATGGATGATGGTGATGGTTCCAGTTGCTATGTTAATCTTGTTCTGTGCATGGATGTTCTTGTGTAAGTTCTTCCCTGTTAAGCAAGAAAGCATTGAAGTGAAATTGGAAGGGGATGTTGATAGGAGCCCTAAAGCGATGGTTGTGTATTTCACATTTGCAATTACCATATTATTATGGGTGTTTGGTAAAGAACTGTTAGGTGTCAATGCCAATGTGGTGGCGTTGATTCCATTTGCAGTGTTCTGTATCACAGGTGTGTTTGAGAAGAAGGATTTGGCAAAGATTGATTGGGACGTACTTTGGCTTGTAGCTGGTGGTTTCGCATTGGGTGTTGGTTTGGAAGGTAAAATCGGTCCTGATGGTGTCACTATGTCTAAGCATATTGTAGGTTCTATTCCATTTGGCACATGGCCAACTTTGACTTTGATAATAGGTTCTGGCATATTGTGTTTGGTGATGTCAACATTTATGTCAAACTCGGCAACGGCAGCTTTGTTGATTCCTATATTCTGTGCATTGGCACAGGATCCTGTTATGGCTGAAAAATTGGCACCATACGGAGGTTCTACTACGTTGATTGTTGGTTTGGCATTGTCGGCATCGTTTGCTATGTCGTTACCAATTTCCACACCTCCTAATGCAATTGCATATTCAAAAGGATTTATTAAACAGAGTCAGATGGCAACAGTGGGTATCTTCGTCGGTATCATTAGTTTGATTATTGGATACTTCGTGTTGTTCAATTTCAGTGGGTTATTAAATTAATTAAAATAAAGACAAATGGACTACGAGTGTGGATTACTATCCATCGCTCGTTGTCTGTTTTAATAAAGCAAATGATGAAACGTTTTTTCTTGACTGTAGCGACTGTGCTGTCGTTATGTACTTTGTCTGCACAAGATACCGTTGTAGCAAAGGTTATCGCAGAAGAACCTTCAACTCCTGATCTAGTCAAGGAGAAGAATGGTGGAAAGGTGAAGTTCAAACCGTACGGGTTTGTACGTAACTATTTTTATTATGACTCTCGTCAAAATATTCAATCCAATGCAGGTTTGTATAACCAGATTCCAAAAGATGAAAGTTGGAATGAAACACACGATGAGGATTTGAATGATATTTCTTCTGCTACTTTCTTGGCTATCACATCACGTTTAGGATTAGATGTGTCGGGTGTCCGTGTATTGAATGCTGATCTCTCTGCAAAGATTGAGACTGATTTTTGTGGATTCGCATCAAGTACGACAATGCTTCGTATTCGTCAAGCATATATGAAATTGAAATGGGAGCATCACTCGTTATTGGCTGGACAGACATGGCATCCAATGTCAGGTACTCTTCCTGATGTTTTAGGTTTGGCGTCAGGTTCTCCTTTTGAGCCTTTTAGCCGTTCTCCTCAGTTGAGATATGATTATACGATTGCTAAAATGCGTTTTACTCTTGCTGCTTTGTGGCAATTGCAATATAAGTCGGTCGGTCCTAATGGAAAAACAGAGGATTATTTAAACAAAGGTATCTTGCCAGAAATTTTCGTTGGTATGGATTATGCTAATGAGAAAGGTTTCCAAATTGGTGCAGGGTTGGATATGATACGATTGAGACCTCGGACAACAATGGATTGTGAATATACTACAATTTCGACTGTGCCAGATACTTTATTTAATGAAGATAATTCGATAAAGGAAATTGGTACGCGACAGGATACAACAAAGGCAACTACCAAACGTATTGTTAAAGAGTATGCATTCTCGGTTTCACCTATTTTATTTATTAACTACAAACATGATTTGTTCGTGTTGAACTGGAAAGCATTATTTGGACAAAATACAGCTCATTTGAACATGATGAGTGGATTGGGTGCTACTGCTATAAATGAGGATGGTAGTATGGAATATAAACCATTGCGTAATTTCACGACATATATAGATTTATCATACGGAAAGAAATGGAAAGTAAATTTGTTCGGTGGCTTTTTTAAGAATCTAGGTATGACAGATGCGGTGATTGAAAATGATAAAAAAGAAAAGTTACTTTATGTAAATGGAGCATCGAATATTGATTATATCTGGCGTGTTTGTCCTGCTATCTCTTATAATATTAATAAGTTCACCGTGGGTGCAGAATATGAATTGACAACGGTTGGATATGGCAAACCTGACGAATTTGGTCGGGTAGAGGCAGAACGAGATGTGATGAACAATAGAGTGTGTGTGATGTTTAAATTTGCATGGTAATAAGAGACTGAATACAAAATGGATTTGTAAAGTGTTGAGTATGAGTTAAATATTATTTTGTTAATAACTTAATTGAATAGGGATGTAATTATTAAAATTATATCCCTATTTTTGTTTTGTGCTTCGAAAGAAAATTGAAAGCCCTAAAATTAAGGAATAGTAAGTAGTTTGATTGTTTTTCTGAAGATGCAACATAGATAGTTAAGTGTATAGGTAAGATTTATCTTACCAGATGGTTTATGTAAATTAAGTAAAATATATAAGTAAAACTATAATTATAATGAGTGGAAATATTTTTATTGTAAAACGAGATGGGAAGGCTGAGCCTTTTTCTGTTGATAAAATAAAAAATGCTGTGTCTCGTGCATTTTTATCAGTAGGCAGTTTCGCAACCCAAGAGATTTTAACGGACATATTGGGTAGATTGAGCATTCACAATGGGATGAGTGTAGAGGAAATTCAGAATCAGGTGGAATTTTCTTTGATGTCGGAGAAATATTTTTCTGTGGCAAAATCGTATATCTTATATAGACAAAAACACTTAGAGGATCGAGAGGTACGAGACAAATTACAATTTCTTACTGATTATAGTAATGCTTCCAATTCAGCCTCTGGAAGTAAGTATGATGCAAACGCTAATGTGGAGAATAAAAATATAGCCACTTTGATTGGTGAATTGCCAAAATCTAACTTTATTCGATTGAATCGTAGATTGTTAGTGGATCGATTGAAGGAGATGTATGGTAAGGAGGTCGCTGATAAATATCTTCAATTGTTGAATCAGCATTTCATTTACAAGAATGACGAGACCAGTTTGGCAAACTATTGTGCTAGTATCACCATGTATCCATGGTTGATTGGAGGAACTCTTTCAATTGGTGGTAATTCAAAGAAGCCAACCAACTTGAAATCTTTCTGTGGTGGTTTTGTCAATATGGTGTTCATGGTATCTAGTATGTTGAGTGGAGCATGTGCTACGCCAGAGTTTTTGATGTACATGAACTACTTCATCCAGAAGGAATATGGGCAGGATTATTACAAGGAGCCAGATAAGGTAGTTGATTTGTCATCTCGTCATCGTACATTGGATAAGGTGATAACCGATTGCTTTGAACAGATTGTATATTCTATAAATCAGCCTACTGGTGCTCGTAATTTCCAAGCAGTATTCTGGAATATCTCTTATTATGACAAATACTATTTCAATAGTTTGTTTGAGAATTTCGTCTTCCCTGATGGTTCTCGTCCAGATTGGGAGTCTCTCAGCTGGCTTCAGAAACGTTTCATGAAATGGTTTAATGCGGAACGTACAAAGACTGTTTTGACATTCCCAGTAGAGACAATGGCATTGTTGACAAAAGATGGGGATGCAATGGATGAAGAGTGGGGCGATTTTACTGCAGAGATGTATTCTGAAGGTCATTCTTTCTTTACATATATTAGTGACAATGCAGACTCTTTAAGTAGCTGTTGTCGTTTGAGAAATGAAATCCAGGATAATGGATTCAGCTATACTTTGGGTGCAGGTGGTGTTTCCACTGGTTCTAAGAGTGTGTTGACCATCAATTTGAATCGTTGTGTCCAGTTTGCTGTAAAGAATGGTATTCCTTATTTAACTTATTTAGAGGATGTGATTGATCTGACTCATAAAGTTCAGTTAGCTTATAATGAAAACTTGAAGGAGTTACAGAAGAAAGGATTGTTGCCATTATTTGATGCAGGTTACATTAACTTGTCTCGTCAATATCTGACTATTGGTGTGAATGGATTGGTAGAGGCTGCTGAATTTATGGGCGTTGAAATTAAGGATAATCCAGATTATGTTCGCTTTGTTCAGAGTATCTTAGGCTTGGTGGAAAAATATAATAAGAAATACCGTACTAAAGATGTGATGTTCAACTGCGAAATGATTCCTGCAGAGAATGTGGGTGTTAAACATGCTAAGTGGGATCGTGAGGATGGATATGCTGTTCCTCGTGATTGTTACAATAGCTATTTCTACGTGGTGGAGGATACTTCTTTGAATGTAGTGGATAAATTCCGTTTGCATGGTAGTAAGTACATTGAACATTTGACCGGTGGTTCGGCTCTTCATATGAACTTGGAAGAACACCTTTCAAAAGAACAATATCGTCAATTGATTCGTATTGCGTCTAAGGAAGGATGTAATTATTTCACCTTTAATATTCCTAATACTATTTGTAATGATTGTGGACATATAGATAAACGTTATCTGAAAGAGTGCCCTCATTGTCAAAGCAAGAATGTGGATTATTTAACTCGTGTGATTGGATATATGAAACGTATTAGTAATTTCTCTGAGGCTCGACAAAGAGAGGCGGCAAGAAGATATTATGCTAAATACTAATAGATGAGTTATTAAATTCGCCGTTAAAAAAAATAATATAAATTGTGGGTTGAAAAACATTTCGATAGTATTTGAATTTTTTCGATTCCGTGCTGTTTGATCACTGTAGAGACGCAATGCCTTGCGTCTCTATAACGCAGATCCTTGCGTCTCTATAATGAAAATTGAAATTCAAATTCTACGAAATGAATTTATAGAACCCGTCAAAAATGGTTTAATGTTTATAGAGAGTTGGTCTTGTTTGGCCAACTCTTTTAAATGGAGAAAGAAATGCTAAAGTACGCTGATTATGATATTGTCTTTCAGGAAATCCCTAATGAGGTATCATTGGCTATCAACATATCGAATTGTCCGAATCACTGTATTGGATGTCATAGTCCTTATCTGATGAAGGATGTCGGAGATGTGTTAGATGAGCAATCGTTACAGCTGTTAATGGACAAATATGGTCATGATGTGACTTGTGTCTGTTTTATGGGAGGTGATGCAGATCCTAATTCAGTTGCTACTTTAGCATCCTTTGTGAAAGAAAAATATCCATCAATGAAGGTGGGGTGGTACTCCGGTAAGGATCAACTGCCAGAATTCTTTTCTTTAAAGAATTTTGATTATGTGAAAATTGGTTCTTATCGTGAAGAATGTGGCCCGTTGAAAAGCAGAACGACCAATCAACGATTGTATAAAATACATGAAGGGAAAAATCTGCAGGATATAACAGAGAAATTCTGGAAATAGAATTGGATATTAAACATTGTCCTAAAGTTATGTTTTACATATAAATGGTCCGCTAATCATCTAATCGATTGGCGGCCATTTTTAGTTTAAAGTATATTGCTTGTACGATTCCTCTTGTGCCTAAGTAACTGAGGAAAGCAATCCAGAGTCCATTGTTTTGAATCGTCTCAATAAGTATATTGTAGAGGGAAAAGAAAAGTAGGGTGGCGCAAATCATTGCGGTAACCATTCCTTTGACCATGGTGGTGCCAACCATAATGCCATCCCATAGGAAGGCGGAGAAACCACAGATCGGTATTGCAATTACCCAGATGTGATACTCGGTAGATGCCTCTATAATTGTGTTGTCATTTGTGAGTATATGAAGAAATTCTTGGGTGAAGAATATATAGGCGATGGTAAAGACAAGAACTAGTGACCAACCCCAAATGAATAAATATCGAATGGACTTATTTAGATTGGTGTAATCTTTTGCTCCTAGGTATCTTCCACAGAGAGCTTCTCCTGCATAGGCAAATCCGTCTGTGAAATAAGAAAAAATGGAAAACAGTTGTATTAATAATGTGTTGACGGCTAGCAAGGTTGTGCCTTGTTTAGCTCCAGCTAACGTGAAAAAGGTAGTGACAGCTGTAAGACATAGGGTCCTGATGGCGATGCCTCCATTGATCTTGGTGAAATGCTTAAATTTATTTGCGTTGAATATCTGTTTTTTGTCGATGAGCGGAATCAGGTTGCTGTACTTGTGTTTCCACAAAAGGATAGCGATCAACAGTCCGCAGTACTGAGAGAATAGTGTACCTAGAACAATGCCTGTCAGTCCCCAGTTAAATCCATATACGAAAAGGAAACTACAGATAATGTTGATTACGTTTATGGATATTGCAATAATCATTGGGTAGAGAGAATTCTGCATTCCGATAAGCCAGCCCTTTATGCTGTAGAGAGTCATTACGGCGGGTGCCCCTAAAATACAGATACTGAAGTAATACGCTGCGGACTGAGCTACTTCAGGAGTGAGTTTCATATAGTTGAAAGACAAGTACTGAATTGGTGTTTTCAGTAGGAAAATGAGCAGGCAGGCCAATAATGAGATTACTATGGATCGTGGCAATATATTAGCAATAGAGGGGGAGTCTTGTGCACCAAAAGCCTGTGCAGTTAGTCCGCTAGTGCTCATGCGTAGGAACCCGAAGGTCCAGTATAGCATATTAATCAATGTGCCACCTACAGAGATGGCACATATAAAAGATTTATCTCCCAAATGTCCCGCAATAGCCAAATCTACCAAGCTAAGCAATGGTATTGTGATGTTGGTGGCGATGGCAGGAAGAGCGATTTTTAGAATTCTTTTATTCATTCACAAGGAATATCAGAGAATCTATTCTTTTAGTTTTTTCCAGTAGATTGTTTGACTGAAAATAGCCCAAGAACCTTTGACAGCGAGGGTCTCGTCGTCTTTGAATTTAAGTTCTACTGTAAAAAATTTTCCTCGAGTAGGATCATAGATTTGTCCGTTAGCCCAGACGCCATCTTTGTATGTGACACTAGGAATTAAGACGATTCTGTCTGCCGGTGTGTTCCGTTTGGAAGCATCAGGGTTCTTTTTATCTACACGAAGGTTGCCTTTTTCATCCCTTGTCTTTTCCATCCAGATGACTTGTCCCTTATATGTATTATCGCTATTCTTTGTGAATCTCACTTTAGAACGGTCTCCGTCATGTTCTAGGTAATATACACCGATGAGTTTATCTCCTGCCGATTGAGCGAAGGAGTAGGATACTAATAATAGGAGTGAGATGATTGAAATGATTTTTTTCATGAAAGCATCTATTGTTTTTTATAGGTTGTTGAAATAATTCGATTATTAAAAAAGGACGCAATTTTGAGTTGCGTCCTTCCTTATGATTTTGGTGTTAAAATTACATTCCAGACTTCAACATCTTATTTGTATAAACTTTACCATCTACTGTGATGCTTAATGTATAAGTACCAGGGAATAGAGCAGAAGTTTCGAAGTCGTATGAATATTGTCCTGCAGATAAGTTGTCTCTGAACAATTTCATAACTGTCTTACCATTCAAGTCTAGGATGTCGATGACTACTTCTGAATCTTTATCCAAGTTGAATGCGATATTCAATGACTCAGCAAATGGATTTGGAGAAGCTAAGTAGTTGAAAGAAGAGATTCCTGCTTTTGCTTTTCCGTTCTTGTTTCCAATTTGTACAGCATCATTTTTATATACAGCTGGTTTCTCCATGAACATTGCAGTATATTTTGAGTTGCTGCATTTGCATCCGCTTTGAGGAATATACTCTTGCTCGATCGTGATGATGATAGGGTAGCGAGCACCCTCAGCGAAGTATTGATAACGAATAGATTTTACTTTGAATGTAGAAGAACCATAATCCTCAGTATATTCTTTATCAACTTTCACACGAAGAACATTGTAATATACATTTCCATCAGGAAGGATCAATGTACCCCAAGCATCTGCTTTTGTAATATAATTACCATCGAAATAGCTTGTGTGACTTCCTGTTTGAGTTGAACCAGAGTAGCTTCCCATCTTAGCATCTTGGTAAGAGAATGGGAACATCAAATCTACGATAGGCTCGTCCAACTTCATGACTGTATTTTTATTCTCCAATCCGAAGAATCTCTTTTCGTTAGGTGTGATTTCGAATAATGTGTTCTTTTCACCACCTTCGTCACAACTTAATCTATATCCTTCTGTAGGTGTGTTTAGAACATCCTCGTTTTGTTGAATATAAAAGTCTTTTATAATCTTTGATTTGGAAAAATCCCATACTTGGTTGGCACCGTCATTTGCCTGTGCTACGTACTCTATTTGTTTCATATTTCTGTAGTCACCCTGTCTCAACCCATTTGCTTCAAATGACAAACTGTATTGAGCAAAGCATCCCATTGCGAACGCTAATGCAGTTGAAAGTGTAATTAATTTTCTCATGTTGTATCTAATTTTTAAGAGTTTACTAAAATAACGATGTAAAGATAATCAAATTTTTTTAGATATATGCTATTCTTAAGATAATTTAATAAAATTATGTTCTTTTTGTAAGAGTGGATTTTCAGGGATTCTACCTAATCTATATATGAGTTGTGATTAGGTGGGTGAAACTCTCACTGAATCAGGTGTTTATTCTGTTTCTTCTTCTCCTTTAATATGAGGTAATCCTATCTGGTATTTTACTGCTATGATTCGAGTGAGTGCTACACTCAATGCGCATAGTACCTGTACAATTGTATTGTCGTTGAAAATCATGTCGGTGGCATAATATACGATGCCTCCGATTATGCAGGCTATGGCATATATTTCTTTCCTGAATATCAGTGGTATTTGATTGATGAAGATGTCTCGTATGATACCTCCTGCTGCTCCGGTGATGGTACCCATGATGATAGCCACCCAAAATGGATAGTGGCAATCCAGTGTTTTCTCAATTCCAACCACGGTAAATAGGGCTAAACCAATGGTGTCGAAAATAAAGAAGGTGTTATTTAGACGGATAAGATGTTTTCTGAATAATATAACAAAAATGAGGGCAATGGCCGTCCATATCATATAGCTGGAGTTCAGCATCCAGAAGGGGGTCAGATCGAGACAAAGATCTCTGATTGTACCTCCGCCGATGGCTGTGACCAATCCTACGACGTAGGCTCCAAATAGGTCGAAATCTTTTCCGGCTGCCAGACGTATTCCACTGATGGCAAAGGCAAATGTGCCAATGTATTCCAGAATCTCTGTGAAAAGTCCTTGATGGATGAAAAAATCAGTCATTGTGCTCGCTCTCCTCTGTGATGTTTAGTCGTTGATCAAATGCTTTTCTGAGTTGTTGGATATTGTTTTTTATCTCTTGGAGTTTTAAAACAATTTCGTGTTTCTTCTCGATGCCTTCTTTATCTGTTCTCAGAAGCTTTTGTGCTCCTTCAATGGTTAGTTTTCTCTCTTTTAGAAGATGGTTGACCAGTTGTATGTTTTTGATCTCTTTCTTTGTGTATCGTCGTGTTCCTTTATCGCTCTTTTTAGGGGAGATGAAAGGAAAATCTTTTTCCCAAAATCGGAGTGTTGATTCGTTGATGTTGAGAATTTTGGCTACTTCACTGATGGAGTAGTACAATTTATTGTCATCCAAAGAGAGATCATTAATCATATACGTTTCCGTTGTTGGATGTGATTTGAATCATCTCGTCATATTCTTTAGGAGACAAGTCAATATAATAGAAGTTACGAGGATCGGTCACCTTGTCTCTATAATGTACTTCGTAATGAAGGTGTGGACCTGTTGATTTTCCTGTGTTACCCATATAAGCAATTACATCGCCGCGATTCACTTTCGAACCTACGTGAAGATTTTTCACATAGTGATCCAAGTGTCCGTATAGCGTTTTGTATCCATATCCATGGTCAAGAATGATACAGTTTCCATAGCCTTGCATCCAGCCTTGATGGATGATGGTGGCTTTTCCTGTGGCATAGATTTCAGAACCGATGTTTCCTGAAAAATCCATACCGGCATGGAACTTAGGCGTTTTGTAGATTGGGTCTATTCTGTAGCCGAATCCTGAGGCCATACGTTTCAAGTCTTTGTTCTTGACTGGTTGTATTCCTGGAATACAGAGCAACATTTCTTCTTTGTTCCGCACTAAATTGATGACTTCGTCGAACGAGACAGACTGAATGTACATCTGGCGTCTGATGTTATCAAGCTTTTCAACGGTTTCGGCTGCAATGACTGAATTGGTTTTTTCTCGTATGTCATCGAATTTGGATTGAGAGTGGGAGAGACGACGTAAGTTTGCTGCAACAGGATCGGCTTGTACAACAACACGGTATAGCTGGTCGTCTCGTTGCTCTATGTCGGTCAAGACTTCTTTTAGCTCGTTTAATTGAGAACTGAGTAGTTTATATCGAGATTCTAGCTCGGCATTCTCACTTATTAACTCTTTTTCGTGAGGTGAAGGAATGAATAGCGCAAAGATAATAAAGAATGCTAATCCCATAAGTAGTCCACTTGCCAGGTGAGACATGAAGTTTTTAATTCGGTGGCGTATAGTGTTATCAATCCGTTCAAATGATAGGGTCTTAGGATTGAATTGAAATTTTGCTTTTGCCATTTGTATAAAATCTTTTTTATTTTACTCTACAAAGGTAATATATTTATTAGAAAAATACTAATTTTGCGCTTTGGAATAATTATATAAAAGATGTTAACAGCAAAGGAAATTCGCAAATCGTTTACCGATTTCTTCGCATCGAAAGGACATACGATTGTCCCTTCAGCACCTATGGTGGTAAAGAATGACCCGACATTGATGTTTACGAATGCGGGTATGAATCAGTTTAAAGATATTTTTTTGGGTAATCAACCTCGTAAATATCCGCGTGTCGCGGACTCTCAAAAATGTCTTCGTGTAAGTGGAAAACATAACGACTTGGAAGAGGTTGGTCTGGATACGTATCATCATACTATGTTTGAAATGCTTGGTAATTGGTCTTTTGGCGATTATTTTAAGAAAGAGGCTATTTCATGGGCATGGGAATATTTGGTTGATGTTTTAAAGTTGGATCCTAATCGCTTGTATGCTACCGTGTTTGAGGGTAGTAAAGAGGATAATCTGGGTCGTGATGATGAAGCGGCAGAGATTTGGGCTCAGTTCTTGCCTAAGGATAGAATTATTGATGGAAATAAGCATGATAATTTCTGGGAAATGGGTGATACAGGTCCTTGTGGTCCTTGCTCAGAAATCCATATAGATCTTCGCGATGATAGTGAACGCGCGAAGGTGCCAGGTGTTGAGTTGGTGAATAAGGATAATCCTCAAGTGATTGAGATTTGGAATAATGTCTTCATGCAGTTCAATCGTAAGGCGGATGGCTCGTTGGAACCTCTTCCTGCTAAACATGTAGATACAGGTATGGGCTTTGAACGTCTATGCATGGCATTGCAAGGCAAAAAATCTAATTATGATACGGATGTCTTCCAACCTATCATCAAAGAGATTGGTAAGATCTGTGGTGGCGTTGAATATGGTATGAAACGGGAGACTGATATTGCGATGCGTGTAATCGCAGATCATATTCGTACGATTGCCTTTTCAATTACTGACGGACAACTTCCATCGAATGCAAAGGCGGGTTATGTGATTCGTCGTATCCTTCGCCGTGCCGTTCGTTATGGATATACGTTCTTAGGACAACGTTCTGCTTTCATGTATAAGTTGGTTCCTGTCTTGATTGAAACGATGGGAGATGCTTATCCAGAATTGATCGCACAACAACAATTGGTGGTTAAGGTAATCAAGGAGGAGGAGGAATCCTTCCTTCGTACGTTGGAAACTGGTATCCGTTTGTTGGACAAGGTGATGGCGGATACAAAAGCCGCTGGTAAAACAGAGATCTCTGGTAAAGATGGATTTACATTATATGATACTTTTGGATTCCCTCTCGATTTGACTGAATTGATTCTTCGTGAAAATGGAATGACTGTGAATGAAGAGGAATTCAATGTGGAGATGCAGAAACAGAAGGAACGTGCTCGTAATGCTGCTTCTGTGGAGACAGGCGACTGGGTTACACTGAAAGAGGGCGAATCTCAGTTTATCGGGTATGACTTCTTGGAGGCTGATGTTGAAATCCTTCGTTATCGTAAGGTGAAACAAAAGAATGTTGAGTTGTATCAAGTGGTATTCGACAAGACTCCATTCTACGCAGAAATGGGTGGTCAGCTTGGCGATTCTGGTTATATTGAAGCAGGTGAAACTAAATATGAGATCATTGATACGAAGAAGGAGAATAACTTGAGCATCCATCTGATGAAAAAGATGCCTGCCGATACGACTCTTTCTTTCCATGCTGTGGTGGATATGGAGAAACGTGAACAAATCGCATGTAATCATACTGCTACTCACTTGCTCGATTATGCTTTGCGTCAGGTGCTCGGTACGCATGTTGAGCAAAAAGGATCTTTGGTGTCTGCTGATTCATTGCGTTTTGACTTCTCTCATTTCCAGAAAGTTACAGATGAGGAACTTCGAAAAGTGGAGAAGTTGGCTAATCAAATGGTTCGTAAGAATATTTCATTGGAAGAATTCAGAAACATGCCAATTCAACAGGCTCGTGATATGGGTGCGATGGCTTTGTTTGGTGAAAAATATGGTGATACGGTTCGTGTAATCAAATTTGGTCCTTCGATGGAACTTTGTGGTGGTACACACGTTAAATCTACTGGTCAAATTGGTATGATTCGTATCTTGATGGAAACATCCGTTGCTGCTGGTGTTCGTCGTATCGAAGCTATCTCAGGTGCTAAGGTGGAGGAGATGATGAATGTTCAACAAGATATGTTGCGTGATCTGAAATCATTCTTCAATAACACACCTAATTTGTTGCAGTCTATAAAAAAGACAATCGAGGAAAATGCTGATTTGAAGAAGACGGTTGATACCTATATGCAAGAGAAGGTGCTTCAGATGCGTGATAGATTGATCCCTATGGCACAAGAGAAAGGCGGTGTGAAGTTAATCACATTAAAGGGTGAATTCGCACCTGATTTTGTTAAGTCAGTTGGATTCCAGATTCGTAATGTGATGACCGACAAGTTGGCATTCGTAGCGGCTACAAGCATAGAAGGCAAACCAATGCTGACGGTTGTGTTGTCTGATGATGTGATTGCAATGGGTTACAATGCAAGTCAGATGATTCGTGAGGCTGCTAAGGAAATCCAAGGTGGCGGTGGTGGTCAACCATTCTATGCACAAGCAGGTGGTAAGAATTTGGATGGTTTGGAGAAAGCATTCGAAGTTTTGTGCGGAAAATTTTAATGAAAAGTGTGTCTGATAGGAGATGAACGAAATGTTCTCTCTGTGATTATAGTATGAGGGTGTATCAAATCGATATGCCCTCTTTTCTGTTTAATACACGCAGAAGAGACGCACGGCCGTGCGTCTCTACGAAAAAGAGACTGCCTTCTTTTTACGAAGGACAGCCTCTTTCCTAATGAACTATTCAATAAAACTATTTTAAAAGCACTTTTGTGACAACGGATTTGTCGTTGGAAACCACTTGAACGAAATAGATACCAGGCGTATTGCCACTTAAGTCTATTTCAGTTTGATTGTCACGGAATGAATCTTCATAAATGATTGCTCCGCTTGTGTTGGTAACAATGACGGTTTTTTCACCCTTCATTTCACTGAGGACAATTGAGATAAGTCCGTGTGTCGGATTTGGATAGAGTTGAATGCTTGCGTCAGAAATATAATCTGACATGTCTATATACTCTATGTTTTGCAAGTCATCCTCTTCAATAGAAACAATCACATCATTGTTTATAGCTTCTGATTTCACATTTGAATTCATGCATGTCACTCTTCTAGCATTAAATTTAGAGTCTGATTTGTTAACTTTAAATCCTTTCTTCAACAGTACTTTGTCATAAGCTTGATAGTTGATTTGTGAGTTTGTTATTTTACTGTTGGCTGTTAGTTTGTGACCTGCTAAATATGTACGATTTTGATTGTTTATCGCACTATTTATTGTGACATTCTTTGCAGGAGCACTGCTTCTTCCACAACCATAATCACATCCCACTGTTGCATCTGCTGTTTGATAATTACCTAACTGTCCAACAACTAACCAATAAGAAGAATTCTCGGCGAAAACATTAACTGTTTGTTCCCCATATTGAACACCACCATATGACCAATATTGAGCTGTGTCTGCCCAATGAGCATATCTAGCGTGATTGAAAGCTTCGAGCATGGTTATTTCGTTGTCTCCATCTTTGTCTGCATTTGTATAGCTATCATTGACGACATCGTAACCGGAAATAGCACAAGCCCATTTGTATGCAAAAGGATTGTAATAGCTATCGCCGACGGATGTCTCTTTCCTATGAGCTGCTGTTGCTATGGTAATCTTTTGTCCCAATGTTTCTAATGGATGAATGAAACATCCACTATAACATTGCTCCATGACAATTGCGATAGGAGCCTTTATTCCTTGTAGCATTGTTGCTAACTCATTTGGATATAGCGTTTGATTCCATAGACATAGTCCATTGCCCACTTCGTTAATGTCACAACTTCCATGGTCTGTGGTAAAAATGTAGAGATGGTCATTTTCTTTAAGAATGGAACGTAGGTTATTAAAGCAAGCTCGTAAATCAGCCTTTTTTGCAGCTCCATTGATATCTTTTGTACCGTCACCATCCAAATCCTGAGGGGAGTCAATGTAATAACTAGAAGATGTATGATCGTCCCAATTATCGCCCAAGTGAAGATCCTTTCCCTCGTATGTTCCATCGGACATATATACAAAGATGTTACTACGAGGAATATTATATACTCTCCTTAAAATTTGGTAATGCATGGAACAGTCGTTCCAATATCTACGGTGGTTGTTGACTGAGTCAGCTCCGCCACTTATGATTACTGCATACGTTTTTCCTTTCTTATCATTTAATGCCTTTGAACCCAAAGGTATTTTTGAGTATAAATTAGGAAGAACTAAGCCCCTTCCATCTTTATAAGATGTGGTACTTTTTAGTGTGCTATTTGAAGCCGATTTTCTTTGGGAATACGTACTTTCTTTCCAGTTGGATGGATTTGCAGGGGGCATAAAAGCTACTGATGATTTTACATTACCGTTGGCAACTGAAACATATATGTAACGACATTTATGTCCCCAGTTCGCAGTCGGATTTTCATCTAAAAAGAATACCCAGCAATCTTCTGACAAAACCTTTTTGGAATTGCCCGATATCAGTATTGTTTTTGTCTTTGTGGGATTGTACATGAAAACATACTCAGAAGGCAATTTAGCCTTTACATAATCGTATGCTTTTTTCATTGCTGTCGATTGGGTGACTGCCGCCATACACCCCATCGAATACAATAGGAATCCAAGACATAATATTATTAATTTTTTCATTCTGTCTCTTTTTTATTTTTTCAACATTTCAACTTCTGCTTTTAATGCTTGATTCTCCTTTTGTAATTGAATCATGTGGAGTGTTAATTCCTCAATCTTCTCCAATAAAAGATTGCTCATCTCTGCAACATTCATTCCGTTTTCTGCCATTTCAGCTGCGGAAGGAACACCAGGAAGGTGCTTGTTCTCTTTTACGTAGCTCTCCACTTCGCTCAAAGACTTCAAGTTGTAATTTTCAGCGAATACATAGTCGGCAGCATGATTCATCTCTACATTGATGTCTTGTGTTTGAATCTTATCTGCTTTCAATACATTGGCTACTTCGATTTCGTTGTGACAAGTGATTTTGCCTGTTACATCTAAAGAACTGTTGACCTTGACATTGTCATTGCTCAATTCGAATATTTTTTGGTTATATCGATTGTAGAACGTGTAGGTCATGGCTTGGAATGAAAGGTCTGTGTAATCGTGATAACCATTTGCTGTCAATTTCATACCAGCACTGTTGTCGGTTGCAATCCTAAGATTGGTACGATTGTTGTCGTTCGATGCCATTACTGTCAAACCGTTGTAGAACTTGTTGCTTGAACCTGTTGCTAAGAAACTACCTTGAATTGTTGCACTTCCTTTTAGTGTAGCAGCTCCTGTTAAAGTAGAAGTGCCCGAAACTGTTAGAGAATTAGCTGTTAGTGAACTTGTAATCGAACATGGAGAAGTTGCTGTAAATCCTCCAGCCATTGTAGTTTTCCCTACTAATGTTGATTGTCCATTCAAATAGGTGTATCCATCTACTGTTAATTTTGCTTTTCCGTAGATATCACCAGAGGCTGTAACGGCGCTTAAAAATGACTTTCCACTGACGGTGAGACTGCTGTTGACTTTTGCAGTTGTTCCTACTGTCAAGGCTCCAGTCAAATACTCTGCACCTTTTACATATAATTTATAACTTGCAGTGGATGAAGAAGGGGTGACACCAATGGATACATTACCTGCGTTACCTGTTAAAGGATCATTGTATAATCCATAACTGTTTGACTTCCATGATTGAGCATTGACACTAGCTGATAATGCAGTACCCATCATAAGAACTGCGATTCCTTTGAAATTCATGTGTTTTAAATTTAAATTGTAATATGGTTCTAATTCGTTCATTCATGTTGTAGTAGAACCTGATGACTTCAATATGAATGCTTATTATCGATAATAAATTATTGCAAAGATAATATTATTTAATTTATTTCGTATAAAAATACGTAAAATATAATAGATAATTATCAACACAATAGTGTCAGAATGGATTTTAGTAATACATATATTCGATTGAATGTTAATAAAAAGTGTTAATAATCAATATAATATATTGTACAGATGAGAAAAGTCATTGTGAAATATTATGTTTCTTTCTTTGAAGATAAATTTTGTGTTGTCTTATTGATATTTGGATATTTTTGGCTGGTGTTGTGTTGTATCAGGTTGATTTCGTGAATTGTTGAGGCTTGTTTGTTGGTAAGCATGAAAAAAAGGTTGCAAAGATTAACTTTACAACCTTAATTATATTATGGAATAGAATCTTATTCTTTTGGTCTTTCTTCGTTAGCCATTTCTGGGTCGATTAGGATTCTACCGCAATATTCGCAGATGATGATTTTCTTGCGAAGACGGATGTCCAATTGTCTTTGAGGCGGAATCTTGTTGAAGCAACCACCACAAGCATCACGTTCTACTGCAACTACAGCTAATCCGTTTCTTGCATTTTTACGAATTCGTTTGAATGCGTTCAGAAGACGCTCTTCGATCTTCTCTTCGATGCTTTTTGCTTTATCACGAAGTTTCTCTTCTTCTTGCTTTGTTTCAGAAACAATCTCTTCTAGTTCAGCTTTCTTTTGACTCAATCCCTCTTGACGGTCAGCAATCAGTTCTTCTGTTTTTTGAAGTTCATCTTTCTTTATTTCACTGTTCTTCTTTGCTTCTCTGATCTTTTTCTCATGAAGCTCGATGTCCAATGATTGGAACTCAATTTCCTTTGAGAGATTTTCGTATTCGCGATTGTTCTTTACATTGTTTTGCTGTTCTTGGTACTTTATGATAAGACCTTTTGCTGCTTCGATATCAGCTTTTCTTCCTGTGATCTCAGAATCGATTTGACGGATTTCATCTGATAAGTTGGACAAACGAGTGTTTAGTCCTGCGATTTCGTCTTCCAAATCCTGTACTTCCAACGGAAGTTCACCTCTTAAAGTCTTAATTTTGTCGATTTCTGAGTTTACTAATTGTAAATCAAAGAGTGCTTTTAGTTTCTCTTCTACTGAAATCTCTTTTGTATCTTTCTCTGACATTTTTATATGTAATTAATCGGATTAGTTTTGCTATCTGAAAAATATGTGGCAAATTTAGCATTATTTTTTGAAACTATCTCATAAAAAATCTCTTTTGTGAATTGTTCAGATTCAAAATGACCAAAATCAGCCAAGATGATTCTATCTTCAGCATCAAAAAATTGGTGATATTTTATGTCGGATGTTAAATAAATATCTGCTTTTTCTTGTATGGCATTTCGTAAAAATTCATGTCCGGCACCGCCACACAGTGCTACACGTTTTATTTTTTTTCCATCAGGAATATTTGTGTGTCGGATGGAACCAATGTTGAGCGTCTCTTTTACTCGACGTAAAAATGAATAAGCATCTTCTTCTTGGGGAAGATTTCCTACGATACCTAAGCCGAATCCGCTCTCATCGGGTTCTTCACACAATGCTTTTTCAACCGATATGCCTAATTTGATGGCTGTTCTGTAGCTGACACCCTGCGGAGCTTTGTCAATGTTCGTGTGACAGGAATACAAGGTGATTCGATTCTCTATCGCTTTTATTACACATCGTGCAATGGGCGTGTCTGGCGTAATCTTTTTCAAACCAAAGAAGAGTAGGGGATGATGAGATATTATCAGATTGCAGTTTTTCTGAATCGCTTCATCTATCACTTCTTCTGTGATGTCGATAGTTAGCAGAATGTTTCTTATCTCATCGTCTGGATGTCCTACTTGAACTCCACAATTATCGTAGCTCTCTTGATATCTCAGAGGTGCGAAATGTTCTATCTCTTGTGTGATTTCTCGGATTTTCATTGCTTCTTTTTCGTTAATGTGATAAGAGAATATTCTGGAGACATACCCAATCGTGCGGGGATGCCGACACAACCGATACCTCTGGAAACTAAAATGTACTTTCCATCTTCTATGTATAATCCATCCCAATAATCGAATAAGAGCTTGGCAGGAGATACTTTGAATGATCCGATGCTGATTCCCAATTGTGCGGCATGTGTATGTCCGGATAGGGTCAAATCAATGTCTGTCCTGTCACAGATGCTGTCTTTCCAATAGGTAGGATCGTGAGAGAGCAAGATTTTCGTTGCAAACCCTTCTGTTCCTTGCATGGCTTTTTCTAAATCGGCATGTCGTGTTTCGGGCCTTCTTCCCCAATTTTCCAGTCCAATCATGACAATGGAGTCATTCCCTCGATAAATGGTTTCGGGTTTGTTGAGAAGTAGTTTGAATCCGAAATCACGAATCTTTTGACGAAGAGCTATCTTGTTCATTGATTTTAGATCTTCGTTCTCCCAATCGAAGTAAACGCTATAGTCATGGTTACCTAGAATGGCCAGTTTGGGTATTGAATCATTGAGTCGGTCGAACACCTCAGCCCATTGATTACATTCGCTGGCGAAGTTATTGACCATGTCGCCAGTAAAGACGATTAAATCAGGGTGCTGTGCATTGATAGAGTCCATCAACGGTTTAAGTCTCTCCTGTGAATAGGTGAAAGACCCTAGGTGCATATCACTGAACTGCACGATTTTGTAGCCTTCGAATGCAGGAGGAAGATCTTCTAACTCAATGTTATATACACCTTTCTTGAAGTTGAATCGTTCATAGACAACGCCATGAAGCATGGTGAAAAAGGTGAGTCCGGCAACAATATAGCCTGCATATTGAATCTTTCTCCATCTTTTTTTCGTTAAGAAGAAGACTAGGTCGAAATTGCAGAAGATTAATTTTGGAATATAAACGCAACCCAATATTGTGATGAATCGAAGAAGCCTGTAGCTCGTTTCTGGATTGTAGATTCGATTCATGTTTAGCATGATGGCTAGGGAAGCCACGATGAAGTAGGTGGACAGTATCCCATGAAGGATGGCAGTAGAACGGTTGGTTCTATTGTGCATGAATCTCTGATATATGTATAAATCAGGGATGATGACCATCAACGCTAATAGTAGCAGTGTTATTGGGTATATATGCATGTTTTATACTGTTTTCAGTTCTAAAGCTACAACATTCTCAACATGATGAGTGTGAGGGAACATATCCACGGGCTGCACGTTTGTGACTTTGTATTTCACATCTAACAAGTTTAGATCGCGCGCCTGGGTAGCAGGGTTGCAGCTGACATACACAATTCTTTGTGGTTCGGCTGCAAGAATGGTTTCGACAACATCTGGATGCATGCCATCTCGAGGAGGATCGGTGATGATCACATCTGGTCTTCCATGTTTCTCGACAAACTCGTGAGTGAGGATGTTCTTCATATCACCCGCATAGAATAGGGTGTTGTCGATATGGTTGTTGGTGGCATTTTCTTGCGCATCTTGAATGGCTTCTGGAACATATTCGATACCAATAACCTGTCTGGCTTGCTTTGCAACGAAGCAGGCAATGGTTCCTGTACCTGTGTATAGGTCATAGACAAGTTCCTTTCCTGTAAGTTTGGCAAAGTTCCTTGCAACTTTATATAGTTCGTAAGCCTGGTCACTATTGGTTTGATAAAAAGATTTCGGACCGATTTTGAATTTCAGTCCCTCCATTTCCTCAAAGATATGATCTTTCCCTTTGAACACGATTGTCTCTTGGTCGGTAATCGTGTCGTTGCATTTATTGTTGATCACATAGATGAGGGAGGTTATTTGTGGGAATTGTTCCGCCAAGTGGTTCAATAATCCGATGCGAGCTTCTTTATCTTCGTGGAAGAAGACTACGGTTAGCATGACTTCGCCCGTGCTGGAGGTTCGAACAACGATCGTACGGAGGAATCCCTCTTTGTTGCGTATATCGAAGAATGGCAGGTTGTGCTGTGCCGCGTATGCTTTGATGCAATCTCTTATTTGGTCACACACCTCATCCTGTAGATGACATTTTTCGATGTCCAATACCTTATCAAACATGCCAGGGATATGGAATCCCAAAGCGTTCATGTTATCAAAAGAAGCGCCTGAAGCAACTTGTTCATACGTAAGCCATTTCTTGTTAGAGAAAGTGAACTCTAGTTTGTTTCGGTATCGGATGATTTTTTTAGAACCGATGATAGGAGAGATTTCAGGAAGTTCAACCTTACCAATTCGGAGTAAGTTGTTATAAACTTGGTCTTGTTTGGCCTTTAATTGATCTTCGTAGGGTAGGATCTGCCATTTGCATCCTCCGCACACACCATAGTGAGAACAAAACGCCTCACATCTCCTTTCTGAATATTTGTGAATCTTTACCACACGGCCTTCCATATAGCTGTTCTTCTTCCGGGTGATTTGTAGATCTACAACATCACCTGGAACAACAAACTGTGTGAATACGACCATGTCGTTCACCTTCGCAATGGCTCTTCCTTCGTTGGCAACACCAGTTATTTCGATGTTTTCAAGAAGTGGAAGTTCTTTGTTCCTTCTGCCCATAATTTTACTTTATAACAAATGATAACGCAAAAATACATTTTTTTGGTGTATATAGTTCCTTTTAAATATTTAAAAAAGAGAAAAAAATCCTAATTTTGTAACTGAATTTATTCTTAAAATAATGAAAGTATAACTTTAATCATAAAAAAGATGAAGAAATTCAACTTAACAACAGTGCTTTCCTTGATGGCTGGAATAGCATTGGCTGATGGTGGCGAGTTGGTAACCACAGCCGTAACATTGGAGAATAATAAAGTGATAGAAGCTGCATCTGATACAGCAAAGTGGACATTCCCTGGGTCTGTCGGACTTAATGTCAATCAGGCTTATTTCAGTGATTATAGCATTGAAGGTGCTGGCGGAAGTGTATCATTGGATGCATTCCTTAACTTGAATGCTAATTACAAAAAGAATAAATCATTGTGGGAAAACTCGTTGTCTGCTAAGTATGGTATGATCTTTTCTTCTGAATTTGAAGGAGAAGATTGTAAGGTTCGTAAAAACGTGGATGAGCTTATTCTAAATACAAAGTACGGATATAAGGTGTCAAAAACTTGGTATGTTTCCACATTTGCTAATTTGGAGACTCAGTTTACTCAGGGCTATGAGTATTTGAAGGAAGAGACGGCATTGGGAACTGATACATTTTATAAAGAACCTATTTCACATTTCTTCGCTCCTGGTTATTTGAAAGTTTCTTTAGGTATGGAGTGCATTCCTAATAAATATTTTTCAGCCTTTATCTCTCCAATCACAGCACGTTTTACATTCTGTCGTTTGGATGATTTATGTGAGAGATATAGTATGGAGTTTGATGAAGAAACAGGTAAGTTTAAACATTCAAGAGCTGAGTTGGGTGCATACTTTAAATTGAAGTCAGACTTTGATATTACAAAATCATTGCATTTCTTTAGCACATTAGAAGGATTCTATGCATACAATAAAGCAGTAGAGACGTATGTGGATTTTGATCACTACATTGATATGTGTGATGCAATATCAAAGAATGCAGAAAATCTTACGAATGATGGGTATATCCTGAATGAAACGTTGCTGCCTGCACCTGAATATGAACTTGTTCATGGATGGTATTTGAAGTGGAAATTGGAACTGTTGTTGAAAGTTTCTAAATATGTAAATGTTTCGTTCAAAACGCAATTAAAGTATGATAATGCTGAAAAGAAAGAAATAAAAGATAAGTATTATGGATTGCCTAAGGCAGGCTTGCAATTCTGGGAGACTACTTCTTTAGGTATTGCATATTCATTTTAAGTAAACTCTAAAGTTGACAGATGATATGTTGACAAAAGAAACCATAAGCGCTCTTGAGTCTTTGGACCTAAGAGCGTTTCTTTTTGATATGGATGGGGTCTTGTATGACTCCATGCCGCATCATGCCAAGGCTTGGATGTATGCTTTGGCGCAGGAAGGTGTGAAGTTTGATGAATACAATGTCTATCTGAGGGAGGGGATGACAGGCTCTTCGACAGTGGAGGAGGTGTTCCGTACTCAGTTGAATAAAGAGGCTACAGAGGAGGATTGTCAACGTATATACAAGAGAAAGTCTGATTTTTTTGTGTCGTTGGGCTCTGCTCGTGAGATGCCGGATGTAGATAAAGTATTGGCGACTGTCAGGAATGCTGAATTGCAGTGTTTCATTGTGACGGGTTCGGGACAACAAAGCTTGTTGGATAAGTTAAACCATTCTTTTCCGGGTATTTTTTGCAAAGAGAGAATGGTGACAGCTTTTGATGTAAAAAAAGGGAAGCCCGATCCTGAACCGTATTTGATGGCTTTGAAAAAAGGTAATTTGACAGCCAATCAGGCCATCGTGGTGGAAAATGCACCGATGGGAGTGCGCTCGGCTAAGGCGGCAGGATTGCTTACAATAGCTGTAAATACGGGCATTCTGAAGGATGAGGAACTGACCAAAGAAGGGGCGGATTTAATCTATTCTTCCATGAAGGATTTGTTGCTTGATTTGCCTCAAATAATTTCGTATGCACATAAATATTAGAAATCTTTTGTTATATTTTTGCATAGATATTTTTGTTTTAAGATTTTTTAAATATCTTTGCGGAGATTGTTTTATAAAGAACGAATCATTAGAAATAGATAAACATAATTTTTAATATGAAGAAGATTTTATTCGCTGTTGTAGCGATATTATTTGGGTCGCTGACTGTTTCTGCTCAAAAAGATGTAAAAGTTCGCTTTGGTTTAGAAGCAGGTTTTAATATGACTAAGTGGAATGGAGAACTCGTTCCTAATTACACATTTCCTACAGAATCGTTGTTGTCAGGATTTGATGACTCTGGTATCAAACCAGGCTTTCACGCTGGTGCTTTGGCCGATTTGATTATTCAGGAGCGTTGGTCAATTCAACCAGAAGTGTTGTTTTCATTAGAGGGTTCTAAGATTAAGTTCCCTGGATCTGACAAGATGGCAAAAGTGTCTGCTATGTACATTAAGATTCCTGTCTTGGTGTATTATAACATAAAAAATGTAGGACCAGGTCAGTTGTCTCCTGGTTTAGGATTGTTCCTCGCAGGTGGTGTGGGAGGTAAGTATCAAATTGAAAATTCTCCTATTGCTGCAGCTGAAGATGGTGATATGTTTGCGGTGTTGGATTGGGCAGTGAATGGTGGAACAGAAACTTACAAAACATTTGACGATGAAGAAGGTATCTTGGATCAATTCGATTGGGGATTGAATGTTAAGGTCTTCTATGAAATGCAAAAAGTGGTTTCTGGTTTGTTCTTCTCTGCTGGATTCTCTCAGGGATTATCTACTTCTAAATCAACAGGTATCAGCGTTTCAGTAGGTTATAAGTTCCCTTATGTTAAGTTCTTGAAGAAGGCTTATAATACAGGTCTTTTGGAATATAACCCATAAGAATGAAATTCAAGAAAATATATATAGAAATTACCAATACATGTAATTTCGCATGTAGTTTCTGCTTTAAATCTAATCGTAAAAAAACATTTATATCGCCGGAAATTTTTTCGGCGATACTTTTTTCTATAAAACCTTATACAGATTATCTCTATCTACATGTTCTTGGAGAACCCTTGCTGCATCCTCAAATCGACGATTTGTTGTCGATGGCTGAAGAGTATGGCTTTCATATTAATATGACAACGAATGGGTCGTTACTGAAACAAAAGGCTACGGTTCTTGCTCGCCATTCTATCCGACAGTTTAACATCTCGCTTCATGATGCGGAGGAAAATATCCCGGAGGCACATTGGCACAATTATTGGCAGGATGTGATTTCCTTTGCTCAACAGAATGCGGAAAAGAGTTATTTCTCCCTTCGATTATGGAATCAGGGATCTGCTTCTTCGATAAAATACAATGAACAATGTCTCAATTTCTTGAAGGAACAGTTCGGTTGTGAAATGGATTCACAGCAACGTAACCTCAAATTGTCGGATCATATTTTCTTGCAACGTTCAAGCCGATTCTCATGGCCAGGGGAGAAGACCTTGAATCTGACGGAACGGAAATGTTATGCGCTGAAAGATCATGTGGCAATCTTGGTAGATGGCACCGTGGTGCCTTGCTGTCTGGATGCAGATGGCAGTATGGCTCTTGGAAATGTCTTGGAAACAGATTTTGAAGAGATTATTTGTTCGAAACGAGCTGTTGATATACGTACTGCTTTTGAAAAGGATCGTGTGGTGGAATCTATTTGTCGGGATTGTGGCTTTGTTCTTCCATAAGGATGAGAAAAATAAATTGAGTGATATTTTTTTTAAATATGTTGTATGACACAAAAACTTTATATCTTTGTATCGTATTATACAACAGAAATTATAATTTTATTAATTAAGGTGAAATAAGATGAAGAAAATTTTTTTAGCTGTAGTATCATTGTTCACTGTTATGTGTGCAAATGCTTCAAATGTAGAGAAAATTCAGTTTGCAAATGCGGGTGATTTTGCATTAGGTGTAATGATAGGTATTCCTCCTTATTCGGGAGCAAATATGCCTACTATTTCTGTTGATGGAATGATTGGTATAAAAGATGGAATGTGTAATACCAAAACATTTGGACAGAATGGTGCAATTGATTTAGGCGCATATATTGGTTTCTGTCAGTATGGTGAATCATACGACTATTTGGGCTATGAGACGAAACATAGTTATTGGGAGTTGCCAATTGCTTTTAGAGCTGGTTTTAACTGGGAGTTTGTGAAGAATTTGGATGTTTATTCAGGATTCCAGGGCGGTGTGGCAATTGAACATTGGATGGACAAGACTAGCTATCCAGGAAATACAGTAAAAGAGTCAGGAAATCATGTGGATGGTGTGTTTGGAATGTATCTTGGTGCAAAGTGGATGTTCACAGATTTCTTCGGTGTTAAATTAGAATATTCAGGTGATTGGATTGGAGACGGACATGATTTGCCTCCTTTCGCAGGTGGTGTACAATTCAACTTCTAAGTAATAAAAAAAGTTAAAAAATCCTGTCACAAGAGTGGCAGGATTTTTTTTATGTAACTTTGGCACGATTTTGGTAGTGAACATTATGAGAATAATATCTTTTGAATAATAAGTGAATATGAAGAGAGTAATTTTATTTGTTGTAGCATCAATGCTTATGGTGCTAAATTCTATGGCAGGTAATGTGGATCACATTGAGTTTGCCAATAAGGGTAAGTTTTGTTTAGGCATACAGTTGGGTGTGCCCGGTATTCGTTCCACACATGAGAACAGAGCAAATATGCCATCTTTGATGTTGGATTGCAACTGGGGTGTGGCTGACGGTTTTATCAAGACAAAACATTTCGGACAAAACGGTGCGGTTGATTTAGGTTTCTTATATTCATTCTGTCATTACCGTAAGTGGGATGAGAAGCATCGCGGTTATTTGCAGAATACGGGATTGTTCCGTGCTGCTTTTCACTTCCAATTTGTAAAGAAGTTGGATACTTATGCAGGTTTGACCAGTGGTGTGAATATCTATACTCCTGCAGGACAATGGTGGACTGATGCAGAGAAAGATGGATGGGATCATGCAAAATATGCAGGAGGTATGTTTACAGGTTGTAAATATTACTTCACTGATGTTTTTGGTGTGAAAACAGAGTTCCAATTTGACTGGGGTTCTCCTGGTTATGGTAATTTGCCAACAGCAGCTATCGGTGTTACGTTTAATTTTAAATAAAACATAAAAAAAAGAGAAAGGGCGGATGAAAAATCATTCGTCTTTTTTCTTACTTTTGTTCTCAATTATTCATGGGATCTTAATTGTATGTTTGATATGAAATGGAAATATATTGTGATAACCTTTCTCTCTTTGTTTGTTGTGTCTGTAGGTGCGGATGCGGCAAAGCAAAGAGGTGCTGCCCAAAACAATTCGTTGGACAAGGGCTATCGTGGTATGGCGGATATGGGTTTTACGATTGGACTTGGCGGTGATGCTGGGTACAATCGTTTTGGTTTTTCTTCGACGCATGGTTATCAGGTTGTTCCTAGTTATCTCTTTATTGGAGGCGGTGTCGAAGCTGATTATTATCGAGATGGAAGTGGGTTTGCCATCCCTTTGTATTTCGATGTGAGAACCAATATAGACGTGAAGGTGTCTCCATTCGTTGACATAAGGGTGGGAGGGTCTCCTACTGTGATTAAAGGTTTTTATTTTTCTCCTTCTGTTGGTGTCCGTATTCCGATAGATAAAACGAGGTATGGTATATCCATTGCGGCAGGTTATTCTTTTCAGACAGGTAGTTTCGATTATTATGCGTATGACACTAAGTCGGTTGTCGTGGATAAAGAAAAGATGGCTGGTGTGCATATAAAAGTGGGATTTGAGTGGTAATCATAAATAAGCTCTGTTATGAAATATGATATGATTGTTGTGTTAGGACCGACGGCTTGCGGGAAAACGGCATTGGCTACCCAGTTGGCTTATCGTTTGAATGCGGAGATCATTAGCGCCGATTCCCGTCAAATCTATCGGCGGATGGATATTGGTACGGGAAAGGATCTGTCGGACTATGTGGTGAATGGGAAAAAGATACCGTATCATTTGATTGATATAGCAGAACCTGGATATAAATATAATCTGTTTGAATATCAGCGTGATTTCTTGAAAGCATACGGTGATATAAAGCAACGAGGTGTTATGCCTATCTTATGTGGAGGAACAGGTCTCTATTTGGAATCCGTATTGAAGGGATATAAGATGATGCCTGTGCCGCAAAATGAAGAGCTGCGTCGGCAGTTGGAAGGAAAGACGTTGGAGGAGCTGACACAGATTTTATCCACGTATAAGACGTTGCACAACACAACCGATGTGGATACGGCAAAACGGGCCATACGTGCCATCGAGATTCAGGAGTATTACAGAGAGCATCCACAGGAGTTTGTTGATTTCCCTGAGATTAATAGTCTGATTATTGGAGTGAATATCGACCGTGAGTTGCGACGAGAAAAGATATCCAAACGTTTGCGTGACCGTCTGAAGGAGGGCATGGTGGATGAGGTGCGAGCCATCCTAGATTCAGGTGTTTCAGCGGAAGACATGATTTATTATGGATTGGAATACAAATACCTGACTAATTATATCATCGGAAATCTTACGTATGAGGAGATGGTGGCGGAATTGGAGATTGCCATTCATCAATTTGCCAAACGACAAATGACATGGTTCCGAGGAATGGAACGTCGTGGATTCACGATTCATTGGATTGATTCTCAATTAGCTATGGAAAATAAATTGAATGAAATCATTGGAATGATGTAGGTTGAAATATTAACAAATAAAGGTTGAAGATAAGAAGGATTTAGAATTTTATTGTGAAAGTTTTGATTTTTTTTGCAAAAAAAATATGGCTAATTAAAAAAATAAATTTAATATTGCAGTAATAAAAATATACTATATAAGGTTGACGAGAAACAAACGCCATTAGGTAAAAAGAGGGGGATCGGATTAAATAAAAATGGAATTATTTTTGTTTAATTTAAATATTGATGTGTATGAAAAAGATTTTTATGTTAATTGCATCTGCATTTCTGTTTGCAAATGTACATGCATCAAATGTTGAAAAAATTCAATTTGCCAATGCAGGTGATTTTTCATTAGGACTTATGGTAGGAGTTCCGACAGTAGTATCGGGAGCACCATTTTTCTCAATAGATGGAATGGTGGGACTCAAGGATGGATTTATCCATACGGATAAGTTTGGAGATAATGGTGCGATTGACTTAGGCTTGTTGGTGGGATTTCAGTCTTGGGAAACGGATGGTTATTGGAATATGCCTATTGTTGCGCGTAGTGGTTTTCACTTTGAGTTTGTAAAGAAGTTGGATGTTTATGCTGGTTTAATGGGCGGAGTGAATCTATCTCATTGGGATCAAAGTGAATTTTTTGATGTTATTGATCCAGCAGAAGCGGGCGTACAAAGGAAGGGGACCGATGTTTATGGTATTTTTGGAACCTATATAGGAGCGAAGTGGCATTTTACCGATCTTTTTGGAGTGAAGGTAGAATGTTCGGGAGATTGGGTAGGACGTGTGCGTAGAGTAGATAGTGAAATGCCAGCTGTTGCAGGCGGTGTGACCTTTAATTTCTAGTATATATATCAGACATATATAGTGTAGGGACGATTTGAAGTCGTCCCTATTTTTTTATGGAGTGTGTTAGATTAAATTTTTTTGCATTCTATAGCAGGTGAAGGTTGGACCTTCGATTTTTTGAGAGAGGTCAGCCACATAGCCCAAGGATTCATAAAAAGGGATTTTATTATCACGGCTTTCGAGTGAAGCTGAGGTGTATCCCAGTTCTTTTGCCCATGTTTCAGCTTCTTTGACGACTAGAGATCCGATGCCTTGTCGGCGATATTCAGGCAGAACAACGATTCGTCCGAGTCTGATTTGGGAGTTGTCGATCGGGTAGAGGCGGCAGGTGGCTATAGGAAGGAAGTTGTCGATGATTACGATGTATTTGGTATCGGGGGTATCATGTTCGTCGAATTCCACGTTGAGAGGAATTTGATGTTTTCTGGCCATTGCATGTATTCTGACGTAGTAAGCGCCGGCGCGTTCAGCTGTTGTTGTTGCTCGGATAATTTCCATGTTATAAAATAAAAAATTCAGTTAATGTAAAAGAAAATAGCTTCTAATTGTTTGTTGTACTTTTTTGTACTTGCTAAATTACAAAATTGAAAGCAATTATCTTTGACAAAAATAAAAGTTGTTCGGCTGTTCTGTGAATTGTCGTCCAAACAAATCGGACTTGTTTAGGATTGAGATATTAATTTACAAGAGATTTTATCTGACCAAGACCCATCTGTGGAGATATTTTTAAAATTGAAGTAAAATTGGCAAAATCAGATACGTTATTTGTTAAAATTGCATTACACTTTTTCTTTTGGCTTAATACGTAATGAATTCCATCTTCTATATCTTCGCTGTCGCTTTGGCTACCGTTATAAATATCATCCATTGTTAGGTTTAGAATGGTGAACTTGACTAATATTTTGTTTAGTTTATCGATTGTCTCTTGTTTGGAAAATGCTTTTCTTGTTTTCTTTTTTGTTTGCAGGTTTGTTATCGTTTGGACAATAGATAGTGATGAAGTGAATAGGACTTCCTTCTCTCTATTCTGAAATATATAATTTAATGCCTGCACGTCCTCTGGTACGCCTGTACAATAATTGATGATTACATTCGTATCTACATATATTTTATGAATATCCCCCTTTTTATTCATTTAAAAAACTAATTTGGTGAATTGTTTCTTTTCCGCATTTGTTAGAACGTCTATATTGGCCATAATGAATCTTTGTTCTGCCAAATCATACACGTCTTTCTTTTTAGCTCCTGTTTTGCTTAACAGCAGTTCAAACAATTTCTTTGTTTGTTTGTTGATTTCCAATAATTCTTCTTTTGTGTATTTTGCCATATCCGTTTTGTTTAAATGTTTGTCGTAATAATCCATTCAAAACTAAGAAAAGATTTTGAAGTGTACAAATTAAATTTTTCTTTTCCGTCTCTACCTTTTCAACCAAAGTTCATGTTTCTACTATGAACGGAACAAAATGTACGATAAACTGACGAATAAGTGCGATAATATCTGCTGATTATGGGCTTTTCTCCCTGTTTTTATTCCGCTAAAAATAACCTGCGTATTAAAAAAAATGTAACTTTATGCCGTAAAAACCACAATATACCAATCGCTTATGATAACGAAATATACAAAAAGTTTTTTGACATTACTTCTCCTTTGTGGGAGTATAGCTGGTAACGCAGCTGTTCAGATGAATGAAATTATGCCTTGTAATTTGTCGACTTATTTAAACACCGACAACTATAACTTCTCGGGCTTCATCGAATTTACAAACGATCAGTCCCAAAGTGTCAATTTAAGAGGATACACCCTAATCCATTACAAGAAGGGATCAAAAAAATATTCTGAAAAATGGACCTGGCAAATCCAAAATGATTGCATGGTAAATGCCAACAGCTACACTCTAATGTGGTTCGACGAGAGTGATCGGGCTAACCATTCGCCTTATAAACTCGATGCTGATGGGGGCTACCTCTTGTTGAAAAACGGTAACACGTTAGTTGACTCTATAGCCTACGGTGCTCAAACTGCTCATGTGTCGTTCGGTCGTTATGGAAACTCAACAGGTTATATGGAGCCTACTCCAGGAGCGGCAAATACCACCGCCTATGCTGAACTGACTCGATGCCAAACACCTGAGTTCAGTGAGAAGGGTGGACTGAAACATGGAAATGTTAACCTGCAATTGAGCTGTGCAACGGCAGGTGCTACGATACGTTACACCACCGATGGTAGCGAGCCTACCCAACAGAGCAACATATACAACTCTTCTATAAATATCAACAGTAACACTAGCGTACGTGCGAAAGCCTTCGCCAATGGTATGTTGCCAAGTGCGATCGCTACTCACTCGTATATCTATGCGGATAATGATCACAATGGTTGCGGTGGCGTTACCATTCCGGTCGTTTCCCTTACCGTGGAAGACCGTTACTTCAACGACAACACTATTGGCATGTATGTGACTGGATCAAACGGTACATCAGGCGATAAGACATGTACGATGATGCGGGCCAACTACAACAACGACTGGTCTCGTCCTGTCAATTTCGAATACTTCGTTAATGGACAACAAGTACTCTCTCAAGAGTTGGAGGCTGCCATCGAAGGTGGATGTTCTAGAACATACACGGTGAAGTCACTTTCACTAAAAGCTTCAAAAAAGACAGGTAAAAACCTTGTCAACTACCGCTTCTTCGGCACAAAACCAGACCTCTACACTCAAACCATTTATTTAAGAAATGGTGGTCAAGGTGCTGATGCAGGCATGATGTGGGGTGGTGGATTTGACTTTGGCGGTGGCATGTTCGGACCTGGACAAGGTGGCCAGCCAGGTGGACAACAAAATGGTCAAAAGAGCGACAAAGTAAAGTTCAGAGACGCACTGATGCAGGCTTATTGTACCAACATGAACATTGACTATCAAGCCTACCAACCGGTAGCCTATTACCTCAATGGACAATATTTGGGTCTGATGGCGTTGATGGAGCGTACCAATGCAAGCTATGTAAAAGCAAACTATGGTGTTGATGAGGAGGATTTGGATTTGATTACGCTTTCAGACCAAAAGGGTATCGGTGTTTCAAAAGGAACCATCGACGCCTACAATGAATTGATCTCGTATGTGGAGAGCACTGATAATACTACTCCTGAGTTCTATGCAGGTGCCTGCAAACGAATGGATATGGACGAATATCTGGAATATCAAGTATTCCAACAGTTCATCTGCAATGCCGACTGGCCAGGTAACAATACAAAGATCTGGAGAGAAAGAAAAGACGGTTCTCGTTTCCGTTGGATTGTCTTCGATACGGATTATGGTTGCGGACACGATGGTGCGTTGAACAGCGCAAGCGATATGATTACCTACTGTAGGGGAGAGGGTAAAACGAACTGGGGTAACCAACAGACATGGATGACCACGTTGTTCAAACACTTGAGCAATAATCCAGAGTTTGCGAAACAGTTCACAACCAAGTACCTCTATCATTTGTCAACCACCTTTACGGAAAACCGTATTAGAGCTGTTTACGACAGTATCACCAGCTTGGTGGAGGCTGAATATTGTGCTGATATGAATAAATCGGCTAAAGAAGCTGCAAACACAATGCTTACTTTCTTGTTGGAACGTCCTGCGAACATATTGCAACATCTTCAAACCTATGCGGGAACAGGTGCTGCAGTCGATTTTGAATTGAGATCGAATGTTGCGGGGGCTCACTTCACGATGAACGGTGAATCTGTAACGGGATTTAAAGGTAAATATTTAGCTGAATTCGCTACCGACTTCAAGGCGTATCCACCTGCAGGTTATACATTCGACCACTGGGAGATACAAGGACAGTTTAATGAGACCGAAAAGAAGGAGTCTTGTTCAACTAACTTGCCTGGTGAATTAAGTGGTTCTTTGACAAGCACATGTACCATCACTGCAGTCTTCACACCAAACAGTTACGATTACACGCTTGCGATCAACGAGTTGTGTGCAAGCAGTGATCAGAACTCTGGTAATGTTGATGCGTATGGTAATTATCCTGATTGGATTGAGGTTTATAACTACGGAAATGAGCCTATCGACTTGGCTGGTCTCTACTTCTCTAATAAAGAAGAAAATCTGCAACTCAGCCAGATTGCTTACGGTAGCAAGTCAACCGTAGTGGAAAGCAAACAGCGTGTTTTAGTATGGGCGAACAGTGATGATGTTGATGGACCTCTCTACCTCAACTTCAATTTGAATGTTGACAAGTCGAAGACCGTCTATTTAAGCACCGCTTCTGATGAAATCATATCATTGGGCTCATATGATCCGCACAAGACCAACGAATCGTATGGTTTCAAAACCGACAATTCAGGCGATTGGGTGTTGTTCGATGTGTGTGATAATAAGATTACAGCCACTCCAGGCAAAGCGAATGGTAGCATCACATGTAATGGTGTTGGCTTGACTGACAGTGAAAATGCTGCGTCATTATCCATGTATCCAAATCCTACTTCAGATGGGGTGACAATCAACTCGAAATCATTGATCACCAATGTTCGTGTTCTAGATGTTAATGGTAGCACATTATTCGAATATACGCCGAAAGAGAACGAATTCAGCATCAACTTGAGCACAATCGGTCAAGGTGTTTACATTGTGCGAATTGAATGCGAAGATGGTGTATATAATGCGAAGCTGATTAAGCAATAATCAAAGGTAACGAAAACAGGGCTGAATTTCCATTTCGGAGTTCAGCCCTGTTTTTAATTTATGTAAAAAATTAGCTATATTTTACATAGAAAAAACATATTTGTATGGAACAATACCTTCATACAATTTTTTCGATCGTCGATATCCTTCAAAACCAGAATTATACATACAATCATAAACGATCTTGTCGTTTCCATTAAAATACAAATCGATATTCTTTTGTAGTTTGTCGGATAGCGTATCAAAGATGCTGAATGGTATGGTGAATTGGAAGTTCTTGCCTGTCAACCTGAAATGTTCTTCATCAACAATCTCCACACAATCCTTGTTGTACACATCTTTCTTCAAATATTCATTCACCACACTGTTGTATGTTTTGTTCAAATCTTTTTTCTCCCAATATTCCAATACTCCGCCACGACAGAAAAAGAATGATGTGAGGTTGCAGCGACCAGCGTTATCTAACACCATAATTAACTCACGGTTTGGAATTAAGAAGGCGTGCTCTTCATTTCCATTGTGTCCTTTGATAGGGAATGACAGTTTTGGTAGTATTTTATTCAAGGAACAAGTTATTTTTGTTTTCCTTCTATACGTAAAGACCACCCTTTCTTCATTAGGATCCACAGCTGTCAGAATAGCAAAGTTTATTATGTTCTTTGCCCGTTCGCCCCCCAACGCTTTAACGATTTTTTGATTAAGGTTTTCCTCAGGGGCTTCCTGTATGCTTTGTCCGATTCTGAATTTATCCAGAAGCGGTTTAGCATGGTTGAGTTCCTCTTCGGAGACATGAATCAGGTTCTCCCAGCTATTGAATCCTGCCATCCTCGACATGAGGTGTTGGGCATTCATGAGAGAGAAGGAGAAGTAAGGATCCTGATCAGGGTACCCAAAAGAATGGAAAGTAGCAGCTACATCGTAGTACTTAGGTTGATAAGCATACACTTTTTCCTCCTCGTTATAATAACGAGTTTTGTAATCTTTAAAAAGTAATTTGGATTGTGATTTAAAAAAATCGATAGAAGAATTTGCCATAAATTTAACTCTGTTGCGCATTAAAGTCTTTATCGGATTGTGCGGACCAGTAAGCTTGTTGACAAAAACCTTAACACTGAATTAAACTTATGTTAATGGTATGGTATGATGAAATCTTTGCACTGGCCGGCATGCATTACCATGATGCGAGTGCAAAGGTAATAAAAAAAATGAAAGTTGAGAAATCTTACAAATCTGTTCAAATCATACAAATCTCTTTTAAAGCGACTCATATTTGATGGATTTGTGAAGATTTGTGGGATTTCTGTCCGAAATGCGATTTGTTAGAGCGTACAAATTTTCGATTCAATCGAAAATTTGTACTAATATATCATAAATCTCTGTAAGATAACAAATTACCATTAGATGTAGAGAAAGAATTGTTACCGCAATAGATGACGGAAAGGTGTTCTGTATCCGATTGAGACAATTGAGCCCAGTAGGTAAGGCCTTTGAAGTAATCGGGAGACAAAGTCATTCCCGATTTGATTTCGTAAGCAGATTGGGTGTTCTCTTGGGAGTGAATGAGATCAATTTCGTTTCCTTTATTATCGCGCCAGAAACTTAAATTAGGTTCGTCACCTGAGTTATAGGCACGTTTAACAAATTCGTTAATGATATAATTTTCGAATAGGTTACCTCGTAGGTAGTGGTTATGAAGTTGAGAAGGTTCTTTGATTTCCATTAGGTTGCAAGCAAGTCCTGTGTCGAAGAAGTAAAGTTTGGGTGATTTAACAAGTCTTTTGTTAAAGTTTTTATGGTCAGGACGAAGCAGGTGGATGATATAGCTGGTTTCGAGAACGGAGAGCCATGACTGGGCGGTAGAGACAGCAATGCCGCAGTCGTTTGCTAAAGAGGACATATTTAGAAGTTGACCGATTCGTCCAGCGCACAATTTAAGGAATCTAATAAACAGACTAAGGTCGCCGATGTTTTTTAGTTGACGAACGTCTCGTTCAACGTATGTTTGTATATAATTAGGGTAGTAATCGGTTGGAGGAATGGTAACGTCATACAGTCTGGGGTAGGATCCGTAAAAGATTTCGTGATCGATATCCGCAGGAAGAAGAGAGGCCATTTTGAGTTCGGTACGAGAGAATGGGAGGAGTTTCAGTATAGCGACACGTCCAGCCAAGGATTGAGTAATTTGTTGCATCAGCAGAAAATTTTGGGAACCAGAAAGTATGTACATTCCTGGTTTATTTATCTCGTCGACATGAGTTTGAAGATAAGAGAAAAGGTTGGGAACACGTTGAGCCTCGTCGATAATTACTTTGTTGGAGTAGGTGAGTATGAAGTTACGAGGGTCGTTGATAGCAAATTCACGGATGTCGGGTGTTTCCAAGGAGACGTAGGAATAGTCGGGGAAGATATTGCGTAGGAGTGTAGTTTTCCCAGATTGTCTAGGACCCGTTACGGAGACGATAGGGAAAAGGGAGATAAGTTCCTTTACTTTCTTAGTTAGTATTCTGTCAATCATAAAGTTATAGTTTTATTGAACAAAAGTAGTACAAATTTTCGATTGAATCGAAAATTTGTACCAATATTTATAAAGAATTTCGGGATAGCCTATAAATACGTTGTTTGAGAAGGGAAAGATCCATTAGGAATGAGATAAGGAAAGCAGGAAGATGGGATAGAAAAACGAGTGGGATAAAATAAAAATTGCACCCATTATGGTGCAATTTTTATTTTCAAAAACAGCTTCTAATTTTCTGTGAATCAAATTATTATAGACATCGTACTGTTTTTGTTGACGCTAAATTACAAAATTGAAAGCAATTCACAACATGAAGGTGGAAATAGGCATCTTGATAAATACTGTTTTTGTTGACGCTAAATTACAAAATTGAAA
>CACXCA010000072.1 GCA_902766045.1 uncultured Bacteroidales bacterium
AAATAGAAAACCATATCACTATTGAACATGGTTTCACCATTCAAACTATCTCTTGAGAAGCAGTAATTGTCATACCAAGGCTTGATGGTGTCGATCAGTTCGTCTGTCGTGTGGTTGAACGGATGGAACCGGCGGTAGTAGTCGAGTATGGCTCGCACCTCCTTCTTGGTGAAGCCCATCATCTCGTTGAAGGCGGCATAGCTTGTGTAGTTGAAGTTGATGTTGAACCCAGAGGTGAGATCGTCGAGCGTCACCGGACTGACACCCGTGATGAAGATTTTCTTTAAACACGTACTTGTCGCCGACTTCAATGCCGCAAAGAAAGTGCGGTAAAAGCCATCCTGATGAGTGATGCTTTCATATTTGCTGAGGGCAGAAACATCACTCAGCACCTTGTTGGTAAAGTTGTCGTACTCATCAATAAGGAGATAAAGACTTACTCCTTGCTTATTACATAAATTAACGATAGTTTCGAAATTAAGGACTGCGCTGGCATCCTTTGATAGCATATTTAACGAACCTTCTGGCAACAAATTCTGATAATAATCACAAAACGCCTGGTATGCCAAATAACAAATAGCGTTGAATGACTCTTCACACTCATCAAGGTTAGATGAAACTTTCGAAAAATCCAGCCTCATCACCGCAAAGCTGTTGCGTTGTTCCGTGGGATGCTGACCGATCCAGAGGTCACCAAAGAGGGCGTCGAACTTCTCCCTGCGGTTCATGTCGTAATAGTTCTCCAGCATGGAGAGGAAGAGGCTCTTGCCGAAACGGCGCGGACGGATGAAGAAAAAGAAACGGGCAGACTGTTCCACCTCCGCGATAAACCTTGTTTTGTCGACATAGTAGTAGTTATCGAGGATGATATCCGCAAAGTTCCCCATTCCGTAGGGTATCTTTTTCATTTTCTTTCCGTCCATATATTATCGAATTGATTTACTTACAAAAATAGAATTATTTTGTCGGATGAGGAAAAAATAGGGAGGCAAAAACTGTTTAAGGAAACCCCTAACGGGGTATTTTCACGTGTCAAATTATGTTCGCTATTAAGAGGAAGCCCCTACCGGGGCAAAGGACATGCATGATTTTCAAGGATATCCACACGAAACGTATAGACCGAATTATACCCCGTAGGGGTTTTCTCTTAATAGATGGGAAGCGCAATGAAGGACATTGATACCCCATAGGGCTTTTCTATAAAATGAAACGCAACACCCACAAAACGATAACGATTCCACATCCGTTGTTGGGTGGAACGCACATCCGCCCTAATTCCGCATGCAACCATACCCCATAGGAATTTTCTCGTTTTCAAGTCATATAAATTTCCTTTACTTTCTAACGGGAGACATGACTTTGTACGTTTCCTGCACCAGGAAGTCACCGCAACCAAACACCATCTTTCCTCACATAGACCCTCTCCGGACCATGGAACGGAAATCCTTTTATCGGAGACCGCTGTTCCCAAACGTCCGAGACTTCATCTTCCGGAACGACAATCCACAAATCATTAAAGCACTCATATCCACGAGAACCAATATATCTGTCATACACATCGCCTATTCCATATCGGCGACATAACTCCTCATTTTCTCCCAAATGCAATGAAAATGTTCCGCGTTCCTCACTATATCCGCACTTCAACACATCTCCGTTATATTCGCAATAGTTCTCTATCGAGTAGGCGGAATCCAACTCCGTGGGGGTGATGGGAAGATAATATGATTCTACAACAAATCGACTATTCAATGCTAATTTTTTAAATGAACATTCACACGCATCTGCATTGGTTCCATATTCTTCATCAGAATATAGTTTCCACACACTTGTTTTATCTATATCATTTAATGATAACCTAAATTCCTTATTGGAATACACACCTATATTTCCAAATCTTAATTTTTTCATTCGATTATTTCAAATTTGATGTCATCACCTATTTTTTTCGTCACCGCCACAGGAATCTCCGTTCCGTCAGGGTCAATACGAACGATGATTCCTTCGGAAACCTTTTGAGAACCATTTTTTGCCAATAATTCAGGTGCTTCTGGCACATGCCCAGTTCCTGTGAACGGATTTTGTATTTATCATTATCGTTTTTAATTCTTTGTAAAATTACATTTTTATTTTCATTGTCTAAATTTTGGGGAGTATTATATATTGTAGAGAACTATTAAAAACAGTTTTAATAAATCATTTGAAGATAAAAAAGACCAAAGTAATAACATAATGTGTGCGATTTTTGTATTATGAAATCAAAATGTAATCTTTTTTAAAGAAAATTTAGCAAAATGTTTGTGTATATAAAAATTTTATGTACATTTGCAATGTAAAAATAAAAAGATATGGAAGTAAGTAAATCATACAACATGTTTTTGAGTAATACTCAGAATAACAAGCAGCAGAACCAGAAAAACAATCAGGTTCTTAATTTTTTGTTGTATGCATTTACCAGTCGAATGCGATAGTTTAGAAAGATAAAAGAGATAAAATAACAGAGGCTGGTTCTTTTAGAATCAGCTTTTTTTTTTAACACATTAAAAACATAAGAACATGAAGAAAATTGAAGCAATTATTCGAAAGACGAAGTTCGAAGATGTAAAAGAGGCATTATTGCAATCTGACATCAACTGGTTTGAGTATCATAGTGTTCACGGTATTGGTCAAAGTCGTGAAGAGCGTATTTATCGAGGTGTACAATATGCGACGGATGTGATAGAGCGAGTTGCGTTGACCATTGTATGTCGTGATCAGTTTGTAGAGCCTACCATCAAAGTCTTATTAGAGGTAGCACATACAGGTGAGATAGGAGACGGACGAATTTTCGTAAGTGATGTGATTGATACGTGGAGTATCCGAACAGGTGAAAATGGAGATACCGTCTTAAGAGATAAGAAATAATAATCAGAGTATAAACAATTAAATATAAATAATATGGACGAAGTAGGATTATCACTCGATACAGTGTGGATGTTATTAGCCGCTATGTTGGTTTTCTGGATGCAACCAGGTTTTGCCTTATGTGAGGCAGGTTTTACGCGTAGCAAAAACACCGCAAATATTTTAATGAAGAATTTTGTAGATTTTATATTTGGATCTCTTCTCTTCTTTTTCATTGGTTTTGGTTTCATGTTTGGCAGTGACGGTGCGGGCTTTATTGGTGCACCTAACTGGGGAGATCTTTCTTTCTATACAGGAGATCTTCCAGTTGAAGGTTTCTTGATTTTTGAAACTGTTTTTTGTGCTACTAGTGCTACTATTGTGAGTGGTGCGATGGCAGAACGTACGAAATTTTCAATGTACTTAGTCTATAGTGCTGTTATATCGTTGATTATCTATCCGATAGAAGGTCATTGGACATGGGGTGGTGGCTGGTTGTGTGACAGCACTGCTGGTAGCTTTATGATGGATACATTTGGTGATGTATTTCACGATTTTGCAGGTTCAGCTATTGTACATAGCGTAGGTGGTGTATTAGCACTTATAGGCGCACTTGCATTAGGTCCTCGTTTAGGAAAATATAGTAAAGACGGAAAGAGTCACGCTATTCCAGGACATAACTTAACAATGGCAGCACTTGGAGTTTTCATCTTGTGGTTAGGTTGGTTCGGATTCAACCCAGGAAGCCAATTAGCAGCTTCTGGAGAAGTGAACCGTGTAGCAATTTCACACGTATTCCTTACAACAAACCTTGCAGCTGTATCAGGCGGTTTGGCTACCATGTTTATTACTTGGATTAAATACAAGAAACCATCACTTTCATTGACCCTTAACGGTGTTTTGGCTGGACTTGTAGGTATCACAGCAGGATGTGATGTGGTTTCACCTCTTGGTTCTGTTGTTATCGGACTTGTTTGTGGAACAGTACTTGTATTTGCCATAGAGTTCATTGATCACAAATTACATATTGATGATCCAGTTGGTGCATCTTCTGTTCATGGAGTATGTGGTATCCTTGGAACATTGATGACAGGTTTACTTTCAACTACTAGTGGTGCACTTTACGGTCATGGTTGGGGATTCTTTGGTGCAGAATGCTTCGGTATCCTTGTCATCGACTTATGGGCTGCAGCTTGTGGATTCATCTTATTCTTTGGAATCAAGAAATTACATGGTCTTCGTGTAGATGCTCGTATAGAGGAAGAAGGACTTGATATTTATGAGCATGGAGAGAGCTGTTACAACTAAGAATTAACATCATAAAAATAAAAGATTATGAAAAATCCAGTTAGATTATTTATTCTTATGGCATTGCCTCTTATTGGGGTGACAACTATAAAAGCAGAAGGTGAAGAGAAAACGGAAGAAGAAGAAAAGTTTTCAGCTACTATTGGTACAGACTTTGTGAGTCAATATATTTGGCGTGGCCAAGATTTAGGAAGTTTCTCAGTGCAACCTACTATGGGTATTGAATATAAAGGTCTTTCATTATCAGCATGGGGAAATATAGGAATTTCCAATCATGATGATACAAAGGAATTAGATCTGACGTTAAGTTATACTAGAGGTGGTTTCAATGTTGGTATCACGGATTATTGGTTCAGTGAGGGACTCAACCCATACGGTAAGTATTTCAAATACAAAGCACATGAGACAAACCATTTGTTTGAGGCTAATATTGGTTATGACTTTAAAGTTCTTGCATTACAATTCTATACAAACTTTGCAGGTAACGATGGTTTGAATAAAGATGGAAAACGTGCATACAGTTCTTATTTTGAGCTTTCTGCTCCTTTTAAGCTCGCTAAATGTGATTGGGAAGGTGCTATAGGAATGGTTCCGTATGCTACTGATTTCTATGATGTCAATGGATTTGCGGTCATTAATATCTCGCTTAAGGTGACAAAGGATATTCGGGTGACGGATTCGTTCAGTATTCCTATCTTCGGACAATTGGTAGCTAATCCTAGAAGTGAAAAAGCCTATTTCGTTATTGGATTTACATTGCAACCATAGTTAATAATGAGGGTGTATCAAGATTGAATAATTGCGATATACCCTCTTATTTTTATCCATCGAGAATGGATGCTTCACTTAGTTAGTTCATGGTATGTTATTGTTGAAAGGGGCTGTTCAACGTTTTTGAACAGCCCCTTTTCTATGTGAATATGTTTATCAGTTTTATTTTTTCAAGAATTGATAATAAGAGGAATTATTATCTGTTAAAATCTGCATAGAATAAACACCCTTATGTAGGTTTTGTACATCTAATGTAATGAGTGACTGATCTGCTTCTTTTGATAAGCGTATCTTTCCTAACTCGTCATATACAATTACACGAATATTTTGAGCGTCTTTAACTTCAATATTCAGTTGATCGATAACTGGATTTGGATAAATCATTACATCAGAAGAGAGAGCATCATGCGTATTAACAAAATCTTGTTGTTTGCAATATTCATAAATGGATCCATTTCTTTCTCCTGGAGTAGGGGAATATAATTTCAGTTCTCCATTCTGACATGTACTATAATAGGTTTTCCATTCTGATGATGAATCATCTATACGTCCTAAAGAAGCATTTTGTTCTATAGGTGAATAAGCGATAATATCTACAGGGTTATATTCATCGCATGCACGGTATAGATAGATGAAAGATTCATCATTTGTGTTGGAAAGTTTAAAATCAACATGGTGCAATCCTCTAAATGGTTTATTATCTGCCCAGAATACGAAGTGACCGCCAGGAGCCAATTTAGTCTCCTCGTAACCATAAGGGATTTGGCTTTTGAATGGTTTGTCAGGATTGTCTGTTAGGTACAAACCTGCTATGTTGAAGGTATCTGTTCCGTTATTATAAATCTCAAACCAATCTGGGTGGTTGCCGTATTCGTCTGTAATCTTAGATGCAGAATCGTTGGATGGTGCAATCTCAGAGATGAGCAAAGGAATATCAGGACAAGTGGAAGAGATCTTCTCAAAGACAGCCGTGATGTTTTTATCTTCAGACAAAGTGGTTACAAGAATAGGATTTGTCAGCATATTCGATGATGCACCTCCTTCATAATTCACGGTCATATTTAGTTTGAAGGTCAAGTCGGAACTTGATCCCTTATCTTGATGTACTTCTACCGCAATTGTATTCGTTCCTTGTACTAATAAGTTAAAGAACTCAGATGATTTATCAATCTTAAATGTCATCTCCTCATCGTTTTTATACGTGGTAGCTGGAGTAGTACCTTTTACAGTTCCTTCAATATTATCTCTTTTCACTTCTGTACCATTGATATACAATACAAAGGCATCATCGTATGTAATGGTGAAAGAGAGATTTTTAATGGCAGAAGGATTTCCTAGATTAAACTGATTTCTGAAATATGCTGTGATATATTTATTCTCTGGGTCTTCTCCATAATCCAAGACAGTATTGTAATCAGCGAGAGATGAAGCATATCCGAATTTACCGAATCCTTCCTCCCAATCAGAATCATCGAATGAAGATTTTGTCCAATTCGTATTTGTCATACCATCCTCTTCGTAGAAATACTTCCATACAGAATTGCTGTTTAATAGTTTTTCTGATGAAGAGCCTTCTCCAATTTTCCAATAGCTGAATTGATATCCTAAAGGTGCTATTGCTTCCAGCTTCAGTGGTTTTCCGGCGAAATATCTACCTGAGAAGACAGGCATATTTACTAATTCGTCGTTCATGATGAAATGTACGCCAGAGATATTAGCTGAAAAATCTAACGCTATCATAGAGCCTAGATCATAATAGTCTTTGAGGTACTTATACACATAGGTTGGACGGTTAACAGCGAACTGAACCATTGATTTAGCATTTGACAATTCACTTAGATTGTTATTCTCTTTAAATGATGCGCAATACTCTTTTTTCACTACGGTTAAAATGCTATCCCATACATTCTGTACTCGTTGGCAGGTAAAAGTAGTTCCTAAATGTATCAAGTTACGATTTAAGAATTTCTCCTTAAACACGTCATTTTGCATTAGATGTCTAAAGATTGTTGTTTTCCATGCAGCTTCTTCATCATACTTGTATGACGAACCAGTTTTTGTACCGTTAGACCAATTAATTTTGCTTCCTTCGCCTGTGCACCATTCAAGAGAGTTTAACGCGACATCGCAATAGTTTGTAGCACCTGAGCCATAAAGTCCCAGACCGAAATCTGTATCAAATACGATCCAACGGAAACGTCCGTTTTCTTTTTCTCTCCATAGTTTACAATTGTTTCCAGGCCAGTCTGTATTGACAATGAATTGTTCGAAAATCTGGTAGTCGATGTATTCGTCCATATCAATATACTTAGCTGCCTGAGTATAATAGGTATTAGATTTAGGGTCGTTGTTTTCCAGGAAAGAAACCATTTGATGATAGGCATCGGCATCGCCTGTTGTGGCTTCTACACCCTGTGTGTTTGTCAGTTTTATCAAATCCATGTCTTCATCATCCAAGCCATAGTTAGCTTCGACATAATCGCCATTTGTTCGTTCGCGTAATCCCATCAATCCTATATATTCACCATTAATGAAATAGGCCACAGGCTGATATGCTTGATAATCCAAGTTCATCACTTTTCCTAGTGATTGCATATAGCCATCACGACATCTTACCCATTGAGGGTCGTATGCGTTACCTCCGTTTCGAAGATGGACACTGGTATATTTATTATTGGGTTTGTCGGCAAAGAACTTATAATTCAGAACATCCTTGCCTGAACCCATCTTTTTCCCGGCTTTAATTTTCAACGATTTGACATCGTATCCACGAGAGCATCCTCCTATTACAGCAGCTTCAGCTTCGTGGGTCAATACTTGTTTTCCATTAACGATGTATTCGAAGTTGATAGGTCGTTTCCAGTCCTGCATGAAATTAGCTTTCCCAGAACCTAAACAAGATGTAGTGATAGGAGCTCCGTTCGTTCCTTTTACGCAGATACCTACTTTATTATCATAGAAATAGTCGTCATCTACTACCAAGGATACAATAGGTACTGTAAATGAACCACCACAATCGTTATGTTTACTGTCTAAGAATAAAAAGGAGCCGGTTAGAATAGAACTAGGTAGATACCCTTCTGCGTATGCACGAGCGCGGATAACTGTGTTGCTGGTGATAGTTAATGCAGAGGAGTACTGCTTACTTTTTTTATTAGGTTCTGTCCCGTCTGTTGTGTAGTAGATCTTCGTATTTGGTGTAGATGAAGAGATTGAGACAGAGATATTTCCATTCTGGACACCAGGTGTAGCGCCAGAGAATTTAGGTTCAGCACATCGAAGAGAGAGACTAGACACAGCGGTTTTGTTTTCTTTCTTAGGGGAAGGTTCCATATACCCATCAGGACCATACGAGATATGTGTGTACATCGCTGGGTAAGTGAGTGTTGACACTAATTTCTTAGATGCATCATAAAGGTACAATCTTCCTCCGTCGGAGTCTAGTTTAAACTTAGAATGTCCAGCCTGGACAACTTCATCAAAGAAGATGAGTTGATATCCGTTAGCTGGAATTACATTACTATCTGTAATGATCCATTCCCATTTCAATTTGTATTCTGACTTCCCAGTTAGTTTTTCATGTACGATTTTATACCCTTTTAAATCTACAGAATTAGATCCTGAGTTATAAAACTCAACATAGCCAGGGAAATTGTATGTCGATGCAGTATCCATATACGAGGAGATATTGCAAGGCATAACCTCGTTAATTGATATTTCCGCAGATGCATTCCATGCAACCAGAAATAATAAGCCTAATATAAATCTTCTTGTTTTACCCATTTCAATACAAATTTTATATCCTCTAGTAGTTTATAATGTTTAGTCTCATTCATCTAGATGAAAAAAAAAGCGTAAATTTTTTCACCACTCCTCTCTTGCGAATATATATAAAAAGTCTTAGAATAAAAAATTTGAATTGATAAAAATTAATGGGTTTTATACGAAAGTGCTTATATTCAAGATAAAAGCAAAATATTTATTGATAAAAAAAATTAGCCGAAGAAAAGATAAGCAACTAAGATAGCGGCAATAATTCCACCGAAGTCAGCTACTAATCCTGCGGTTACAGCATATCGGGTTTTTTTAATACCGACAGAACCAAAATACAATGCAATGATGTAAAATGTGGTATCTGCAGAACCTTGAAACATACAGGATAATCGTCCTACAAAAGAGTCTGCTCCATACGTTTTCATGGCTTCCACCATCATGGCTTTAGCACCGCTACCGCTTAAAGGTTTCATTAGGGCAGTGGGTAGGGAATCAACAAATCGGACATCGGAAGTAAATAGGGAGAAGATATTTTGCAGGAATGAAACAAACAGATCCATTGCTCCGGATGCGCGAAATACACCTATACCTACTAACATACCAACTAAATAAGGTAAGATCTTTATAGAGGTTTCAAAACCTGTTTTGGCTCCATCGATGAAGGCTTCATATACATTGATTCTTTTGTATGCTCCTACTATTATGAATATCATGATGATAGATAATAATAAGAAATTGCCTCCGATTTTAGATACAAGATATGCTGTCTTACTATCCAATAAGGAGAATCCATATACTAACAAAAGAATAAAGATGGCTAGTCCTAAAATCCAGCCTATAACCACTCGGTTCCATATATTCAGTTTCTGTCGAATACCAACATATAAGATTGCGGTGATAGTAGAGAAAAAAGTGGATATCAACAAAGGAACAAATATATCCGTTGGATTAGATGCTCCCATGATGGCTCTTTGTGCCATAATTGTGACGGGTATGATGGTAAGCCCTGAAGTGTTTAATGCTAAAAACATAATTTGGGCATTCGAGGCTACCTCTTTCTGGGGATTCAGTTCTTGCAGACTATTCATAGCCTTTAGACCGATAGGTGTTGCTGCATTATCTAGTCCTAGCATATTGGCAGCAAAGTTCATTACTAATTGTCCGTTAGCGGGATGGGATGCTGGTATTTCTGGGAATAATTTAGAGAAGAAGGGAGCTATGATACGAGAAAGGAAGTTGATGGCTCCTGCTTTTTCCCCGATGTTCATCAGTCCCAACCATAATATCATTACACCACCTAAAGGTAATGCAATGTCCATCACGGCAAATTTTGACATCTCAAATGTGCTGGAAACGATTCTTTCAAAAACATTGAAATCTTGAAAGATGAAAAATTGAATCATAGCAACTACCATGGCTGCTATAAAGAACATTACCCAGATATAATTTAATACCACTTTCTTTAATTATTATGTTCGTTAATCTCTGTTAATACGTTTGAGATAATATCTGCTAATGCTTTAGACATTGCGTGGGAGTAGATAGTACTTTCTATTTCTCCCTTGTCCATGCATTTCATCACCTCGGCAGCTTCGTAATTGTATCCATTCCCTTCAAAGCAAAGAGGTATTTCTGTCTCGTTTTCCTCGTTCTCCTTCTGAAGGAATAGTTTTGTTGGCATGTGAAACATACGGTCTAACCGAAGAGTCCCTTTTTCTCCTGCGATGGTTGCATCCGATTTCAGATTGCATGCAAAAGAGGAGGAGAGGAGACTGACCATTTCATTTTTATGTTTCAACATCATCAGGGTGGTCATATCCACTCCTGTGGGTGCAGGAACGGAAAGTGCTTTTATTTGTTGGGGGACACCAAACATATATAAAGCCATAAAAAGAGGATATATGCCTATGTCATAGACAGATCCACCACCCATAGAGGGATCAAACAATCGACTATTAGGGTCATATTTAGGATGAATCCCGAAATCAGCTTTTACAATAAGTGGTCTGCCGATCACACCTTCTTGTACTAATTGTTTTGTTTTTAGCATGGAAGGAAGGAAAGCCGACCAAAGAGCTTCCATTAAAAAGACATGGTTCTTTTCTGATAATTGATTCAGTTGCTCTACCTCATCTGGGGATAGTCCCATGGGCTTTTCACAGATGACAGCTTTTTTTGCATTTAATGCTTCTGCTGCCAATGAGAAATGCAGATGATTGGGTGTAGCGATGTAAACAATATCTACAGCGGGGTCATTTAATAGTTCAGAATATGAACCATAAGCCTTTTGGACTTTATATCGGTAGGCAAACTCTTCTGCTTTTTCTTTGTTTCTAGATGCCACAGCATATAAGATTGCTTGTGGTAGAATTTGTAAGCCTTCAGAGAATTGACCTGCAATGTGTCCCGTGCCAATGATTCCCCATCTATATTGTTTCATGATTATATATCTTTTTTCAAATAAGTAAAGACTTTATCTTTTTTAACTTTGATTACTGAAACAATAAATCCTAGGGTTAAGAAGATGAGTCCGAAGATTAAAATCATTTTTATTCTGCTGTTAATAGGATGTGGATTATATTCAAAATGATTGGTAAAACAAACACCATCTTCAAATACATCACGATCCCAAACCAACTGTTGTTTCATATTTTCCAATGTGAGGATTTCATTGTGATATAACTTCATTTCACGTTCTACCACAACCATTTTATCAGTGGATAGTTCTACGTCACGTTTACGAACAAAATATTCTCTTTTACGTAGGCTGTCCAACATAACAATTTCGTTTGTTGTTGCCGATATCTTTTCGTTGAGTTGGTTTCTTCGTAATTCGTTTTCTTTTACAATCTGAGGATTTTCAGAAAAGAAGTAAGTAAAGGCATCTTCCATTTTTTTGAACATTGTGCTGTCTGTGCAATCGACTAATAAACGAAGACGATCCGGCATGATTGCAGAAGAGGTGTCAAGAGCATTATAGATTCCGTTATAATCAATGTAGTTAGGTGATCCATCGATCAATACATCTACATAATAGAATGACTGAATATTTACTATACTTGCGGCTTCTGTTTCGCTTAATTTGAAGTGTTGGGCGATTGAATTTATATCACGATATTTACATTGGTTATATAAGGGGTCAACCATGTTTTTATAGAAATAAGCGTCATGATTGGCATTGAATCGTAGTTCCACCTCTGCTCGATATATCTTTGTTCGTGAAACATAGTAACCTGCTAAACAACCTATGAGGCAAAATATAATCATGATGATCTTCTCGTGATATATCAATCGTAATATCCACCCTAAAAAGGAGAAGATATTTGTTACTAATTTTTTGATGCTTTCGAACAAATCTTTTATCACATCAACTAAATCAATTTCTCTTTTTTCGTTTTCCATATCATTAGAATTTAATTGTTAACAAATTTATTTGTGAAGCCACAATTGTGGATTCAACAGATTCTTTTCCTCCCATACTTGAAAAAATAGGGTGGTCTTGTTATCTGATTCTTGGTATATTTTACCTATTGGTGTGTTTCGTTTTATCTTATCTCCATTTTTCACATATATCTGTGTGAGGTTGGCATAAACAGTTAAATATTTTCCATGGCGTACTATCACGGCATTATTTCCGCCAGGTACTGAGAAACATTGAGAGACGACGCCGTCATACACTGCCATTGCTTTTGCTCCTGGGGCGGATGAGATATAGATTCCTTTGTTATTGATAATCACATCTTTCAATACAGGGTGTGATTGTTTACCGAACTTACCTGTGATGGTACCTTTGACGGGCCACATCAATAAACCTTTGTTTTTGGCGAAACCTCCCGCGATTACTTTTTCTTCGTTGGACATCACATAGTTGGATGTGGTGGTCGCAGTTGATGTCTGAGGTTTCTTGGTTGTATTTTGGGTAGTTGGTTTTTGGGTGTTGTTATTAGTAGCTGTTTTTTTCTGCTGTTGCTGCTGTTTCTTCCTTGCGGCTTCTGCTGCTTGTCTGGCTATCTCATCTTGTATCCGTTGATTCAGATTTTCTGCAGCAATCTGTTGTTTCCGTAGTTCCGCCTTTAGTTCATTTTCACGGGAGCGAAGCGATTCAACCAGTTTGTCTTGTCTTTGTTTTTGTTGAATAGTATAATTTTTTTCTTGCTCCTGCTTTTTCAGGAGTTCTTCTGTTTTTTCTTTCAATTGATTCATCTTATCACGTCTTGTTTGAATATCCTGACGTGTTTGTGAGAGTGCGATAGATTGTTGTTTGCGCATTTCTGCCAGACTGGTGAGATATTGGAATCGCCGATATCCTTCCTGGAAACTTTTACTTGATAATACATATAAAAGTTTGTCTTGCTGACTTTTGGTCATGTATGCATAATAAATCATGTCAGCAAATTTCTTACGCATGTTGTCATATTCTTTAGAAAGGGAGCTGACACTCTGTGTAAGGGAGTCTATCTGATTGTTGATTTGATCGATTTCTGTTGATCGACGGTGAATCAACATATCACGGTACTCTATATCCGCGTTTAGTCTCTCTAGTTCTTGCAATGATTGTTTGGTGCTTTTTCTCGTTTCCGATAGTTTCTTGTCTGTATTATTAATTTGATTTTTAAGTTGTTTCTGCTCTTTTTTCAACGATTTTATATCCTCTTTTTTGGTCGTTTTTGTTGTTTGTGTCTTTTTGGTTTGTGCAGATACACCTTGTTCAGGCTTTTGAACAAACGTTAGTCCAACAGAAAATAAAAAGATGAATATGTATCGTAGGATGTTCATTTACTTTTTAAAATATTGTTGAATAAGTTCTTGAAGAGTTACGGACTTATAACTTGCCGGGATTGTATAGGCAAAATTCATATCCGTATTTGTTTCTATCTTGCTATATGAGATATTCAGCATATAGGATGGGGTGGAAGGTTGTAGTTTGAGTTGTATCTCCATTTTCATGGGGTACAATCGTTGACCTATGTTATGAAAGAAGTCATAATACGTCCATCTCATGGATAGGTTTTCGCCTAGGATAGAACCTGACTGTGCAATATGAAGGGAGTCGGTTACAAATTCCTGAGAGAATTGTTTGTAACTCCGTTGTAGGAAATTATTTCCAGGCATGAGTGTTGTCTCTTCAAAATCTGTTTTTTGAGCATCCTCTTCTTTTTCGTACGCGAAGATGGTATTGGCGAATAGTGATTGAACAGAGTGGAAATTAATATCTGCTGGAATGGTTTTTTTCAACTCCTCGTAGTCCATTTTCAGATATTGTTTATTCATCCGATCGATCAGGGCAAATTCGTTTTTAGTGAAATAGGCACGAGCCACTTCAACCCCAAGTAATGGTTGAATGGAAAGTTGAATGATACTATCTTTTTTCATTCTCAACAGTCCAGTCGTTGAGAAGGATTTTTCACCAAGAGATAGAGAGAATTTACATTTGCCATTTAGGGTTTCAAAAGGGATAGAATAAGAGGCCACATCATCGGTGGATGATGGGGTGTTTATTCGTTTTGTTTTACAAGAAACCACTACGAATAATACCAGGGAAATGCCTAGAAGCATTTTAAACGTATTATGTATGTTTCTATTCAACATAATTCTCTGTTTCTACCTTCTTTTTTAATTTATCTATTCCTGGGTAATTATCTTTTTGTTGCTCATGTATCTCCAATGCTTTTTTCCACAAAGGAAGATATATATCTTTACTTTCGCCTATTTTATAGAGGATATCGCCATAGTGTTCGACTAACTCACCACTTTTGTCTCCTCCACGATTATAGGCTTGTTCGATATAAAGATGTGCCATTGAGTACTCACCTAATTTGAAACATATCCACGCATATGTATCTAGAAACTCCGGACTATTAGGATTGGCTTTTACGGATTTCCCACTTAGTCGTTCTGCTTTTTGCAAATCTCTGTTTTCACAGCTTAAGAAATATGCGTAGTTATTCATCACAAGTACATTCGTCTCGTCATACACAAGAGCTGAGTCGTATGCTGCGAATCCTTTTTCTCGATCACCCTGTTCATGATATGAATCACCTATGATACCCATTATAGCGGATGCCAATACGAGATTATTTTTATCGAGACACAATTGAACGGCGGTCTTCCACTCTGTAATCGCCATGCTGTCTTTATTTAAGGACTTGCAGGCATTACCATAAGAGTAGTGGTATTTCTCGTTCGAAGGATATACTTTTAAAGCATTTTGGCATGTAGTATATAAACTATCGTATTGTGGTATATTGCTGTAGTATTCTATCAGCATATCCCAAGTGTCCGGTTGTAAAGAATTATAAATCAAAGACTGTTTGAATAAGTCATAACAGGACGAATCCTTTTTCATATAATTTTTTAGTCCTTTGCAGAAGTAAGGGAGATATTCATCTGGATAGGTTTGAATAAAATGGTCGAATAATGTGTCGGGAGTAGAAGCTGCCATGGAGGAATCGGCTGCTATAGCTAATACGGAAGCAGAAGTTAAGTCATATGTAGTGATAGGACTATGAATCGTCTTAAGATAATAGTCATAGGCATGATCCAATTTTTTATGTTTCTCCAGGTATTGGGCATAAATATAATACAAAGAAGGATCATCCGGGTTTTTCTTCAATGCCTGTTGAAAGGTTTTTTGAGCGGAGATAGTATCTTGCAAAGCCAGATACAATTCAGCCTTATATGATACGTATCCATATACATCAGGATATTGTTCAATTAACTTATCAACTTGTTCAAATGCTTTTTTCTTGTTGTTGGCCTGTATGTATAATTTGAATTTTTCTTCGACAATAGCTGGGCTTAGCTCTGTCAGTTCAGCATATTTGTCTAGGGCCTCGCAAGCTTTATCATATTGCTTGGTCGCAGAATAAAGGGCAGCCAGTTGAGGGTAGTATTCTTTTTTGTGATCAGGGTCGATTACAATCATTTCATTGTACATCTCGATGGCCTTGTCGTAGTTATCCACACGAGCTGTCAATTCTGCTAAGGCACGTTTGTATCGGACGTTGGAACGATTCATGGCAACAGCCCGTTGTGCATAGGTTGTAGCTGAATTGTACATCTGCTGCATAGAGCTGATGGTAGCTAATTCAAAGAATATGATAGCGCTATTAGGGTTAATCAAGTGGCAACGATACAGGTTATCTGAAGCAGAAGCTAAATCGCCGGCTTCTTTGTTGCGTAACGCTTGTAAATAGAAATAGTTGAATTTAAATTGATCTTTAGATGACAAAACAGGCTCTTGCACAACAGCTGCCTTTTCCTTTTCAGTTTTCTTGGCATTAGTTGAAACATAGGGCAGGGTGATTAATAATCCTACCAGTATAAGTCTATAGAACAACTGATTTGTCATGCGTTTGTTATTTCTTACCTGTATGGCCGAAGCCTCCTTCTCCTCGTTCTGTTTCATCCAAGACATCCACTTCTTTCCATGAAACTTGTTTGTATTGAGCAACTATCATTTGGCAAATACGTTCGCCATCTTCTATTGTAAATGGATCCTTCGATAGATTTACCAAGATTACTTTTATCTCTCCACGATAATCGGCATCAATGGTACCTGGGGTATTTAAAACGGTGATACCGTGTTTGGCTGCTAGTCCGCTTCTCGGACGAATCTGTGCTTCATATCCGTCAGGCAAAGCTATATATATGCCAGTAGGAACTAATACACGTTCCAATGGATTTAATACTATTGGCGAATCTAGGTTAGCACGCAAGTCCATTCCAGCCGATTGTGCTGTTGCATAATTGGGAAGAGCGTGTTTTGACTTATTTATTATTTTTACTTCCATAAACTAAAGATTGTAAGTGACAAAGTTAATAAATCATTTTTATTTTTTCAGTAGAAAAACGGCTTTATAATTATCTTTGCAATGGAAAATATATAATTATGGGTTGGAAGGAAAGGACAGAGCTGCTTTTAGGTAGCGATACAATTCAAAAGTTAGCGAGAAAGAATGTGTTAGTCGTTGGAGTAGGCGGAGTGGGTGCCTATGCGGCAGAGATGATTGTTCGAGCTGGAGTTGGTCGTATCACGATAGTTGATGCTGACACGGTAAATGAATCGAATATCAATCGTCAGCTTGTTGCCTTGCACTCTACTATTGGTTGTGCCAAAACAGAGGTCTTGAAGCGTAGGCTTTTGGATATTAATCCAGCGTTGGAGATCACTATCTATACTGAATTCTTAAAGGATGATCGGACCTATGAGATATTAGATGCCGGGCAGTACGACTATGTTGTAGATGCCATAGACACTTTGAGTCCTAAAGTGTTCCTGATTCAGGCTGCTTTGCAAAGACATCTACCGATCATCTCATCCATGGGAGCAGGTGCTAAAAAGGATATAACACAGATTAAATTGATGGATATATCAAAATCATATAATTGTGCCCTGGCAAAAGCTGTAAGGAAGAGACTATCCAAATTAGGGATTAAGAAAGGTTTCCCATGTGTATTCAGTGCTGAATTGGCAGATGAGAAAGCTGTCCTGTTGATTGATAATGAGCAAAATAAGGTATCTACAGTTGGAACAATCTCTTATATGCCTGCAACTTTTGGGAATTACATTGCTTGTAAGGTGATAAATGATCTTTGTTTATCGGAATAGTTTCCCTATTACTGGAATAGCTTTTATAGGCAAGTCTCTCTTGACGATTAGGAATAGGAAAGAGAGGAGTAGCAGTGTATTTTGTATATACATCAGCACGCCTTCTTTTAAAGGAGAAATATAGCTGATTCCCATTAGTAACAGAGCTACAGATATGTATAAAAAGATGGATTTCAGATCATAATGGATGGGATAATATTTCTGTCCCAGTGCATAAGAGATAAGCATGATGATGAAATAACAGCAGAAGGATGCCATGGCAGAGGCCATATAACCATATCTTGGCACAAATATTATGTTGACAATCAATGTGATGACTAATCCTATGAGCGATAAGATTGCACCGTAAAAAGTTTTATCTATTAGTTTGTACCACAAGGATAAGTTAAAGAATATACCTTGGAACAGATAGGAGAAAAGAATGATAGGAACCACCTTTAGTCCCTCCCAATAGCTGTTATGGATCAGATATTTCAAGATGTCTATGTAGAACACCATACCTAACACAATTAAAAGAGAAAAGATGATAAAGAACTTCATGGCATCGGCATACTCATTTTTCTTATCTCCTCCTTTATTTTGGGCGAAGACAAAAGGTTCGTATGCATATCGAAAAGCTTGCGTAAACACCATCATCACCATTGCCACTTTGAAACAGGCACCATAGATACCTAGTTGTGTCTCTGCCACCAATCGGTCTTCTATCAGATAAGGGAAGATGATTTTATCAATGGTTTGATTCATAATTCCTGCGATACCTAATATCAGTAGGGGGAGAGAATATCTCAAAATACGTTTCAGTAAGGAGATATTTATTGAGAATGAAGATTTCATAATCTGTGGTATCAACATCAATGTCACAGAGATGGTGGATATTAGATTGGAAACAAATACATATCCAACACCGTAATCAGGCTGGTAGAACCAATCTACTAATGAAGGAGCGGTCTTCATCAGCCATGGACAAATCAGCAGGAAGAAGATATTGAAGAATATGTTAATCAATATCATGATTAGTTTTATGATGGCAAAACGAGCTGCTTTGTTTTGGTACCTTAAATAGGCGAATGGAATACATCCAAAGGCATCCATTCCGACAATGATGCACATCATTGATATATATTCAGAATGAGCTGAGTACCCTAATATGTCTGCAATCCTTTGGGAACAGGCAACCCCCATTAAAATGAAAATGAGTGAGGTGCATCCTACACACCATAGAACAGAGCTATAGACTGATTTGGGATCTTCTTCGGATTTGTTCACATATCGGAAAAAGCCGGTTTCCATACCGTATGTCAGCAATACCAATAACAATGCGGTCCATGCATATAGATTTGTCACAACTCCATATTCAGCTGAACTAGTTAAGATATATGTGTATAATGGCACTAAACACCAGTTGAGAAACTTCCCAAGGATGCTGCTTATTCCATATATGGCGGTTTGTTTCGCCAAATTTTTCATCTCTGCCATATCAATAATTTCTTTGGTTTACTGTATAAAAAAATACAACGTCAAAATTTTTAAAAATAATAAAAAAATTCTATATTTGCAAGCAATAATTAGTTATGTTAATTAACTAAACAATCAAAGTCACAAATTGAATAGTTTTTAGACAATGTTATGTATTAAATATGTAACAAATATATGCTATGTGTAAAGCCTTTTCTATACTTAACTATGTTTATTAATAGGTGTTATGATATTGATCATGACAGCTGGAGCAATAACTTTTATTGCTTACCTGAAAGGGGTCTCTGTTAGAAGAGACCCCTCGATTTCTTTCAGTAATTTGCTGTTTGTTGGTTGATCACGTCACAATGGTAACGTCACAATGGACGCGGCACGCCACGTCCGTACAAACTATTCTTTATGTCTGGCTTTTAGTTCACGAGCTAAATCTTCAATTCGATATCCCTTTTCGGTAAGAAGGACAATGAGATGATAAATCAAGTCGGAGGATTCATATAAGAACTGTTCTCCTGTTCCGTTGGTTGCTTCAATGATTGTTTCAACGGCTTCTTCTCCAACTTTTTGGGAAATCTTGTTTAATCCTTTTGTGAAAAGTTTTGTCGTATAAGATCCTTCTGGCATTTCGCGTTTACGTTTCTCAATGAAATCTTGAAGATAGGATAGGAAAGCTAAATCCTTAAGGTTCTTATCCCCACGGAATGTATCTGCTCCAGTGGTGGAACCTTCTGGTAAAGCCTTGATGATAACGGCACTTTTATCAGTATTGTACAGTATAGAATCAACACCTATCGGTTTGAAATATTCACCTCCTGTGATAGCTTCTAATGTATCATTGTCGCCGAGTAGATATACTTCTTTTGTCTCTTCCATCTTTGCAAGAGCCGTCTCGTTTACGTATCCTATACGTAGTATCTTTTCAGTTCGAATGTCTTGTACTACGGCTTGAATTTTTTTATCCATACTATACTTATTTTATGCTAAAACTTTTTTGAACTTGGCAATGAATTCATCTGCTTCTGCCTTTGTCAGACATAATGGTGGCAATAAGCGGAGAACATTGGTTCCGCTGCATCCTGTAAAGATATGTTGCTCGAACACTAATTTGTTTCGAATCTCTTTATAAGGACAATCTAATTCAATACCAATCATTAATCCTTGTCCACGTACATCTACAACGTGAGGAAGATTTGCTTCTTTCAGTTGTTGCATCAAGTAGTTACCGATCTCTCCAGCATTTTTTACGAGATTCTCTTTTTCCATCACGTCAATGACAGCCAAAGCGGCAGTACATGCCAGATGGTTGCCACCGAAAGTAGTACCTAATTGACCATATGTCGGTGTGAACTTAGGGGAGATCAATAAACCGGCCATTGGGAATCCATTACCGATTCCTTTTGCTACTGAGATTAAATCTGGTTTTATATCCAGGTATTGATGAGCAAAGAATTTTCCGGAACGACCATATCCGCATTGGATCTCGTCACAGATTAATACTGTATTATATTTATCACAGGCTTTTCGTAATCCTTGCATGAATTCTTTCGTTGCCATGCGAATGCCTCCAACTCCTTGGATACATTCTATGATTACTGCGCACACATCTCCTTTGGCGATCTCCTTTTCCCATGCCTCAAGATCATTAAGAGGTAAATAGGTAACATGACCGTTATCATTGATAGGTGCAATAATCTTAGGATTATTTGTTACTTCAACAGCCAATGATGTACGTCCGTGGAAGGCTTTTTCTGAAGACAGAACTCGTGTACGTCCATTGTAAAATGAAGCTAGTTTCAGCGCATTTTCATTTGCTTCAGCTCCAGAGTTTATCAAGAAGAATTGATACTCCTCATAACCTGAGATCTTACCTAATCGTTCAGCTAATTGGACTTGCAATTTGTTTATGACTGAATTAGAGTAGAATCCAAGTTTGTTCAACTGATCTGTCATCATTTCTATGTAGTGTGGATGGCAATGTCCTATGCTAATAACCGCATGTCCACCATATAGGTCCAGATATTCCTGACCTTTGTCATCCCATACTCTACAGCCTTTTCCCTTGACAATGTTTACGTCGAAGAGAGGATATACATCGAAAAGTTTCATATTTATAAGTTTTGTTTACTAAGGAACATCTTCATCATTGGATGATGTATTTGAGATGCAAAGTTAAAAAATATATCTTACTTTTTTCCTTTGTGTTTTACAATTAATTCAACCGACAGGTAAAATATGGAATGGATATGACCTCATGAGGTTTGAAAAGCATTCAACCTTTCGTAACGATGTTCGTACGAGGCAATACATTCTGGTAATCACTTTATTATTTAGTTTTCTTATTGACGCCTCTTACAGCTTCTGCTTCTAATGGATTATCTGGCCAGTAGTGTTTAGGATAACGTCTTTTGAGTTCTTTTCTAACTTCGAAATAGGTGTTATTCCAAAAGCTTTTTAGGTCTTGTGTCAGTTGTACAGGTTTAAAACCGGGTGAGAGTAGTTCCATCAATACAGGTTGTTGTCCATCATTTACGCAAGGGGTGTTGGTCAGTCCGAAACATTCTTGTAATCGAACGCACAGGACAGGGATATCAGATCCTTGCCGATAATCTACTTTTATTCTGCTACCGGTTGGTACAACGATATGGGTGGGAGCCAAGCGGTTGATCTCTTGTTGTTGTTCGTAGGTAAGCAATGATTCTATAACGCTTTGCAGATTAATTCTTTTTAGTTCGTTAACAGTGGTCATAACTGTCCCGTTGCTTTGAATAAAGAAAGGTAACCATTCTTTGGTGCGACTGAGTAGTGACTCTGTGTTGAGGCTGGGGATGTTAAGTTCTGGATGCCAGGTGGCTACCATTGCGATTCGTCGTTGAAGATTAGCGACTTCCTCTGTGAAATGAAACATACTGAGTCCTTCTTTGATTGCGGCGGTACTAATGACCTCTACGATTGCTTGTTGATCCACATTGGTCAGTTCCTTTGCTTGAAGGATGAGTGTCCCGATTCTTTTTTCCTGCTGTGCTATGACACAGCCGCGTTTGCTGTCCCATGAGATATTATCTCTGGTGGTAATCAGATGCTGTATGTCGTTAATGTCCAGCGGAGAGGCTAAGAATATTCTTCCGCTTGATGCGTTTATTGCAGCAATAGACAACCATTTGCATGAGGTCAGCGTGTCATCTTGTGGTAAGAAAGCTGTGTTCCCATTGGCCATTTTGTATCGTCCGCAGTCATCTATGGAGACGGCTATTCTTTCTGGATATGCTGATGCGATCAGTGCGCCCACCGTATGAGGGGATGGTATATCGTTTTCTTCTTTAATATGATCTAATGACCTGTATTCTTTTGCTATGCGTATGATGCGATTCCATCGTCCTTCTTCGTTTCGTGATCTAGCCTTCCGGAGAGATACGATTCGGGAATTTATATCGGCATCATTATCTCGTTCAAAGGGGTCTTTCTCTTCGATGATGGCAGCGATATCAGCGGCGATAGCTTTGTGATGGTTGGATTCCCCTGACAATAACATTTTTGAGATACGGGGATGACAAGGCAACTCGGCCATGGTTGTCCCTAGTTTTGTTGCTTTTTTGTTATCGTCAATTGCTTTTAAGAGCGTTAGGAGTTGATATCCTTGTTCTACGTTAGAACTTGGTGGGGGAGTGATCCATGGGAGATGGTACACATCAGATTCTCCCCAAACGCTTATATTTAATAGGGTGGATGCAAGGTCTGTATTTATAATTTCGGGATCTCGTCCCTCTTTCATACGATGTTCAGTTGCGAGTGTCCATAATCGATAGCAGGTACCCGATGATAATCGGCCGGCTCGTCCGCTACGCTGTGTAGCCATATCAAGGCTGATGCGTTGTGTTTCCAAATGACTCAGTCCATTTCTTTGGTCGAATACGAGAGTACGGTATAATCCTGAGTCGATAACGATTCTTACGCCTTCGATGGTGAGGGAGGTCTCGGCAATTGGAGTGGCTAAGACCACTTTTCTGGTATGTCCCGCCGATGGTGCGATGGCACGCTGTTGTTCTTGAGGCGAGAGCAATCCGTATAGCGGATAGACCTGAGTATCTCCTAATGCATTGGATAGGAGTTCTTGACAGCGAAGGATTTCTGCTTGTCCTGGTAGAAAAGCAAGGATGTCTCCCTCCAGTTCAGCATGTGCTTTTCGAATGTAATGACTCATAAGATCTACAACATTTGCAGCTGTTGCATCTTCTTCTGAGTGTAGGATATGGACGGGGAACATTTTACCTTCACATTCAACTATAGGAGCTTGTAATGCAGATGCTAAAGCGGATGCATCTATGGTGGCAGACATGATGACAATCCGTAGGTCGGGACGTATAATCTGTTGTATTTCTCGGGAGAGTGCTAGTGCCACATCTGAAGTGAGACTCCGTTCATGAAATTCATCAAATAGGATGGTAGAGACGCCTTCCAGGGTTGGATTATTGGTAATCATCCGTGTAAGAATCCCTTCTGTTAGCACTTCTATGCGTGTTTTATCGGAGATTTTTTTCTCAAAGCGTACACGGTATCCGACGGTCTCTCCGACAGTCTCATTGATAAGATAGGCCATCCGCTCAGCTATATGTTTTGTAGCCAGTCGTCGAGGCTCTAGCATCAAAATCTTCCCTTGTTCAGGAAAGGCATCAAGAATAGTTAATGGCAGTAATGTAGATTTACCAGCTCCTGGTGCTGCAGTGATAATGAGACGGTTATGATCAGCGAGTAGCTGATTGATTTGTCCCGAGATGCTGAAGGCAGGTAAACAGATACCATCTGATCGTAAGTTCATATATTCAGACCTTAGTTTGTGATTCTTGATGTTTCGTTATTAGTAAAAAAGGAAGAGAACAAACCTCTTCCTTTCTCCTATTGAATCTATTAAGTTATTCCTTATTTCATATTGCTGGTAAACAATAATAGACGGTTGGCGATATTTGCTTCACTGACACCTCCGTCGAAATCAAGTGAAAGCATATTCAGTTGTGGATATTGTGATTTTAGTTTTTTCTCAATACCACGGGCTACAATATGATTAGCGATACAACCAAATGGTTGCATACTAACTACATTGTCACATCCATCTTTTATAAAGGCAATCACCTCAGCAGGTAGTAACCAGCCTTCGCCAAATTGAGCGGATAGACTGATGACATCCTTTGCATATTCACTGATGGTCTTGATGTCCTGTTCTGGTTTATAGTACCTGAATTGAGAAGCTTCAGCTTCAATCTTCTTCATCACTTTACGAATTAAGTTATAAGCCATATCGATAACCAATGGCGGTACCTTAAATCGTTTTACAAAGTTCTCTTTGTTGAACTTATAGTTGACAAATGCACGGAAGAAGAAATTATGTACGGCAGAAGGGACTACCTCAACGCCATGTTCCATCAACCAATCTGGCACATACCGATGGGCGTATGGATTAAATTTCAGGAATATCTCACCAGTGATACCTGCCTTTGGATAAACTCTGTCCTCGTAGATAGGTACTGCATTGAAAGCTCTAGCAGCTTCACCGGTTAATTTCAACAAGCCTTTGGTATCACCTTTCTCAACCAATGGTTTAGCTTTTTCTAGGTATAAATCACGTAGTTTACGGGATTCTCCTTTATTCCTTTCTCGTACAGCAATGGCATGATAAAAAACTGAAAGCCAATCTCCATATAGAGTTGAGTAGATAACAAGTGGCGCTGCTTTAATTAAATTCAATTTAAATCCTGGCTGGTCTTCAACATTATCTGTTCCACCAATACCGATCACTGGCACTTGAGAGAATCCAGCATCTACAATGGCTTTTCGAATCAATGGAGGATAGTTGGCTGCACGACATTGACCTAATTGCGTAACGGCTACGGCCACCTTATCCAAATCATATTTACCAGATTGCAAAGCTTTAATCAAGTCACCCACAATCAAGGTTGCAGGGTAACAAACCTCGTTGTTGGAATATTTCAATCCCACGTCGTTCGATTCAGCATTACTCAATGGAAGTGATTCCATGTCGTATCCTGCCCATTTGAAAGCGGCAGGGAATAGAGGGGAAAGATATTCAGTAAAGAATGGAGCTAAGATTTTTCTTCTTTCGTTATCACCTACTTCAAAACGTCTCGGTTTGATGAAAGGTTTTACTTCGGTGGTTTCTTTTGCGTCGAACTTCAAGCTCTCGATAAGAGATCGAACACGCAGTTTCATTGAACCGACATTGTTTATATCATCAATCTTTAAGAGGGTAAGTGACTTGCCATAACGGTTAAGCAAGCTACGAACTTCATCTGTAAAGAAGGCATCTGGACCACAACCAAAGGAGGTAGTTTCAACATAATGAACATTCTTGCCTTGACGTGCCGTCCATTGAGCAGAGTTCAAGATTCGGTTAACAAAAGACCATTGTTTGATGATGAATGCCTCTTTCTCGTCACATGTGTTTTTACGAGAAACCTCTTCTGTGATCACATCCACACCCATCTGAGAAATCATCTCAGATATCTTATGTTGGATAAGAGGGTCTGTATGATAAGGACGTCCGGCAAGGACAATCACCAAATGGTTCTGTTTTTTCGCTTCCTCGTATGCTTCTTCATTAATCTTGCGAAGGTTCAAGCCAAATTCGCTATATGCTTTAACAGCTTTGCTATGAGCCTTTTTCACGATCTTTTCTGAAACACCTAATTCTTTCATGTAACGGATCAACTGCTTAAGCAATAGTTTCTCGTCTTTGAATGAAATAATAGGAGAGTCAATCGGAATCTCTGATTCTATGGCACTGTTCACCACATCCGGATATCCAATGATTATCGGGCAGTTGAAGCTATTGTGTGCTGCGTTATCCTCAACACATTCATACACAACATGAGGGAAGAAAATTCGATCTACTCCCTTGTCTTGTAGTTCATATATATGACTGTGAACTAGTTTTGCAGGGAAACAGATGTTATCTGACATCACAGAATGAACACCCTTCTCATAATTCCGATATGTAGAGGTTGAAGACAATACCACTTGAATATTACATTCAGTAAAGAACGTATGCCAGAAAGGGAACTCTTCATACATGTTCAAAGCTCTTGGAATACCCAGTTTGAATAATGGAGCCAACAGTTTAGAAGGTTCTTCAGCACGGTCAAACAACTCATGGTATTTACGGGCACTCATATCAATGCCTGGTTTCACATCCGATTTACCATTGTTGAAGATCTTTTCACATTTGTTGCCTGAATAATAGATGCCACCATTCTTGAACAAATATTTAGTGATCTGACAATTGTTATCACATCCTTTGCAAGACAATACCTTAGATTCAAACTCTGCTGCGTGAAGATATCTATCCAATGGAGTCGCTTTTTTCTTAGCATCGTGCATCTTTTTAGCATAAAGAGCACAACCATAAGCACCCATCAGCTCAGGTACATTGTTACAATAGACTGTTCTGCCTGTAAGATTCTCAAATGCTTTCACGACAGAATCATTCTTCATGGTTCCACCTTGCAAAACAATGTTTGGACCTAACTCTTCATAGTTCTTTATTTTCAGCACTTTAAACAAACAGTTCTTGACTACTGAGTAGGCTAATCCAGCAGCAATATCGCTTACTTCTGCTCCTTCGCGTAGTACCTGTTTGACTTTTGAGTTCATGAATACGGTACAACGAGTACCTAAGTCACATGGGTTTTGACTTTGACATGCTTGAAAGACAAAATCTGTGATATCACATCCTAATGTTTGTGCAAATGTTTCGATGAAAGAACCACAACCAGATGAACAGGCCTCATTCAATTCCATGCGTGTCAATGCGCCATTCTCCACGAACATGGCTTTCATATCCTGTCCACCAATATCTAGGATAAATGAAACATCGGGACACATATTCTTGGCAGCTACATAATGAGCCATTGTTTCAATCATGCCATAGTCAAGAGAATAGGCAGCTTTTATCAGATCTTCTCCATATCCTGTTGAACAACCTGCAGTGATCTCTAAGTCCAGTTTCTCCTCCTCGCAACGGGCTTTTAGTTTTTCTAGTCCGCGACGAACAGCACCGATTGGATTACCTCCGTTGTGTGTATAATATTTATATAGGATGTCCCCGGTTTCATTGATTAGCACAATCTTAGTAGTGGTTGATCCGGAGTCAATACCTAAGAATGTTTTTCCTTTACATTCATTTAAATTAACAACTTGTATGTGGCTTTTTTCTTTCTCAGACTTCCAGGCCATATATTCTTCCTCATCATGAAAAATCGGAGGAAGTGTAACGTTTGTTTTGTTCTTGTTAGGATTTGTTTCTTCTTTTTGTTGAGGCTCTTTTTGAAGGATTTCATTCAACTGATTGATATCAATCGGTTCCATGTCGTTCTTGAACAATGCAGTACCCCATGCAGGAATAATATTAGCATTCTCAAGAATCACACAATCCTTTTCTAGGTCAAGCTTAAAATAATCGGCAATGGCTTTGCGAAGAGAGCCAATAAACGTAAGAGGTCCGCCACAGAATAATACCTTAGGACGCACTTCGCATCCATGAGATAAGGCACTGGCAGTCTGTACAGCTACAGCACGGAATATAGAGGCGGCAATATCTTCCTTAGAAGCATTTCGAGCCACCAAATTTTGTATATCCGTTTTAGAGAAAACGCCACAACGTGAAGCTATCGGATAGACATGCTGAGCATTCTTGGCTAAACCATCCATGTCGGTCACCTCTACACCTAAGCATAGAGCCATCTGATCAATGAATGCACCTGTACCACCGGCACAGTTACCATTCATACGGAGATCGGATACTTGTCCGTTCTTTAAATATACAATCTTAGCATCTTCACCACCGATGTCGATGATGGTTGAAATTTCTGGATGAACTTTCTTTGTAAATTCTGTTGCAGCAATTACCTCTTGTACAAAAGGAATATTATATCTCTCGGAAACCCCTAACCCTACAGATCCTGTGATGGACAATGTGAACTTTTCTGTTGTCAATGTGGATTTTAGTTCCTCTAAAAAGGCAGAGATAGCATTTTTAACGTTTGCTAAATGCCTTTTGTATGAAGAATAAACAACTTGCCCTGTTTCGTTAAGTACCACAATCTTTGCAGTTGTGGAACCAATATCGAGACCGATTTTGAACATTATTATATGTTTTAAATTTTAAAGCCTAACCATGTTTTTTAACACAAAAAACAATATCGGCGCAAAGTTAACAAAAATTTAGATATAATTAGGTGTGTTCTAACAATTGCTTTTGTTAAATTTGCAGTAATAAATTTATGATTTCTATGAATTCAAAAATTGGTTTCGATAATGACAAATATTTGAGTATGCAATCGTCTCATATTGCAGAAAGAATAAAAAAATTCGGGAACAAACTTTATCTCGAAATAGGTGGCAAACTCTTTGATGATTATCATGCATCGCGCGTTCTTCCTGGATTTCAGCCTGATTCAAAACTTCAGATGCTATTGAAACTAAAAGATAAGATAGAAATCGTTATTGCCATAAATGCTGAGGATATTGAATCGAACAAAATACGTGCCGATTATGGTATCCCATACGATGAGGATGTATTAAGGCTTATCGATGCCTTTAATAGTGTGGGATTATATGTGGGCAGTGTATGTCTGACTATGTATAATAAACAGCCGTCTGCAGTCCTTTTCGAAAATAGATTGAAAGAGATTCATGTGGCGGTTTATCACCATTATCGTATTGAAGGGTATCCTAATAATATTGAACTGATTGTTTCTGATAATGGATACGGGAAGAATGAGTATATTGAGACGAAACGTCCGTTGGTTGTGGTGACTGCTCCTGGTCCTGGAAGTGGTAAGTTAGCAGTTTGTCTCTCTCAGCTATATCATGAACATAAACGGGGAATCGATGCTGGATACGCTAAGTTCGAGACATTCCCAATTTGGAACATTCCATTGAAACATCCTATCAACTTAGCGTATGAGGCTGCTACAGCCGATCTGAATGATGTCAATATTATTGATTCCTTCCATTTAGAGGCGTATGGTGAAACAACTGTCAATTATAATCGTGATGTAGAAGCTTTTTCTGTTTTAAGTGCTACGTTTGAATTGATTTATGGTGAGAGTCCGTATAAGAGTCCTACGGATATGGGTGTCAACATGGCGGGTAACTGTATCATCGATGATGAGATTTGTAAAGAAGCCTCTAAACAAGAGATTATACGTCGTTATTTCAAATGCTTGTGTGACAAGAAGAGATATGGTGAAAGTAGCGACAACAAGGATAAACTTGAATCTTTGATGCAGCAGGCACATATAAAGGTATCTGATTATAGAGTGGTATCTGCGGCTCGTGAAAAAGAGGCCCTCACGGGTGGTCGTCCGGCTGCAGCGATTGAATTGCCCGATGGCACTATTGTGACGGGTAAGACCAGTGACCTACTGGGCCCTCTTGCAGCAGCACTTCTTAATGCGTTAAAGGCATTGGGTAATATAGATCAATCATTCAACCTTGTCTCTCGTCTGGCTATTGAACCTATCCAGACATTAAAAACAGAATACTTGGGCAGTAGCAACCCTAGATTGCATACAGATGAGATTCTTATTGCACTTTCCTCTTCGGCTGCACATAATGAATTGGCTGAACGTGCTATGCAACAACTACCTAAGTTGAAAGGCTCAACCGCTCATACGACAGTGCTTGTTTCTTCTATTGACGAACAAACATTCAAAAAATTAGGTATCAATCTTTCTTGTGAACCTAAATACGAGGAGTCACAAAGAAATTATCATAAACATTAAAATTCATACGTATGAGAAACCTCAATTTGATAGTTAAAGGATGCATGCTTATCATGCTCTGTTTTTCATGTAAGAAAGAAGACACTTATCAGGTTGAGGCCGAATTGGATCCGTACCTTCAGATGTTCTTACAGGAGGGTGCTAAACGAGGTTTTAATTTCAACGTCGAAGAGAATGGATTGTTGATGAAATTTGCTGACCTGCAAGCACCAACCATCGGATTGTGTACGTATAGCGAGCCGCTATTGGTTCAGATCGATAGAACATACTGGCAGGAGGTGACTAAATATGAAAATTGCGAAGACCTACGTCAGAATGTTGTGTTTCATGAGTTGGCTCACGGATTGCTCAACAGAGATCATGACAATGGAATCTTAGCGAATGGTGAATGGAAGTCGCTGATGTGCGGCGGTGATACTTACTTGGAACGAAGCTGGCAAGTGAACTTCTGTGGGGAACGCCGACAATATTATTTAGACGAACTATTTAATCCTTCCATGCCTCAGCCAGAATGGGCTAACTATGGCGATTCTTTCTCAGGAGAGAAAGGTTCGTTGTATTATGAACTGGATCTGAATAATCCGAAAGCTAAAACAGATGAGGACGGAAATAGCTTCACCATCTCGGATGGTTTATATACTGTTTATTTAAATAGTGAATCGAATACTATTTTACCAATTGGCAAGGAAGAACAAGTAACAGGAGATTGTTATTTTGAAGCCACCCTATACACTCACATGTCTAACGTAAATGCCTGTATTGGAGTTGGGGTGGAATATACAGATGCACATAATCAGAAAGCGTATAATAGTTTTTTAATCTCTAAAAATTATACATATAACGAATATCGAGCCTATCCGGCTAATACTAAATGTCAGCCTAATTTTGCTGAGGTCAGTATCCGGTATGGTGTCTGTGATGTGAATAATGAAACGAAACTTTCAATCGAAAGGACAGGAAACGAATATTACTTTTACGTTAATGATCAGTTGATTTATCGTCATGATTACGATGCGGATAAACCGATAAACCGATTTAATTTGATCATTCCAGGCAAGACGGAGACATACGTGACTTCCTTTAAATGTTATAAGAAGACGGAAGCATCTATCAAATCAAGTTCAGTAAACAAGGATTTCTTTTGGGGTGAGATGGCAGGGACTGTTCAGACATATAAAAATGTAGAAATAAAATAAATAGGATAAATATATGAAGTTAAAAGGTTTTATGGTAATGGGGTGTGTGACATCTCTATTACTTACATCGTGTAACAAGAAAGAAATGAAAGATGGGAATGCACATTATTTAGAAACAGATTTTGATACGACAGTATCTGTAGGGGACGATTTTTATCAATATACGAATGGTGGGTGGATGAATACGCATCCTATACCAGGAGAGAAGAGTCGTTACAATACATTCGATGTATTGGCGGATGAAAACAAGGAACGCCTGAGAGAGATTGTTGAGGCTGCACAAAACATCAAATCTGTTCATGGCTCAAATGTCCAAAAGATAGGTGATTATTATGCTCTTGCCATGGATACTGCTCGTCGTGATAGGGAAGGTGTTTCCACGATTCAGAATATCATAGAGATGATTAGAGGGCAGAAGTATGATTTACAAGATTCAATATTTGTTCGCAATTTGGCTTATCTACATTTACGGGTTGGAAATCCGTTTTTTGCAATGGGGTGTACGCCGGATGCTAAGAATAGTTCCATGAACATTGGGGAATTGTGGCAGGAAGGAATAGGATTACCGAATCGAGATTACTATTTTGACACGACAGAAAAGGGGAAGGAGATTATCAATGGTTATAAGAAGATGATTGCCAAATACTTCCAGTTGCTGAATGAATCAAATTGTGAACAAAGGGCTGAGGCAGTTTACAATTTCGAAAAAGAGATAGCTGGTCTAATGAACACGAAGGTGGAAAACAGGGATCCGCAGAAAACATACAATAAAATGTCGTATGAGGAAGTCAAGAAAAACTTTCCAGATTTTAACTGGGATGCATATTTTGGTGAATTTCCAGTAGTCCCTAATGAAATAAATATTGGTCAACCTCGTTTCTTCTATGGAATCTTCTCCTTGATCAAGAGAACAGATCCAGCGATCTTATCAGATTATATGGTTTTCAATACGGTGAATTATTTGGCAGCTTATCTCTCATCGGACTATATGTTGACGAAGTTTGATTTTTATAGCAGACAATTGAATGGCATAACAGAACTGAAGCCTCTATGGAAACGCTCGTTGGATATGGTGGAGGGACAATTAGGGCAACCTTTAGGACAGCTGTTTGTTGAGAAATATTTTTCGATGAATGCTAAAGCAAGAATGAAGAAACTAATTGAGGAACTTCGTATTGCTTTCGGTCAACGAATTGATCACCTAACATGGATGTCGGATAGCACGAAACTACAGGCAAAAGATAAGCTTTCGGCTATTGATGTTAAAGTAGGTTATCCTGATGTATGGGAAGATTATACTGATGCCAATGTGGATAAGTCACTCAGTTTGGTCGAAAACTTCATTGCACTCAACTATTTCCATAGTATGAAAGAGATGAAGGAGGTTGGCAAACCAGTGGATAAAAGTAAGTGGTATATGACTCCTCAGACAGTGAATGCATATTATAATCCGTTGAATAATGAAATTGTATTTCCTGCAGGTATTCTTCAACCGCCGTTCTTTTATGCTGATGGTGATGATGCGGTCAACTATGGTGCGATAGGTGTTGTAATTGGTCATGAGATGACACACGGATTTGATGATAGTGGCCGACAATTTGACAAGGAGGGCAATCTTCATGATTGGTGGACAGCTTCTGATGCAGAATTGTTTAAAAAATCCGCTGAGCGTTTGAAAGAACGTTTCTCACAGGTAATCGTCATAGATTCTCTTAAATGCAACGGTGAACTTACTTTGGGAGAGAACATCGCAGATCTAGGAGGATTGAATATTGCACACCAAGCCTTTTTAAATACGCTGAAAGCTGGTGAGAAGGAGAAGTTAATTGACGGACAGACGTATGACCAACGTTTCTTATTGGCTTATTCACGTATCTGGGCTGGTAATTATCGTGATGAATACCTTCGTCAGCAAATCATCACAGACCCACATGCCAATGGACGTTATCGTGTAAATGTACAGGTACCTATGTTGGATTTCTTCTATAGTGCCTTTGCTATTACAGAGAAAGATTCAATGTATATGAAACCAGAAGATAGGATTGTTATTTGGTAAGATTTAATAACAACTAATTTTTAAATGGTTTATAATTATGAAGAAGAGTTTTTTGTTTATGTTGTTTGTAGCACTATGTAATATGTTACAGGCAAAGGATTTAATTGTTACAACTGACAAAGAAAGTATTGATGCGAAGATCATTGAAGTTTCTGACGAGGAGGTGAAATACAAGAAGCTGAATAATCTTAATGGACCTACGTTTGTTCTTAAAACGAGTAAGATCTATACGGTGGTTTATGAGAATGGTGATGTGCAGGTCTTCACTCCAAGTGCTTCAACGCAGGAACAAGTTAAGGTGCCTGAAGCACAGAATGCAGAAAATATTGGGAATGCAGAAGATTTGGCTACACCAAACTACTTGTCATTGAGTCCTGTTACAAGAGACAGAGGATTGAATGGGAAGCATCTTTCTGATAAGGAATGGGGAAATTATCTGAAAGATAACTGTACAATAGCCTATGACCAATGGAATAGAGGATGTAAAGGAGTGAAAAAGGGATGGACGTTTTTCATTGTAGGTTCAGCTTTGAGGTTAACAGGTATTGCCTCCTTAATAGCTGCAAGTAATTATTATGGAGGGTATTACTATTGGGATTCATATGATAATTGCTATTATCATGATTATGATTATGGTTTACAGTGCGGTCTTTTTATTTATGGTTTTGCTGCAACAACTGTAGGTAGTTCACTCAGAATTGCGAGTATCCCTCTTTTGGCTACCGGTTATAGCAGAAAGAGAAGATCCATTAATACATACAATGAAAATTGCGCCAATCGCAGTGGAGCTCAGTTAGGTCTGAATGTGAACAGCAATGGCTTAGGCTTGTCATTGAATTTCTAAGGAACTAAGATAATAAATTGAAAGCCGTTTTAGAAGGGTTGGATGATTGTCCAATATCAACTTCTAAAACGGCTTCGTTATTAGGTGTAGTTCAAGTGCTTGATACACCTTTTAGGACTCAAGCTTACTTGATCATAATCTGAGTACAATGAACATTCTTATTTGTAAGAACTTTCACCGTATAAACACCTTTTGCTTTTCCTGAAAGGTCTATCTCTACTTCTTGTTCATCTCCATTACGAGTATAAACGGTTCTACCCGTCATATCTGTAATCTCTATAGTATAAGGAGAGTCGCTCTCTTCCATTGAGATGGTGAATATACCGTCGGATGGATTTGGATAGATAGCAAAACGATTTTCTTCGCTTTCTTCGTTTTCATCTATTATATCCTCCTCAGCCAATACATCGTTGTTGATGATTGCTCTTCTAACACCGCCAGTAGGACAAGTGTAATGTTCCACAGAAGCTGTGAATTTACCATTGTTCTTGACAGAGAAGCCCGACTTGAGTGATACTTGGTGTTTCGCTATGAAACGAACCTTAGTACCGCTACCGCTGACGGTCACATTGCCTTGTGCATAATCAGAGCTGACATTTTTACCCGCTACAATATCGGTGCTACCATATACGTCTCTTGCTCGATTGAAAGTCATATTCTGGATAAATAGATTATCCGGACCTGTGTAGGTGATGTAGTTATGCTTCTTGATCGTGATGGTGTAAGGGTAGTTAACACCCGTGAAATTTGCATTGGAACCAGTCGCCACCTTTATTTTGGTGGTGTCGGAAGGATTCTTTAGGCTGTTAAGTATAATCGTGCAATTTGTCACACCTCCTGTGCTCACATATACGCTTGTACCGCTCTGTGAGATAATCGGATAGATGCATCTTGGTACTTGTGTAAACATGTGGCTACTTGGGTCACCGAAGTACATGCTGACAATTTGATGCCATTTATCTATTCCACTTATATTGAAGAGACATTCTCCAACGGATTTTTCCGATGTTAACAAGTCAGTCATAGCATTTTTAGCATAAACTTCATTAAAGGAAGAAATTCCAACTTGAGCAAATCCATACGAACCAACTGCGCCACCAGGAGAGCGTAACAGATTCTCACACATACATCCATCGTTTAAATATTGTGTATAGTCACCCGATGCACAATTTCTAGGGAAATTCACACTTCCTTGAGTTCCTCCTCCACCGACAAAAGTACCAGTCCAACAAATGAAATTGAAAAAGAATGTTGGCGCATTTACATTGGTGAGACTAGCAACAGTTTTTGCATTAGGATTAGGGTCAATGTTAATGAATCTTTGATAGTGATTTTTTCCTGTTGGGGAATATCCATACACTTGTCCGTGGCCTCCGTTATACATGGCATACATAACACCACTATTTATTTTGTTGACAATGGATTCTGGTCCTTTCTCCCAAATAGGTCCTTTTACTCTTAGATTGGAAGGTAGTAAAGACCCATTATAATATTTTTCAGGAGTGATAACACCTTGTTTCCCCTCATCTTTATAATCAGCATAATATATACTATCAACATTTATTCCATGACTTTTTGCAATATTGTTTATCTTAACTGTTGCATCAAACCATGCAGTAGAAGCTTTACCATCGGATGTTGGGTTACCATCTGTGACATCCTGGAAAAGACTCATGTGTAATGCGTTGGAATAATAATTCGGATTAGTTGGAGGCATCCATTCATATCGAATGATTTTGTCAATAATATCTTCTGCCTCTTGTGCTGTACGAGCTGAGATTCTACCTCTTGGAATACTTTTATAATTGGAACCAGTCCATTTTGTCTGTCTTCCAAATTCATTATCAGACATAATATAGATGTGGAATCCCCAGGATGAGTTATTATAAACGTCTTTCGCGTGAATAGCATCCGGACATATATCCGTATCACATCCAATCACTACCAAGAATTTAGGCATGCCATTCTGAGTATAAAACTGTCTGATTTTAGTGGTAGTTTGAGTAAGACCATGGTCACCCATACTAAGTAAAGTGGTTGATCCGGTTCTTTGGTTCACCCACTGATTTACCCATCCGCTATAATTATCCATATACATCACGTATGGCTTGTAACCTCTTGAAGCTTCCCAGTCTTTGAGACGGTTGGCAGCCACTGTATATTTGGTGGTGGTTACGATTAGGTAATCGTAATTGGCCGCCTGAACAGAGACTGATATAGAAAGCAAGAGGATTATGAATTGTATAATTTTTTTCATCTTGCTCTTATTTTTCTAGTGACTCAATTCTTGACTTTAATGCATTGTTTTCTTTTTGTAACTCGATCATGTGAAGTGTCAATTCCTCGATTTTCTCCAATAAGAGATTACTCATCTGAGCCACACTCATACCATTCTCAGCCATCTCAGCAGCGGAAGGGATGCCAGGGAGGTGCTTGTTCTCCTTTACGTAGCTCTCCACTTCAGAAAGATCCTGCAAATTGTAAGTAGGATCAAACACATAATCTGCAGCATTGTTCATATCTACTGTGATATCACTTGTTCGAATGTTCTCCGTTTGAATTTCTTCAGTATTTATTTTTGTCACGTTTAGTTCATTCTTACATGAGATTTTGCCTTCTACTTTCAGTTCTGCATTGACGGTCATTAAAGATGCATATATATCAAATGCTTTAAAACCTTGATAGCCACTTGATTTAAGGTCAAATCCTTCTTGATTGCCTGTCTTTTTTTCTATATAAAGCATTGGTTGGTTAGGTACACCAGATCCATAGGAGCTATATAAGTATAATCCAGAAGCTGTTACTTTACCATTTGAACTAACAGAAAACTGGGTTCGATAATTGGTAAGAGTAGGATCATTACATGTTATGAAATCTCTTTTTAGAAAAGTACCATCGTTTTTCCGAAAATGTTGCATATTAATTCTATGCATATATGCTATACCATCACTTGTTCCTTCTGTGATAACTGTTTGTGCCAAAACGTTGGAGGATGACATACCCATACCAGCGACTAAGAGAGCCGCCATTAAAACTTTCTTTTTCATTTTTCTTACATTTTTAAATTTTAATAAACAATAAATTTATCTTATCAATAACATTTATAGTGTTTTTCATTTGATTTATAATGTTTTGATAATGTAACTATATAGTTAGTGTTTGCATGCAATATTGATAGTACAAAAATCATGCCAAAATATTAATGATTGTATATTTATGTGCATTAAAAAAGAGTATCCTTTGGTATTTTTATTGAATAACCGCAGAATACTCTTGTAAAATATCAATATTTCAGATTCTATTCTTTAAAAGGGCTAAAGCCTTTATTTATTAACTATCTTAAAGCTTTTGGTCTCTCCTGTTGCAGAGGTAATAGTGATTAGTTGAATCTCTTCTGTCAATCGTATGCTTTTTTCGTCCGTGCCATTTCCAGAAGTCAAAACTTTACCGTTGAGGCTATATGCGCTATATGTGAAATTGCCTTGGCAATGAATGGTCACTTGTTGGTGATCTGCTGTAATGTAAGGAGCTGTCAGCGTTACCGTCTCGTTAACATCAGTAGGGAGTTCCATGTTTTCTGTAATTTTATTGTAAGCTGGCTTAGGTTCATAATTAGAGAATATCAATGGTTTACCCTCTTTTCTCCAGCTAATCTCATCATTGATTCCCCAGAATGTTAAAGAGCTGATATGATCTTTGTTTGCCTTGTATAATTCGAACAATTCATTGTACATCTTGGCCTGCGTATCAAAGGAAGCTCCATCTGCCAATGTGATATCCAATTCGGTGATCTGAACATCACAACCAATGGTACAGTATTTCTCCAATGCTGTTTTGTATAGACTTACTGATGGGAAGCTGGTGCTAAGATGTGACTGCATACCGATACCGTCGCAAAGCCCTTTGCTGAAAAGATCCTTTACCAATGCATATATGGCATCTCTTTTAGCATCAACGTATTCATTATAATCGTTGTAATAGAGCTTACAATTTTCAGGAATATATTTTTTTGCAAATTCAAATGCTTTGTATATAAATGAGTTATCATTGTAGATTTCCATCCATCTGGATTTTCCCTCGTCAACATAGTTACTACCTTTTTCACGCATGGTTCCTTGATCTGTATAGGCTTCGTTTACAATATCCCATGCATAGATTTTCAGATTTGGATAAGAGGTGGTTACAAGCGAAATTACATTCTTGATATAGTTCTCCATACGTTGCTCTATCACGTCGGCTGTAACTGTCTTTCCGTTGGTTTCAAAGTTCTCATTAAAGAACCAGTCTGGTGTCTGCGAATGCCATACAAAAACGTGTCCTCTGATAGGAAGGTTGTTTTCACTACAGAATTTTAAGACTGTCTTGGTTGAGGCTGCTAGTTTCACCTGAGGATTAACGTTATTTCCTTCACTTTTACTGGCGTCTTGATCCAGTAAACAGTCTGGTTTCAACTCATTTCCTGGTGTGATACTGTTAAAATGGTGCAATACCATGTTTTTAGCATTCTTCGGAGAAATCTCAGAAGCGGTTACTGCTGTTCCTATTAGAAAATAATCAGAGAATAGTGCCTTCAATGATTTCTGCTGAGAGAAATCAACTAGAATTTCCTCTTTTTCTTCGCATGTTACATCATCTATGTAATAGCTTAATTCAGCATCATTGGGTGCTTGGATATAGGGTTGAATATTTTCAGCATCTTCTGGGATAACAATTTCGCCAGACAACTGAGTCCATGAGTAGGCATATACATCCGACTCCTTTACACATGGGTAAGAGTCGGAACCATCAACTGTATATTGAACACTCAAGTTAAGTTTCGTATTTTGCTTAGAGAATACATAAGCGGAGATGATGTAGGTTTTACCTGCTTCGATATAACTATTTTGCAGGGATGCACCATGCCAACTTTGTGTACGTTTGCTTACATACAATGATTTTTCACCATTATGATGTTGGTCTGATGATAGTTCGACAGTGACATCTTCACCTCTGCCGCTCCAATCGCTATCGGATGATTCAAAATCGTATGATAGTCCTGCTGAAAAGCATTGACATCCAACTAAAGAAAAAATAAAAAGAGATAAAAATTTTTGTTTCATACGTCAGTGTATTTGTTTATGGTTTTTTGCAAAAGTATAAAATATTTGCATGTAAACGGCTATCTGCACAGAATCTTCTTTCGTAAAAATTATGTGGATCCGATGAAAACAATCTATTCTTCACAGCGTGAATGATCTCTCTTTTTATTTTTTATTTTTTTCTTCTGAATCAGTGAGTTTTTTCTTCTTCACAATGGCAATGTTCATCATCTTCTTCACAATGACAATGTTCTTCTTCACCACAATGGCAGTGTCCATGATCATGGTGGTGGTGATGACGACCAATTCCTAATTTAGGAAGAACAAGTGCGTTGATTAATAATAAGATAAGTGCTATTGTACAAGTCCATGAGAACCATGAGTCACCCTCTTCGTGAATCGTTGCATTCCCGACAAGATTGGAAACGAAATCGATTATGCCATGGAATTGCAAGTAATCTATGAGTATGCCACAGAAGATAGCTCCTATAATGATGGATGCTAGGTAGGTTACCAGCGTACGTGTACCAAGTACTTTTCGAACCACAAGAATCGATGCCATGTTACATGCGGGTCCAGCCATTAATAAAACCAATCCTGCTCCTGGTGTAAGTCCTTTCAGAATCAATGCAACAGCAATTGGAATCGAACCGGTTGCACAGAGATACATCGGGATAGCAATACAGATGACTAGCAACATGGAGGCAAACGTGTTTCCTTTAAACACTTCAAATGCTTCGTCAGGAACAAATAGTGTAATAAGTCCTGCCACGATAAGACCGATCATCAACCATTTACCAATATCTTCCATCATCTCTCCAAATGCGTAAGAAATGGCCTTTTTCATTTTTCCGCCGAAGGATAAATGCGCGTGTGAGTGCTCTTCACATCCACATTCCTCGTCATGACAACAGCAATGTACCTCCTCGTGTATATGCGCTTCTGAAGCAGAAGATTCTGTTTTGCCTGATGCGAACCAATTCACCATGGATCCGCCAAAAATAGCTGTGACGAAAGCAGCGATGGGACGAATAATTGCAAATGCCCATCCCATAAGACTATAAGTGGCAATAATGGAATCTACTCCTGTTTGTGGTGTAGAGATTAAAAAGGATGTAACAGCTCCCTTGGATGCGCCCTCTTTTCGAATGGACATGGCAGTTGGTATAACACCGCATGAACATAGAGGCAGTGGTATGCCGAACAATGCCGCACGAAAAACTGACCCAAAAGAATTATCTGCAAGATACTTAGTGTAAAAACGTCCAGGGATGAATGCATGCATCAATCCTGCTAGAAGGAATCCCAACAATAGATATGGGGACATCTCATTCATTAAATGTAAAATCTCTCTCATAATTTTCCTTTTTTTATGTAAGCCAAAATTATGCTCTATTTTCTGCAACTGGGTTGCAAATGTTTTTCCCCAAGATTAATATTGTTGAATAAGAGGATTAATAGGGTGTTGACTATTTCTTAATAAAGAGAAATTTATCTTTTTTGTCAGGTAGAATAGCGATATATACGCCATTCTGGTGTAATGCATCAGCTGGTATTCTATTCCCCCTCAGATCATAAAACAGAACGTTATCAAGTGACAAAACATCCTCATCGCATAGAATCTCTTTTGTCTCAACTGGATTGTAGGGCTCAAAATTCAACCAATCTACATTCACATAGCTACCTACGATAACAAGTCTCAAGGTGTGTTTCCCTTTCTCCAGACGGGCAATGGTTAGTTGTATTTCTTCATATACATCCCAACTGTCGGATGTTTTTAAAATGGTATATTCATCCGTGATTTTCTTATTATCGACATATAGTTGGAATCCATCCAGCTCCCATCCGTTAGACACATAGGCTGATACTATATAGTTATTTGTTTTCTCCACATTGATGGTATATTCCAGCCATTCACCGTTCTCTGTGTATCCAATGGCGTATCCATTTTCTGTCTTGACGATGTCCACGCAGTCGTCGCGGTATTCACCTCCTTTGTTTTCATCATCTTTGTCATAGTATGACAAGCCCTGTCCAGCTTTGTCATAATTTTCAGCTTCGATGACTCCTGGTATGGTGGCAATTTCTTTATAAGGTTTCTGAGGGACATCTATCGCCGTTAGTAAGAATCGGTAGGCATATAAATTGCTTTCGACCTTTACTGGCAAGGTGAAAGGAGTTTCTGTGATGACGGTATCTTTATCGTAAATCAGTTCGGTACCTGGAACGGGGATGTCTTTATCTTCCCATGTGACGCATTCTAATTTGATGTTTACCTTCCCCTGTAAGAAGTCAGGCAGTTCAGGTAAAACAACATTGACGTCTCCCGTATAGTTACCACCCAGTATAATGCTTGCGTTGTTATAGTTTTTATTGACGCAGGCGAATCCGTCCAATCCATCGCTTTTATCGTTGGGAGGTGTGACCATGGTCATATATCCGGACATATCGCCATACCATTTGTAGAGCCACCAACCGCCACCTCGTTTGTTACTTTCCGTAAGCAGGCTGCCTAAGCGTCCTGGCAGATTGGGGAACCACCATGAGATAGTGGCACTCTCCACGTTGTTGCGTTCGAATTTGGCGATGAAGGGAACGCAGTAGCCTGGACATCCTTCGTATTTTCTCATCTCGTAGTCTGAACTTGCGCTGTACTCATTGATACAGAGCGGCAGATCGGGTATATTCAGTTTCTTTTCCAGTTTATGTAGATCTTCTACTGCTTCGATGAAGCCGCCACTTCCCCATTGGTGCCAGCAGATTAAGTCTGGCAAACAATCATTGTCTCGACAAAGAGTAAGAAAATTTTCGAAATAGCCTCTGCTGTAGAAAGAGGTGGCAGGACCTACAATTTTGGTATAGGGTTGATACTTGCGAATCAGTTGGTAGGTGGGTTTCCAAAGTACTTCGAAGAAATCACCATTGGCTTCTTGCCAGGTTTCATTGGCTTCGTTCCAAATGACATAGCTGTCTATATTGGTTAAATCAGATTCGTTGTGTCTCTTCAGAACCTCTTCCACCGCGCTCAACCATTTTTCTTGTCCTGGCCATTCGTAAGGCCAATAAGGGAGCAGGTCTGCTAATAATAGTTGCACTTTACCAGTGGTGCCTCTCAATCTTTCAGCCACTTCGAAGGCATCTCCGAAATCATGCTGATTGCCAGGTTTTCCTGAGGGTGGTTGGCAGAATACATTGGGTTTTAGGGGTGCGACCAGTTCATTTATATCCGTTGGAAGTGTCTCTGTCATTCCGTATAATGATCCTGAGGCACAATGAGTTACAGGACGGATCTTATGCGTCAGATCAACTGTCAGTGTCTCTGCAGAGAAAGCAGTTGATAAGAAAGTTCCCGTCAGGAATGTAACAATTGTGCATATTTTAATTCGACTACTCATGATCAAAGAGTTATGATGTAAACTATAAATGGATGACCAAATATAGAAAAAAACTCTTTTGATACAAGTAAGTTTCCTAAAAATCTTCGGGTATTTGTATGGGGGTCTTCTCTTCCTATGACACAATAGAGGTTGGTAATAACTATTATAAAATGCGTTATGTGATAGATGAGGATTTTTACGAATATGCTAAATCCCACTCATATAAGGAGTAGGTGTTGTTATCCCTTAAGTTCAATCTTAATCTCAAAATCTTTCACGGTGAAATCGGGAGAGATGCCTCCTATTCTGAAATGATCTGATGTTGTTTCACAATATACGTATTTTCGACCTTCATATTCGGTTATGACAGATTCCATAGAGTTTTGCAGTAGAGCTTTCCAACGGTCGTTGAACTCTATGCAGATAGCAGCGTGATGTATCTTATATGAGATAAGAAACAATACATCGTACCCCATCAGATGGAATAGCGTGGCTGCGAGGAACGATTTACAGTCGCAGTCTCCATGTCTGTCGTAGAGTGTCTCGTCTGGGAAACGGATGTACTCTTTCGGATATTGAATCTCAGCACAATCTTGGTCGTAGTTATATTTCACATTGGGTTCCTGTACGAAATCCAAAACGAATTGGAGCTTGTCAAGTTCTCCAATATTGTTACGGCTACATTCTTTATTGATATATTTTACGACTTCTGCAACATGTAATAGTGTACGAGGATGGTTCAACATATAAAAGTACATATTACGTAAGTTGGTGGTTGTGTCTAGGTTATTGACATTGTTGAACGTCGCAAACGGGTTATTCATTCGTTGTTCCTTTATCTCTTCAGGGTCGAATCGTAATGTTAAATGTCCTTTGAGTTTACTTTTCCTAGCTGAGTCTAACTTCCAACTATAGGTGATGCTCACTGTTTCGTTATTATCAGAACTTATTAATGATACGGCTTCCTTTATTTTTTTGTTTTTAGATAAGAGAAGTTTGATAAGTAATATAATAACGGCAAATTGAATGAGGATAACGATTTCCATGGAATGAGAGAGTAGGGATGATTAACGTGAATAATAGATAATGTGTTTATCTTACATGGATAGTATAACTTTACGATTAAACAGCTACAGTACCGGCAATATGAGGATGTGGATCGTAACCTTCTAATGTGAAATCTTCGTAATCGAACGAAAAGATATCTTTTTTATCAGGGTTAATCTTCATGATTGGCAATGGACGTGGTGTTCGTGTTAATTGCAGTTTTACTTGTTCCAAATGGTTTTTATAGATATGGGCATCTCCAAGTGTATGAACAAACTCTCCTGGCTTCAGGCCTGTAACTTGTGCAACCATCAATAACAACAAAGCATACGAGGCAATATTAAAAGGAACACCTAAAAAGATATCCGCGCTTCGTTGATACAATTGCAAACTTAGTTTTCCATTCGCAACATAAAACTGAAACAACGTATGACATGGAGGAAGAGCCATCTTTTCTACTTCTGCAACATTCCACGCAGAAACAATCAATCGTCTAGAATCAGGATTCTTTCGAATCATCTCAACAACATTGCTAATTTGATCAATCGTCCCTCCATTATAATCTGGCCAGGATCGCCATTGATGTCCGTAAACAGGTCCTAATTCACCTTTTTCATCTGCCCATTCATTCCATATTCTGACACCATGTTCTTGTAAATATTTCACATTCGTATCACCTTGTAAAAACCATAGTAACTCATAAATGATTGACTTCAGATGTAGCTTCTTAGTTGTTAAAAGAGGAAACCCGTCTTCTAAATTGAAGCGCATTTGATGACCGAACACACTAATTGTACCTGTCCCTGTTCGGTCTTCTTTGGAAGCACCTTCTGTGAGAACCCTGTTGAGTAAATCTAGATATTGTTTCATATTGGTATCACATCATTTTTACATTTTTACAAAGGTATGAATAAAAAATGAAAGGGGCGAATAACATTCGTCCCTTTCATTTTCTCATGTTTGTTACTTTGTAACGACAACTCTATAACTTTCTCCTTTTCCTTCTGGACGGATAATATATACGCCACTGTTGGATACCGTCTGTTCTGTCATGATTTGCAGATTGGTGAGGTATCGTGTTTGAAAGCGAGTCACATATCTTCCTAATAGGTCATAAACCCAGTACTGACCAGGCTCTACTGTTTCGTTGAGGCTTTCTTTGTATTTTGTGATGTCGTACTTTTCATCGCCTGAATAGACATCCTCTGGATAAGCGATTGGATCATCGTCAATATCCAGATTGCTGAATCCAAGGTTAGCCAGACGGGTTGGATCATTCAGTTGTTCACGGATAGGGGATAGCCTGAACTTGTGTTGATAGGTGTTTTTAGCAAAGAGCATGTATTCATCCATAGGTTTTGCTCCCCAACTGTTAACACCGCCTAACCCCATCTGATGCAGATCCACACGCAATGTGATATCATTGTCTCTCTTCAGATCCCAAGGCAATTTCACATTTGTGAGTTGTTCTGGAGTATAATGTTGTGCACTGAACTCCATATAAGGTGAACCTACCACTAAGAGCCCTCGTCCCTCTTCATTGGTTAGGGCTGCCCATTTCACATCGGTGCGTTGCCCGGTTTCGCCTATCTCCATATAAGGAATAGTCATCGAGTCGGCCGTAGTGGCAAAGACACCCATGAAGCTGCTACGATTACGACCGATATAGTTCTCATGAGGACCACGACCAAACCAACGAATTTTTTCAAATTCACCTGGAACCGTAATCAACGTACCCACATTAGGTAATTCAGATTTTGAATTATCTGGATAGAGTGTATAATCGACCAAGATATCTCCGCTTCCATAGATAGTGTAGGTCAGAGCCATTCTGGAGGAGCCAGCCTCTGGAAAATCAATTTGGAAATAGACCTGCGTTTCTTTCTCTGATACTTCTTTAATCTCACAGTTTTTAATTGTTCGTTTAGCACCAGCATATCTCCATGCTGCGCATCGGTTTTCCATACCGTTTCCTTTATCATTATCGATAGGGGCACGCCAGAAATTAGGGATAGGTCCGTCCTTTATAAGTGTTTGTCCGTCCATCAGATATTGTTTGATAACACCTGATGTTTGATCAATGGTAACAGAGAAATCCTTACCTTCGATAGTTACTTCGTTAAATCCTTTCTTAACAGTCTGGCTTTCCAAAGAACTGATGGCTATGCGGTGGGTCTTGCCTTCTCCCAGGTTTAGTTGAAATTGATCTCCTGCAATACTATAACCTGCATTTGCCCACAATGTGTTTTCTTTCAAACGGAAATCTAAATCCAAGTGATAGACAGAACCTGCTTTGACATCAATCTTAGGTAAATCAAGAGTGATCTCTTTCTTCCCTAATGGAGCGATATCGAGTGCCGAGTCATCAATCTTGCCAGATTCGATTTTCTTACCATCTTCACGTATGATCCAGTATCCTTCTGCCACATCGGCTATGTTGACAAAGTTGAATCGACTTTCGATGGAAACAACCCCTTTTGATGCGTTGACATTCTTCACGAGTATATTACGGTACTGATATTTCACTTCCCATATCTCTGGTTGTGGTGTTCTATCAGGGAAGACCAATCCATTGGCACAGAAGTTATCGTCGTTGCGTCTTGCATCTCCAAACAAACCACCGAAGTTGAAGTAGTTTGAATCACCTCGACGTAAGCCTTGATCGATGAAGTCCCAAATGAACCCTCCAAAGGAACGAGGGTTGGCATAGAAGGCATCCATATATTCTTGTAGGTCACCTACACTGTTTCCCATGGCATGTTCATATTCACAAAGCATGATAGGTTTATTGTTGTTATTATATCCATAGATGGCTCCAGGACCGAAATACATCCAACTGTTGACATCGGCATTGTCCCAGTCTCCTTCATAATGTACAGGTCGTGTAGGATCGGCATAGTGAGCTTGATCCAACTCGGAACGGAACACATTCCCGTTTCCTGCTTCATTACCCAAGGACCAGAGACATACACAGGCATGATTCTTGTCGCGTTGCACCATAGAGTTCATACGTTCTACACAGGCACTACGCCAATTATCATCGTTCTTAGGTAATTTGTCGTTAGCACCATGTGATTCTACATTGGCTTCATCGATAACGTAGATACCATATTGGTCACACACATCATACATGCGTGGATCATTAGGGTAGTGGGACATACGCAAAGCGTTGATGTTGAATCGTTTCATCAGCTTCACATCTTCTACCATGCGCTCATAAGAGATCACTCGACCATGGTCAGGATCTATCTCATGACGATCCACACCTCTAAATTTTATGGGCTGGCCATTGATGAGGAATCTTGTTATACCATCGGAACCTTTCTTTAATTCCACTTTGCGGAACCCTACTTTGTTACTTTCTATCTGAAGTGTTTCGCCGTTTTTATCTTTGAGGGTCATCACGACAGAATATAGGTCGGGAGTCTCTGCCGACCATCGTTTAGGTGCTTTAACGGGCACCTTGAAACTTGTACTTACTTCTCCATTAGGTTTTATCTCATTCAATGCGTTGGTGATTGGATCAAATATGGCTTTTCCCTCTGCATCATATAAACAGAGTTCAAGATTATATCCATTGACGCTTGATTCACCGAAATTATCCACCCATACATTCGCATTTAAGATACCGTCGATGTAATTATCATCCAATGTAGGATTAAGTTGAAAGTCTTGTATATGAGCCTTAGGTGTTGCATATAGATATACGTCGCGGAAGATACCGGCCAGACGGATGAAGTCTTGATCCTCCAACCAACTTCCATCACACCAACGGAATACCTGCACGGCGATGTTGTTTTCTCCTTGTTTCAGTTTATCCGTTACGTCAAATTCATGGTCGGTAAAGGAATTTTCACTATACCCTACATACTGACCATTCACCCAAACATAATAGGCTGATTCGACACCTTCGAAATGAAGACGTATGCGCTTGCCTGACCATTTTTCAGGGATGTTGAAGGTCCGTTTATAGTGACCAACTGGATTGTAGTTAGTAGGTGCTTCTGGTGCAGAGATCCACCAATCGTCTGCCCATGGATACATCACGTTAGTATAGATAGGATAGTCGTATCCTTGCAATTGCCAAGAGCCAGGGACACTGATCTCTTTCCATCCGGAGACATCGAAATTGTTTTCTTGGAAGGAGTTGAGTCGCTCTTCGGGTTTGCTCACCCAATAGAATTTCCATGTGCCGGAAAGGGTCTGATACCACTCTGAGCCACGTCTGTTTCCTTCGATAGCTTCCTTTACGGAACTATAGGGCATAGAAGTGACGTGTGGTTTCAATGTATTAACTCCAAAAACGGTGGGTTTGCCGTTCCATTCATTGTTTTGCGCATAACTCTCGGTTGTATATAGAGACAATCCTAAGAGTGCGACCCATAGCATTTGTTTTAGATGCAGTTTCATGATTTTCAGGTTTATTTAGTTTGTATATGTTTAATAAATGTACCGTCTGTTCGTTTAATGAAATAAAGGCCCTGATGGATATTGACATTCTCAAAGATCCTTGAAATGGTCTCGGAGGAGTAATCTCCTGAGAATTTCACTTGGGCAATAAGTATTCCACTAATGTCATATACGGGCAATTGTTGACAGAAATTGTCAGTCAATAGGGTGGAGACAGAACTGTAGTCACCTTTAGGATCAGCAAACTCAATCCAGTCGATATTGCCGTAGCTACCGGTCATAAGAACTCTGAGGACATGTTCGCCTGCTTCGATTAAGCTGGTTTCTCCATCGATAGTGCAATAGGTGTTCCAGTCATCGCCTTGAGGGATCTTTATAGTGTCGGATACGGCCGTTCCATCAATGAAGAGGCGGAATCCTGCGATATCTAATCCAGAGGAAACTTTGGCACGGAACTTATAGGTACTACTTTCTTTTACATGAACTGTGTATTCTACCCATTCGCCAGTGGCAGTGTAACCGATAGCATAACCTTCGGGAGCATCTGTTTCTCCTAAGGCCACGATATCCACACCATCCTCACGATAGGAATCTCCTTCGTTGATGAAGTCTGTATCATAGAAAGAGACACTCTGTCCGCCGAGATCATAATCTTCTAATTGGATGATGCCTGGGATGGACTGTTTCTTGTAGGCTTCTTGCGGAACGACTTCTGAGAAATCGGGCAGAATAGAGACTGTCACTGAAAAGATTCCTTGATAATCTCTCTCGATGCCTGCATTGTTGACTACGTTCTGTGAGTGACCGTTATTGTCATGACAGTAGTTATAACCTGCATTATTTGCTGCATTGCCGTTTGGTGCACGGTCATACACATTATAGGCTACTTCAAAACCGCTCGAACCTTCATCCAAGTAGATAGGAAGTACCCAATAGTCTGCCCATTGAGAGGCTGAGATATCTGAAATATAATTGTAGAGGATTTGTCCGCCCTCCCCTTGGTTGGAAAGAGTATAGATTGGACCGCAGTCTGCTAATAATTGTGACACATGATGGATTCTGTTCCAATTGATATGATTGTTGTTCATGGCTGTCGGAGCCGTTGTCCATCCGAAGCCTACAGAGATACCGGAATAATTCATGTAGGCTAATTCATTGTGTTCAATAACGATATCTCTTGGATAACCAGCACCAATACCTACAGAACCTTGCGATTCGGTAGTGACATGATGAATATAGTTGTTTTTTATTGTATCGCGTGTACAGATCTCAGCACGATCGGAAGGATTGTAGGCTTCATGGATCTCGGTGTTATCATCTTGTGAAAATTTACCGATCATGATACCAGCTGCTCCTAAGTCGGTGAAGATATTACCTTGTATCATATCATCATTTGTACCAGACACAAAATCTAGTCCTGTCATGGCCATTTGTGCAAAGATGTTCTTCTCAATGCGGATATGGTGAGCGTTTTCTACACGTACACCGGAGGCTGGACGTTTCAATAGGAAACGGTTGCTGCTCAATGGATAGCCTGGATGTTCATCTAACACGTCAAGATGATACATACCTGCCTGCAGGTCCATATAGCCTTTTTCGCTTGGTAGGGTGAAATTAGTGTGGGCAAAGGTAATGCCCTCGATGGTTATATAGCCTACTTTGTTGGAGGTATTCTCTCCTTGGATAGAGACTAGTGTTTCCAGACGAGGAGCCACCACCAAGCTTTTTGTCAGATCTTCTCCTTCGCGTGCTTTGTAGTAGAGCACATTCTCTTTTTCGTCTAAGTACCATTCCCCTTCTTGATCGATAAACTCGTAAGCGTTCTCAAAATAGAAGCATTGTTGACGAGGCGGATTACTCGAGAAGGCAGTACCCAGCATTGGGTATTTGCGTCGCCAGATCATGGTGTGTTCAGGTTCCTGTACTTCAATCTTGCTGATATTACCTTTGTTGGTGATTTTATTTATACGCAGGATCGATTCTGCCCACGCAATCATCAAGTGCATCTCCACTTTTTCTAATTGGTTCCAATTAGCAACCTGTTCACTATAAACGTTGAAGCCTTTGCCGAAGGTATCGACTTTTGCCAGACGGAAGAAATTATGATCTCCGTTGTCCTTCAGGTTAGGTTGACGGGCGCGGATGGCTTTCTTCCCATTCACGTAGAGTTGACGGAATCGAGCCTCAACATTTGGCGCTGCCCAGATATTGTTTTTTTCATCGTGGAGTGTCCATCCGTTGATGGGCATACCTCCGGTCACTAGTGGAGTCTCTCCTGGATAGTTCACGTAGCGTACATAGTGTCCGTTCTTTCCTCCATCCTGATTGGTTAATGATAAGGTGTTTGCCAGTTGGTAGGTTCCGCCACGAAGACAGACGACCACATCACCTGTCATACTACCATTCACCTCTCTAACCGCTTTCTGAGCTTTAGAGATTGTTTTGAATGGGGCTTCGAAAGTACCTTCATTATTGTCGTTACCTATTGGAGCCACATAGAATGTCCGTTGGTTCTTAGATTCATCATATACATTTGTCTCTCCTTGGGAATATCCAATGAAAGGGATAAAGAATAGACTTCCGAGTAAAAATATACTCAGTAGTGGGTAAAATCTATTCCTTATTGTTATTGTTCTGGTTTTCATGGTCATAATCTGTTATAATTTGTTTTTCGTTGTATGGTTTTTATTTTTTCTGAAATTTGACAGTCCTTTTTCTCTCGGGCGTGACGGCAATGTAAATCTTCTTTCTCTGTAAATCGTTTGACTTGACTTGAGTTCCTGTTAAATCATACAATTCTGCATTATCTAGCAAATCATCCGAGTCGTTCTGACATGTGTTTTTCAATCCAGTTGCATTATGTATCTCGAATTTTATCCAGTCGATGTTGACATAATTACCTACAATCTGGAGTTTCAGAATATGTTTTCCCTTTTCCATGGAGACGGTACCTACGGTTACTTCCTGATAGACACTCCAGTCGGTGCATATTTCAGGGATTGTAAAAGGATCGGTTAGTAGTTGATCATCGAGATAGAGTTTGAAACCTTCTACCTCACCACCATTGGAAACGTAAGCAGTTATATCATATTCATTGGTTTCATCTATGTTGACAGTGTATTCTGTCCATTCATCCTTTTCTGTATAACCAATGGCAAGCCCATCACTAGTTTTAACTATATCTACACTTTCGTCCATGCGAAAATTAGCATCCCCCTTGTTAGCATCATCTTTGTCATAATAGGAGAATCCTTGTCCTGCCACATCGTATTTCTCAGCTTCGATAGTTCCTGGAATGGAGGCGGCATTGTTGTCATACGGATCTTGAGGCACATTCACTGGGGTTAGGAATATGCGATAACCGTATAATTCGCTTTCAATCTTTACAGGGATGGTAATAGAACTTCCATTGACGGATAAGCTTGTTTCAGAAACCAGTTCTGTTGAGTTGACAGGAGTATTGATGCTTTTCCATGTGACACGTTCAACCTTTACATTTACACCGCTGCTTAAGAAATCAGGTAACTTTTGAAAGACAACATCTACGGTGCCTACTGATTTCCCTCCTAAAACGAGGCTGGCGCAGTTATGTTTTCTATCCACAGAGGCAAAACCATCTACGCCTTCACTTCTGTCGTTAGGAGGAGTTACTTTAGCCATATAGCCTTCCATGTCTCCATACCATTTATAGAGCCACCAACCACCATTCCTTTGACCATCGTCGGTGAGCAAACTACCCAAACGACCTGGGTGAGGCACATGCCACCATGAGATGGTAGCACTCTCTACATTATAACGTTCGAATTTAGCGATAAAGGGAACGGAGTAACCGGGACATCCTTCATATTGTTGTTTGCTTGATTCAGATCCTGCACAATATTCATTGATACAGTACGGACGTTCCTGAATTCCCAGTTCTGCTTGTAGTTTCTTGACACTATTCACTGCATCAACAAAACCGCCGCTTCCCCATTGATGCCAGCATATCAGGTCTGGCAGACAGTTGTTCTCCTTACAGAACTGCAGGAAGGTTCTCATGCGTGATTCATTATAATAAGACATACATGGACCTACGATTCTTGTGTTGGGATCCAGCTTTCGCAGAAGTTCGTATGTTGGTTTCCAGACGGTTGAATTAATATCTCCGTTAGAGGTGTTCCATGTTCCGTCTGGTTCATTCCAGATTACATAGCTGTGGATATTGTCGATTCCTTCGGAGAAACGTCGTTTGACCTGTTCCTCCACACCATTCAACCAACTCTGCTGTCCAGGCCATTTATAAGGCCAGTTTGGCAATAGATCTGGCAAGGTGATCTGTACCTGTGCGGTTGTATTCTCCAGTCTTTTTGCAACAATATAACCATCGCCAAAAGGGTGTTGGTTGCGACTTTTTCCTTCAGGAGGCTGGCAGAACATGTGAGGTTTCAGAGGAACAACCAATGCATTTATATCTGCAGGTTCCGTTTCGGTCATACCGTATAATGATCCCGATGCGCAGTGTGTCACAGGACGAATACTATCTGTTAGATCTACTTTTAGTGTTTCAGCAGAAAATGCTTGTCCTGACAACATATAAACACATAATATTAACCATACTGTTATTCGTGTATTCATATCGTTTTAAATTTTGTATTATTCTGATGCAAATAAATGTCTCGTCCAACTTTATGAATAGAAAATTAAGGTCGAAAAAGGGGATTTTTGTTGCATCATCCTTGATTTTCAATAGTTGACACTTCTCATTGAGTATTTGTGGTAACAAAAAATACATTCTTCTTTAGTGTGCATAAAACATATTTTCTAACAAAAGAATATCTTTGCATAAACAAGATGGGTAGCGTTTAATATTTTATAGTTGATACCATCTGTAATTTTGTCAAACCTATATATGTAATATGACTAACAAAGAAGAGTATAAACTTTTTTGTGAACAACATCCTGAAATGCCGCTTTCTGCGCAATACTGGTGGATGAATATTCTTTGTAAGAACAAAGAGTGGGATGTCATTATCATACGGAATGATCAGCAAGAGATTATAGCGACACTTCCATATCTACTTGTACGAAAGATGGGGATGAAGATCATCTTACAGCCTACCCTTTCACAAACAAATGGTATATGGTTTGCCAATGAAAGTAGCCTATCAGTGGAAGAAAAAGAGAAGATCTGTTCTGCTATTCTTTATCAATTAAAACAGCTTCATCTTCAGTGGTATTGCCAATTCTATGATCATCGATTTGTGACAACGCAACCGTTTGAATCTGCTGGATATCAGGTAATCAGGCGTCGAACATATGTGATTGAGGATTTAAGTGATTTAGATTATGTCTTTAGTACATTTACTTCTTCAAAACAGCGACATATCCGGAAAGCATATCGAAATGGCTTGAAAGTGGATTGGGATATGTCGGCAACTGCTTTCTATACCTTTCATACAGTATCATTGCTTCAACGAGGGAAAAAGAATACCAATTCTCAAGAGGTGGAGGTGTCCTTATGCGAAGAGGCGATGAACAGAGGACAGGGAGCCATTTTAAGAGTGAAAGATGCTGAGGGGAATACACATGCCGCTTTGTTCATTGCTTGGAATAGTGAGGCAGGATATTATATGATTCCCGCAACCGATTTTAACTATAAGGCATCCGGAGCCTCAACATTGGTTGTTTGGGAAGCCATCAAATTTTTACAAGATAAAACAAAGACGTTTGATTTTGAGGGAAGTATGGATCCTGCTATTGCTAATTCCTACCGACAATATGGAACAAAAGAAATAGGATACCCTTGTATCGAAAAAACAAATTCGATTCTTATTCGTCTTTGGAAACGACTGAAGGCAAGACAAGGAAGAAAGAAGAAACAACAATAAAAATTTTCTATTATCTTTGTGCAAAGAAATATTCTAGAAATGGATTTATAAATCCCACCAAAATGAATTTACGATATGGAACAGGAAAAACACGAAGTTGACGGGAGACGCGAAATAGCATCCCGTAATACAGGATGGGCGAATGCCATAGCTCATAAACTAACACAATGGAACGTTGCTCCCAATGTTATTTCATTAATGAGTATTTTCTTCTCGATGGTTGGTTGTGCACTTCTGCTTAGTACACATTTTTTCAATTTCAACCCGTATGTTGCTTACATATTATTTGCAGGGTGTGTACAATGTCGTCTGCTCTGTAACTTATTTGACGGTATGGTTGCGGTTGAAGGTGGCAAACGTTCTGCCAATGGAGATCTCTACAATGATATGCCCGATCGCTTTGCTGATGCCTTTTTCATTGTACCTGTCGGTTACGTAGTGGGTGGCATCGGTGTTGAGTTAGCATGGTTGGCAGCTCTCAATGCTGTCATGACGGCTTATTTCCGTTGGATTGGTGCTTACAAAACCCATAACCACTATTTTAATGGTCCGATGGCTAAACAACATCGTATGGCAGTGCTTACTTTTGCTGCATTAATAGCAACAGCCTGCATTCCATTCGGGTACGATAAGATTGTATTCCTAATTGCTCTATGCGTTATGAATATTGGCTTGGTGGCTACTTTAATTAATAGAATCTATTTAATGACTCACACTGACAAACAATGAAGAAATTTTTAAGCATGTTGTTCCCTTCTCAGAGCAACGAAGTCATATTAATGATTTCAATCATATTGGGAATCCTGATTACCGTCAGTGCAGTATTGTTCTTTACCAAGAAGATCTTCCCAGAGAAGAACCTGACGGAGTTGGAGAATAGGACCAAATCATGGTGGATCATGATTCTTATCTTCATCTGTGCCATCTTTATCAATAATCTGGCATCCTATATCTGTCTCGCATTCCTTTCATTCTTGGCATTTCGTGAACTCTATTCCGTTTTGCATTTCAGGCAGTCGGATAGAAGTGCCCTGCTGTTGGCTTTTCTAGCGATTCCGATTCAATACACCTTGGCTTATATTAAATGGTATGGTGCCTACATCATCTTTATCCCTGTATGTATGTTCTTGCTATTGCCATCGGTTTTAGTCATTAAACAGGACACTCATCGTATAACCAAGTCAATGGCATTGCTTCAATGGACGTTGATGTTATCGGTCTTCGGTTTGAGCCATTTGGCTTTTCTCCTTTCTCTACCAGATCTTGAGGGATTCTCTTCTGGCGGACGTGGCTTGTTACTTTTCTTGGTATTCCTGACTGAAATAAACGATATTATGCAGTATCTCTGGGGAAAGACATTAGGCAAACATAAGATATTACCCAATGTCAGTCCGAATAAAACATGGGAAGGATTTATTGGTGGCCTTATTAGTACAACCATTATCGGGTATTTTATCGGTTTCCTAACCCCTCTTCAAACCCCTTATGTTATTCTGACAAGTGCCATGATTGCTGTATTTGGATTTGCAGGGGATGTTGTTCTTTCCGCAATCAAACGCGACAAGGGTATTAAGGATATGAGCGATACGATTCCTGGACACGGAGGTATCTTCGATCGTATTGATTCACTTTCATTTACTGCTCCTGCGTTCTTTCATCTGGTTTACTATATTGCGTATCCTCACTTATAAGAAAGATTATGCGAAAACCTTTTTTACAGTCAGCTTTCCTTAAATTGATATACAAGTATCTTTGCCGACCCGCATTGAGATATTTCGTTGGAGTTCAATATGTGGATTGTTCTTTCCTTAAGGATGAGGAACAGTTTATAATTATTGCCAACCATAATAGTCACCTCGATACGTTGAGTCTGCTGACGTCATTACCATGTGATATTCTTTGGAAAGTGAAACCTGTTGCTGCAGAAGATTATTTCGGCAATACGAAACTGAAGGCGAAACTCAGTAACTTCTTTATAAACACGTTGCTTATAAATCGACATTCGAAAAGGGAGGACGGAGAAAATTATGCGATGAATAAAATGACAAAGGCCATCGATGATGGGTATTCACTCATTCTCTTTCCGGAAGGTAGTCGTGGCGAGCCTGAACAGATGAGCAAGATGAAATCGGGTGTTGCCCGATTATTGGCACATAAACCGGGACTGAAATATGTTCCTGTATTTATGACGGGTATGGGTACGTCGTTGCCGAAAGGCGGACTTGTAATACTTCCACACAATTCCTCTTTACATTTTGGTGAACCAACGCTCCCGGAAAGTTCAGACCCTCATGTCATTATGGAACAGATAGAGAAAGACTTTTCTGCCATGGTACAAAAATATGGCATAAAAGAGGATGAGGATGATGATTAGCTATTATAATTTAAAATGACTTTTGCACAATCCATCACACCTTCAATCGGAGGATTATATTTACATACAATCGTTTCCAAGGATTGTATTGAAGGAAAGTTCTTTAACATAGAGGTCTGTATTCGCTGCGCAACATGTTCAATCAATTGACTTGATTGTCTCATCTCCTGTTCGACTAATTTATATACATAACCATAATCAATGGCGGCATGTATATCGTCGGTAAGAGATGCTTTTTCAAAATCATAACCGATCTTGAATGAAACACTATATTCTCCTCCAATCATGTTTTCATTCGACATCACACCATGAAAAGCATGATAGCGCATATTTTCAATAACTAGGTAATTCATATCATTGGAAAAAAGTAAAGTTCACATGTCCATAATTCCGATGTTCCAGAAACCTTGGATGAGATGAGAAATCGAATGTTTTAGGATGTTCTAGTATTAAAAGCCCCTCTTCATTTAATAATCCTTTCTCAAAAATCAAATCAGGAATAGAAGGCAGCTCTTTATGGTCATACGGAGGATCGGCAAATATCAAATCAAAATGCGCTTTGCATGAATGGATGAATTTGAATGAATCGGTCTTAAACGTATGTATAGACTGTACTTTTAACTCATCGATCGTTTTACGAATAAATGAGTAATTAATATTGTTTATCTCCAGCAGGGTTATTTGTTGGCAACCTCTGGAGGCGAACTCAAGACTGATGCTACCTGTTCCGCCAAACATATCAAGGACCGAGAGAGATTCTAAATCTAAACGGTGACTTAAAATATCAAATAAGCCCTCCTTTGCAATATCTGTTGTAGGCCTTGCCTTCAGATTCTTGGGAGGCGAGAAATGTCTCCCTTTATATTCTCCACTGATTATCCTCATTATTTAATAGCTAAAGGTAAATAAAGTAGTGTGTATTGACCGTTTATTTCTTCCGAATGGAAACGTTCACTTAAATTTTCGAACACAGAGTTCTCAATGGTAATTACTTTTATGTAATCAGAGAGCAAATCTTTTACCTGCTCCTTATTAGGACCATATATGAGTACTTCTGTCTGGTATTGATTCAGTTTAAGTTGGTCGAATACGTTTAACACGTAATATAAGAACTCATCCTCTTTCTTGTAAGCATACGTATTAGCAAGGATGACTCTTCCTTCTGATGTATAAACGACATCAACCGCATCTTGTTGTAAAAATAGATAGAGTTGCTGCTGATTACCTTGTCTGTTCTTCATCACTGACATACTCATCTGAATCGTTTGTCGGTGAACGAAACATAAATTAGGATATGAATGCATCAACTCGTTGATAGCAGGAAGAGCCTTATCCATATAATACATATTTACAATGTCGGTCATTCGTACCTCATCCGTCATTATAGTCTCTTCCGATGCTTTATTGTCAAAATTTAAGTTCCAATAATCTTCTTTTTTATCTGCCATATACAAAGGTTTAGGTAATAATGTATATTGGTGTGAATCACAACAAAAGAAGACATGATCAAATTGATTTGCTAGATATTTGTTATGGGCGATAGCCAAATCTTTCTGAATGGTGAAATACAAAACAGTGTGGTCCTTGTCGGTAACAACAAAACAAAATCCATTCGGAACAAACCGAATGGATAATGTATAATATATAGTTTTAGATATATCAAACGTTGGGTCTGAGATCTCTGTCATAATATTCCATTAACGATTATTCCCAGTTTCCAGCATTGTTATTAGGATTGAAGGCATCACCCACTTTCAATCCTTCATATTTTCCAAGAGCCTCAGCAGTCTTTGTTAGATTGATGATCTCTTGTTTGTTCAAGCCGTTCAAATAGGTCTTGTAAGGAGTCCTTGCTTCAAACAAAGGGATAACAATACCTGACTTTGTCGTATTTTCGCCAATCTCTAATTCAAATTTTTCGCCATTTGTAAAAGGCACGTATGCTAATGAATCAATTTTGTAACCTTCGCCAAATACAGAAGTTAAAACACTTACATAAGATGTATCACGACGGAAGTTTTCTTTAAATGCGTAATAATCTTCAATTCCATATTTAGGAGCATCCTCCTCGGTTAAAGCTAATGCGATTTCTTCTGTCATTCCTTTTTCCAATTGAGCGTCTGTTAACTCACCCTTTTTGGAAATCATCATAACGTTTCCTTCTTTTACAAATTTCAAAAGACTATCAAAACTTGCAGCATAAACACCTTTGGAATCTTTGTAGGCGATCTGTGCCTTACGGATATCTACCAAACGAGAAATCACGGCTTTGTCTCTGATATTTTTCTCTCTATCGAACTCAATTGGGTCCATAATACTTCTATAACAAATAAAAGCCAACGCTATAGAAGCCAATACTAATAAGGTTTTAAATACAATTCTCATATTGAATTAATTATTACTTTTGTTTTTTTAAATTCGCACAAATTTAAAAAAAAAGGAGTTACAGATACTCTTTTCTTTCGGTTTATTTTAAAAAAAATGATAAATAAATATTTTTTAGAGAGAATAAAGTTTTATTTTCCGCATGTACCGACGTCTCAACAAGATGTTTTATTGAATGCTTTATGCGATTTTGTGATTTCCTCTTCCGACACAATTTTTATGCTTAAAGGATATGCGGGAACAGGAAAAACATCTATTGTTAGTGCGTTGATTCAGGCGATGGATGAGCTGAAACAGCCCGTTATATTAATGGCACCTACCGGAAGAGCTGCCAAGGTTCTCTCTTCCTATTCTAATCATGTGGCATATACGATTCATAAAAAAATATATCGACAAAATTTTGCAGGTGAACTGAATGGTTCTTTCTCTCTTGATTTTAATCCTCATAAACATACGCTTTTCATTGTTGATGAAGCCTCTATGATTTCTAATTATGATGAAGGAAATTTTGGTAGTGGTAATCTGATGGATGATCTTGTTAGTTATGTGTATGGGACAGAAGGCTGTCGTTTAATCCTAGTAGGTGATTCGGCACAGCTTCCTCCTGTTGGACAAGAGATTAGTCCGGCTCTCGACCCACAGTATTTTAGGGATACATATCTTCATACTATTGAATATGAATTGACCGAGGTTGTCAGACAGGCTACTGAATCAGGTATTCTTTGGAATGCTACATATCTTCGTCAACGCATTACTGAAGAACAGTTTATGGAATTTCCTAAAATCAATACTCAGTTCCCTGATATTGAGAAAATATCTGGTGAGGATCTGATAGAGGAAATCTCCTCCTCGTATAGCCACAATGGCTCTGACGATACGATCATTATTTCTCGCTCCAATAAAAGAGCAAATATTTTTAATAATGGTATTCGAAATAGGATTCTTTATCGTGAGGAGGAACTCTCTTCTGGTGATTTGCTGATGATTGTGAGGAACAATTATTTCTGGTCGAAACAGACAGAGGGGAAATTGGATTTTATCGCAAATGGTGATATTGCACAGTTAAAACGTATCCGCCATACCTATGAAATGTATGGGTTTCGTTTTGCTGATGTGATACTTTATCTGTCGGATTATGATATAGAGATTGAAGCACGAATCTTATTAGACACATTGCAAAGTGAATCTCCATCGTTGACATACGAGGAAAACAAACGACTATACGAGGCAGTGCAAGAAGATTATATGGATATCGGTAACAAGAGAGAGCGATTTAAAAAGATGAAGGAGGATCCTTGGTTGAATGCACTGCAGGTCAAGTTTGCTTATGCAATCACGTGTCATAAGGCACAAGGAGGTCAGTGGAGCACAGTCTTTTTAGACCAAGGATATATTACAAATGAGATGTTAGGGAAGGAATACCTAAGATGGCTTTATACTGCTTTTACCCGTGCCACGAAAAAACTATATCTCGTGAATTGGAGAGAAGAGTAAAAATAAAAGGCTACCTGTTTCCAGATAGCCTTCAATTACTATTTAAAGGGAATTATTTTTCTTTGTTTTCAAGATACTTAACGATATCTTTTTTATGTTCCCATATACCTGCTATTATAGTGAATAGGATCAAGCCAAGAAGTGTTGTATATAAAATGATCTTCCATGTCGGGTTGTCTAGCTTATATTCCAATTGCATGTTTGAAACAACAGTTGCAACTTCCAGATTACATGACATATCCACAGCAATATTTTCGTTGATATCGAAAAGTGTTTTCATCTCTTGATAATATGGCTGTCGTTTGGTGGTCAAGAATGGTTTGTCACGGTCTTTCTGTGATGCAAATTCCATACTGTAAGAAGGACCTTTTGTCAACTCAATCTTCTGCAGACTATCCAAATTTAACAGGGCATTGTGGAACATCCATTCACGTTCTTCCAAAGAAGACAATCTGGCAATGTTCAACGAAGCAAGATAAGGATTGTTTGAGAAATAGGCAATCAATGATTTTTGTATGTCTTCACAATAATTAGGGTCATTTAGTTTTGCGCAGATTACAGCCCTGTTTGGAACAATTACATTTGATGTATCTCCCAGTTTTATATCATTTTTATAATCCACATAATCCATGATTGAATCATGATTGATATCAATAACATGATAGCATTGGAAACTGTAAATCTTTGATGCTAATTCAGCCGAAATGTTCATTTCTTCTGCTAATCCCTCTACGTCATGTCGTTTAGGGTATTCCGACAATTGTTTCAACATATTGTCGTAGGTAAACAGATCACCGTCATTGATCAGTATATGCATCTGTGCACGATACATCTTGGCGTTGTCTCGTCGTTGATATACACATAGCGCCACAATCAATGCCACAAAAACTAAGAATAAATATTTGTACTTATAGGCTAATTGTGCCACTCTGCCTAATGATGATAGGATCAGACAAAAAAACTTTTTGATGGATTGGCCTATTCGTTCCATCACTTGAAAAATGTTCATTTCTTGTTGTGTATTGTTATCCATGAATTACAAATTTTATAAAACTGAACAAATTTACAAATATTATTGCAAGGAACAAATTATTTATAATTTTGTAGAAAAAAACTATGTGACACATGAATATAGAGATAGAGAGAAAATTCTTACTGAAAAATAGTTTATGGAAAGAGGGAGCGAAGGGTGTTCGCTATAAACAAGCCTACTTGAATGAAAAGGGGGATAATACAGTTCGCGTAAGAATTGAGGGTGATAAAGCTAAGTTGACCATCAAGAGTAAAGCTAATAATATTTCTCGAATGGAGTTTGAATATGACATACCTATGGAAGATGCTGAAAACTTGTTTCTGATTGCCAAAACTTCTGCGGTGGAAAAAAATCGTTATAAGATTATGTATGAGGGAAACTGCTGGGAGGTTGATGAATTCTTAGGAGACAATGAAGGATTGGTTGTTGCGGAGATTGAATTAGAAAGTGAAACCCAGATTTTTGCAAAACCCGCCTGGATAGGGGAAGAGGTCTCTGGTGATAGCCGATACACAAATGCTAATTTAGCTCGTAATCCGTATAAAAACTGGAAGAAATGACCCTCATCAAAGAGTAGAGACGCACGGCCGTGCGTCTCTAAAAAAAACGGCCGTGCGTCTCTAAAAAATGTGATTCCTATTGATGCCAAATATCGGTATATTCCTCCTCTATTTTGAATGAGACAGGTTGACATTGGGTATAGAGTGCAGGACTATTCACCACCTTATAGATGGATGATCCTTTAGATTTTACAACGCTGATGCCTCTCCAATGTGTATCGTATCCGGAACTATATACTTCTAAATAAAGAACTACTCCTTTTAATGTATTGGAGTCTTGATATTTGTTCGCCTTATGGGAGCGTACCTGTATGGTGAAAGGTTTGTCTGCTTTGTATGCATTCTCTGGAGATGTTCCTTTCAGGAATGTAGCTACGAGCTGTGGCGTGTAATACTCTCCGTATGCTGGATTGTATCGGTCCTTCAGAATACGCACTACATTGTCAACGTTGTTTTCTACATTAATCATTTCGATACATGACAACCCCTCTTCTTTGTTGTGGTTGTAGATTTCGAAAGCCATAAGTTGCAATAATACAGCGACTTCTGGTTTGTTTCCATATTTTTCCAATACTTGACGAAAGGCTGTCGCAGATGTTGGGAACTGGTTGAATGTAATTGTTGCAGTTTGTCCAGGTACCCATTCGGTTGGATGAATAAAACCATCAATCTCCAAGGTAATAGGTTGTGTATTGGTGGCATCCACGTTCGTAGTGGAAGAGGACGCGTTGAGGATGGTAGAGGCAGAAGGGATAGGTGCAAGTGAATCCTCTTCAGTTTCAGTCAATCCGTTTGGTGTTGGCTGACTATTATTTGTTGCGGTGTCACATGATGCCATACAAAGTAAGGCACATATATAAAAAAGTAGGTTAAATGTTTGTTTCTTCATGATTCTGTTATTCAATATTATTATATATAGGTGTATTATAAATAGGAGAGTTATTTGAGTTCATATTTTTGTCCCCAAACAAGAATACCGCCTTCCATATTATAGGTCTCTTTGAATCCTAATTCCGTCATTTTATTCATTGCGGCCAAACTACGACGTCCTGATCTGCAGTAGATCAAGATGGGCTTTTTCTTTTTGAGTTGCATAATATTCTTTGCAAAATTAGGATCTTTCCAATCTATGTTCAATGCTCCTTCTATATGTCCGGACTCATATTCCTTGGCAGTACGTACATCTACAATTTGAATCTTCGGATTTTTGTCTATTAATTCTTTTGCTTCATCGACACTGATGTTTTTCTGTCCGAAACAAAAAGCAGGAACAAATGTTAGAGCAATTAAAAATTTCTTATCCATAATTTTTCCTTTTTTGAATTATATCTACAAAAATATAGAGTATCTTTGCAAAACAAAAAAAATATATAACAATTATAATATGGCATTACAATGTGGCATTGTCGGATTGCCAAATGTAGGTAAATCCACTCTATTTAATTGCTTATCAAACGCAAAAGCACAAGCAGCAAACTTTCCATTCTGTACAATAGAACCTAATGTGGGTGTTATCACCGTACCAGATGAACGATTGAATAAGTTGGCTGAAATAGACCACCCTCAGCGTATTGTCCCTACAACAGTTGAGATTGTTGATATTGCCGGACTTGTTAAGGGTGCCAGCAAAGGGGAAGGATTAGGTAATAAGTTTTTGGCTAATATTCGAGAGACGGATGCAATTCTTCATGTGCTTCGTTGCTTTGACGATAACAATGTAACGCATGTGGACGGTTCTGTTGATCCTGTTCGTGACAAGGAAATCATCGACATGGAGTTGCAATTGAAAGATTTAGAAACGGTTGAAAGCCGTATTCAAAAAACAGAGAAACAGGCAAAAGCTGGTGGTGATAAATCAGCTAAAGCGCTTTTAGATATTTTGTTACGATACAAGGAGGCTCTTTTAGCAGGGAAATCTGCTCGTACTATTGAGTTGACCAAAGAGGAGAAACCATTGGTGAAGGATCTATTCCTGTTGACAACAAAACCTGTACTTTATGTATGTAATGTTGATGAGGGAAGTGCGGTTACAGGTAATCAATATACGCAGGCTGTGGCAGAGGCAATTAAAGAAGAAAATGCTGATATGCTGATAGTGGCAGCAGCTACAGAAGCGGATATTGCTGAATTAGAGACATACGAGGAACGTCAGGAATTTCTTGAGGCTGTCGGTTTGAAAGAATCTGGAGTCGCAAGATTGATCAAATCAGCTTATAAATTATTGGATCTTCAGACCTTCTTCACATCAGGTTCTGATGAGACACGTGCATGGACATTCCGTCGCGGAATGAAAGCACCACAATGCGCAGGAATCATTCACACGGATTTTGAGAAGGGATTTATCCGTGCAGAGGTAATCAAATACGATGATTATGTAAACTTAGGCTCTGAAGCAGCATGTCGTGAGGCAGGTAAGATTTCGATAGAGGGTAAGGATTACATAGGACAAGATGGTGACATCATGCATTTCCGATTTAACGTATAATCATACGTTAAATCACGAATGTGTAGAATTACATTCGTTGATCTAAATAGATTTCAGTTAGTCGGGATACGGCATAATTGTCAAGATCCTGTTCATCAACCATATTATATTGAACGAGGGAGGTGTTCTTATGAACATCTGCCTTAGCTTCAATGAACCAAGCATAGATGCACTGATGACTCAGTATATGTTTAATCGGTGCATTTATTTTTTGAATGGTAAGTTGAGGGAAAGACGGAAGCAGAGCATTTACAATTTCTGTATAGTCTGTATATTCATCCAAAGGGCGGGACAATTCAACAAGAGGGAACTCATAAAGGCCTTGCCAGATATCCTTATCTGTTCGTTTGTGCAGGAAGTAATGCTTATCCGAATCTTTTACAACGAAATAGGCAAAATATCGATCTCGAAGATGAATCTTTTTCCCTTTTACCGGGTATATTTTTTGTGTGTTATGTGCCAATGCAAGGCAAGCATCTTGAAGAGGACAATCCACACATTTGGGGGAGGATGGGAGACAGATCACTGCGCCAAGATCCATTATACCTTGATTATATAAAGCGGGATTGTTGAGGTCAAGTAGGCTTTGAGCCAATTCGGCAAACTCTTTTTTCCCCTGTACTGAATCAATGGGAGTGGCAATCTCAAAGAAACGGGAAAGCACACGAAACACATTACCATCCAAAACAGCATGTGGCAGACCAAAAGCAAAAGAGGCGATTGCAGCTGCCGTATAATCACCAATACCTTTCAGCGAACGAATATCTTTATAATTATTCGGGAAGACACCATTAAATCTTTCGGTTATCTCCTTGGCAGCCGTGTGCATATTTCTAGCGCGAGAATAATATCCCAATCCTTGCCATTGTCGTAAGACATCATCTTCAGAAGCAGATGCAAGAGATTGTACGGTGGGGAATTGAGATAGGAATCGAAGATAATAATCCAATCCTTGAGAAATGCGGGTTTGTTGAAGGATTATTTCTGATACCCAGATTTTATATGGATCCGATATTTCTCTCCATGGCAAGTTCCGTTTATGGAGTAGATACCACTGAATGACTGAATGACTGAATGACTTCATTACGAAAAAAGTAGAAGACACATTGAATAAGAGGTGAGTCCTGTAAATTCACCGTTTATATAAATACAATAATTTATGGGTTATTATAGAACCCGCCTAATGAGAAAACCATTAGAAGATAATAGAATATAGAGTTCTGTTAATTCGAAAAATTCTAAATTAACTTTAGGAAGAACAAGACAAAATTATAAAAAATTTGCAACTATCTGTTTTTTAATCAGTAAAAAAGTGCTATATTTGCACATTGTTGAAACAAAAGTATAAAAACATAAAAAATTTATAAAAGATGACGAAGGCGGAGATTGTAAACGAAATTGGAAAATCAACTGGAATTGACAAAGCAGAAGTCTTAACTGTAGTTGAGTCGTTTATGGAAGAAGTAAAAAAAGCAATGATTGGTGGTGAAGAAGTTTTCTTAAGAGGCTTTGGATCGTTTATCATTAAGGAGAGAAAGGAAAAAACAGCACGTAACATTTCAAAAGGTACGTCAATCAGGATTCCTGCTCATAACATACCAGCATTCAAACCTGCAAAAACATTCTTGTCAAAGGTTTCAAATTCAAATAAGGTAAACAACTAATTTTATTATAAACTTTTAAAAATTAAAACCATGCCAAGCGGAAAAAAGAGAAAAAGACATAAAATGTCAACTCACAAACGCAAAAAGAGACTAAAGAAGAATCGTCATAAGAAGAAATAAGTCTTATTGCGCAAAAAAGACAAAGAGCAAACTTAGGATTAGTCTTGGGTTTGTTCTTTTTTTAGAAAAGAAAAGGCTGAAAGTACGGAGGTACTTGATGTAAATGTACATTTAGAAGCCATAAAAAACATTTTACGATGAGTAGCGAATTAGTTATTGATGTTCAAGCATCGGAGATATCGATTGCTCTGTTAGAAGAAAAGAGACTGATTGAAGTAAACAAAGAGAGCCGAATCAGTACATTCTCTGTGGGGGATATCTACTTTGCTAAGGTAAAAAAATTGATGCCAGGACTCAATGCAGCATTCGTTGACGTAGGATATGACAAGGGGGCTTTCCTTCATTATCAAGATTTAGGACCAAGATTCTTATCATATAAGAATCTAGTGAAGGATGCTAGAGGCGGGCGAAAAAAGGATCTTTCTTTAGGGCAATATCCAATTGAAAGAGAAATAGAGAAGGATGGTCACATCACAGATGTTCTTGCCCAAGGACAGGAAATCATGGTCCAGATTGCCAAAGAGCCCATCTCCACCAAAGGTCCTCGACTCACATCTGAAATATCCATCGCAGGTCGTTTTTTAGTATTGATTCCATTTGCAGAAAAAATTTATGTTTCGCAAAAGATTAAATCATCTGAAGAACGTAACCGAATTAAACAGATCCTAAAAGAAATCAAACCTAAAAACTTTGGTGTCATTGTTCGTACAGTCGCCGAAGGAAAGAAAATGGAGGATTTTGATTTCGAATTGACTTCATTATTGAAAAGATGGAATGATTCGGTTAATAAACTAAAGGCAGAACCTAAATTACCTCTTTTGATGTACGAGGAGATGAGTAGGGCTGTCAGTATCTTAAGAGATATATTTAATCCATCGTTCGAAAATATATATGTGAATGACGAGGGTGTTTACAATGAGATTTGTGAATATGTTGCTCTTATTGCTCCAGAACGGAAAAATATTGTGCAGTTATATACTGGAGACATTCCTATTTTCGACTATTTTGCGGTAACAAAACAACTGAAATCTTCGTTCGGACGTACGGTTTCTTTTAAGAATGGAGCTTACTTGATTATTGAAAAAACTGAAGCCATGCATGTGGTGGATGTTAACAGCGGAAACAAAACCCGCGCTGGAAACGACCAGGAAGCGAATGCGATAGAAGTGAATTTGGCCGCTGCTGATGAATTAGCTAGACAATTGCGCCTAAGAGATTTAGGTGGTATCATTGTGGTGGATTTCATCGATATGCTGAAAGCTGAAAATAGGCAGGAACTTTACAATCGTATGCGTAGTAACATGGCAAACGATCGTGCAAAACATAATATTTTGCAGTTAAGTAAGTTTGGCCTTATGCAAATCACACGTCAACGGGTTCGTCCTGAGATGCACATCGACACCGAAGAGGTTTGTCCAACGTGCTATGGTAAAGGTGTTTCAAGACCATCTATTTTATTTGTCGATGAGTTAGAAAATAAAATTGATTATCTTGTAAATACACTCAAAACGACGAAGTTTAAACTTTATGTTCATCCTTACGTCGGTGCTTATATTAACCAAGGTTTCCCTTTTTGCTCTCTGAAATGGAAATGGAAGCGTAAATATAAAGCCTCATTTAAGATCATCACTTCGCAGAATCTGTCCTTCCTTCAATATCAGTTCATTGATGAGAATGGGAATGAGATAGACTTAAAGGAGGAGATCGAAACCGTCTCTCATTAAAGTGTAGGATGGTTAAAAAAGACAAAGAGGTATGCTATCCGCAAATGGATAGTGTACCTCTCTTTTATTTAGTCAAGTTCTTCTCTTTTATTGGGGAACGAACAATACTGTTTAGTTCGCCATTGGCTGTGATAGTTCGTAAGACATCGCCTTCTTTCACTTGTCGTGAATCTTTTACTATTTTGCCATTGGATAGAGTAATGGTGAATCCTTTCCTTAGAATATTTTCTGGAGATATATGCTGGAGTGTGTTTTCTAATAATTCTGTGTGATGTCTATGATGGTCGATGACTTTTTGGAAGCCATTTGTTATCTGTGTTTTTTTCAGTTCAATGTTTTGATGCTCTAGATTGAGTCGATAAGTGCAGTTACGAATCAATGAAGCGGTGTAATCGGTGAGCTTGTTCTGTTCTTTCTCTAAAAGAGCCTCTATCCCTGATGAAAAAGAATTCTCCATTGATAGTAGGTTCTGTTCCACATTTAACATTCGTTCATAAAGGAAAGCAGCAACGGCGGTTGGTGTTTTACATCGTGTGTGAGCAACCATGTCGCAGACCGACTCGTCTCGTTCATGTCCGATACCCGTAATGATAGGCAGTGGGAATTGTGTGATGGTATATGCTAAGTCATATTCATCAAAAGCGAGTAAATCGGTTGAGGCTCCTCCTCCTCGAATGATGACTACTGCATCATAGTTATCTTTCTCCTCGAATATCTTATCCAATGCTTTGATGATGCTTTGTGCAGCATCTTCTCCTTGCATGATGGCAGGAAATAATTGGAATGAGAAATAGAATCCTTCTTTGTTGGATTGAAGTTGATGACAGAAATCTCCATATCCAGCGGCAGAAGCTGATGAGATGACAGCTATTCGTTGTATTAAATCGGGCATTGTAACCTCTTTGTTCATATCCCAGACACCATCTTCCTTGAGTTGCTTGATGGTCTCCTGCTTTTTTCGCTGGATGTCGCCCAATGTGAACGTTGGATCAATGTCTTGTATCACACAAGTCATGCCATAAAGTTCGTGAAATGTGATGGCAACTTCTACCAACACCTTCATTCCGGTTCGAAGCGGCTGACCCGTTTCATGCAGAAAATAGGATTTTAGCAGGCTATAGGTATTGGCCCAGATTGTAGCCCTGATTTTCGCTTCAATCAGTTTGTCATCCTTCTTCTGTACCAGTTCAAGATAACAATGTCCGCGATTGACATCCTCATGAAAATCACTAATATCGGCAGATACCCAGTAGGTTTGATCAAACGATTGGTTGACAACCGCTTTTATTTTAAGTAAGAGCTCTTTTAGTGTGATGGCAGTGGCTTGCATAGGGAAATCATCATTTTGTTTCTTTGCAAAGGTAAACTTTATTGGTGATAAATTTAGTTAGTAAGTTTAATTGTTTTATTTTTGTCATGAAGTAAAATAAAATTGTAGTTGTGTAATTAATAATTTAGAATATGAGAAGATACTTTATAGGTCTATTCCTTTTGGTGTATGCCATAGGATTGAACGCACAGGATTATAAGTTCAAAGCTGGAAAGGATGGAAATTGTGAGATAGTCGATACTATTTCCATAAACGTTTCAGAGAGTGATTGTTATCGAATTATAAAAGAATGGCTTTATACCATTAGTTGTGTGAGTCTTTCTTTTTCTAACGAGGTGAAAGATAAATCGCTGTCGTTTAATAATATCTTTTACACAGAAAAGAGATATAATTCGTTCTCAGGAACCTATACCAATAATCTTGAGATTAATTGTGACATGAAGATCGAGAATGGTAAGCTGATATATCGCTTGTATGATATGTCGTTGATAAAAGCTTATTCAGGATACGGGGCTGATACCCATAAATTGCCTGTCGCAGAACGTATCTTTAAAATCGATCGTGCAAAGAATGAGATTCTTCGTTTAAATGCTGATAAATCCTTATCTAAGGCTGAACGTCGGGATGCCTTGGAGGAACAGGAAGAGATTTTGAAAGATGTGGAGGTCTTGGCGAAATGTTATGACGTCTTAATGGTTAGAATTGACAACTTGAAAAAGATGGTTCAATGGGTTAATTCAGAGGAAGCGGAAACGGAGGATGTTCCAGAGTTTTAATGTTCAAATACAGGGTTTCATCTTAGTATGAAACCCTATTTTCTATTAATAAACAGAATAATATTCATTAGATAATGAAAAAAAGAGTAGCAATTGTAGCGGGAGGCGACCAATCTGAGTTAGCTGTTTCCTTACGTAGTGCCGCAGGGCTTTATACGTTTATTGATAAGGATAGATATGATTTATCTATCGTCACGATTGTAGGAACAGATTGGCAAGTGGAAGAGGATGGTGTAAAGTATTCTATTGATAAGAATGATTTCACTTTCACCAATTCTAAGGGAGAAAAGAAAGGGTTTGATTTTGCCTATATTACCATTCACGGCGTTCCAGGAGAGGATGGAAAGTTACAAGGCTATTTTGATCTGCTTCGTATTCCATATTCTTGTTGTGGCGTTTTGGCTGCTGCTTTGACGTTCAATAAATTCTTCTGCAATCGATATTTGCATGCTTTTGGTGTTCCTATTGCCAAATCGGTTCTTCTTGATAAAGGGGATAAAGTGGATGGACAGGCTATTGTGAATGAGTTGGGCTTACCAATCTTTGTGAAACCTAATGGCGGAGGTAGTAGCTACGGAACATCGAAGGTAAAGGATATTTCACAGATTCAGAAAGCTGTGGATGCAGCTTTGGTTGAAAGCAATCAGGTGATTATTGAGTCTTTCATGAAAGGAACTGAAATCACATGCGGAGTATATAAGACAAAGGATAAGAGTGTAGTGTTCCCAATTACTGAGGTGGTTAGTAAGAATGAGTTTTTTGATACAGATGCTAAATACAATGGCTCTGTAGAGGAGATAACACCTGCTCGGTTGTCTGAGAAGCTGACGAAAGAGGTACAAGCACTCACATCTAAGATATATGATATCCTGGGTGCTAAAGGTATTATTCGTGTGGATTATATTATTACAGAGGGCGATCAAATCAATTTGCTGGAGGTTAACACAACTCCTGGTATGACGGCTACAAGCTTTATTCCTCAGCAAGTACGTGCTGCAGGATTAGATATCAAGGATGTGATGACAGATATTATTGAAAACGAATTGTCGAAGTAATAACCTCCTTTCGTTCTTTTTTAGAATCATTAAAGAATATAGCTTATCGCAGCGGGAAGTCTTTCTTCCTGCTGCTTTTTTTTATCTCTTCGTTAATGATAGTGTCTTTTGGGGTGTGTGTAATATGAAACTACCGAAATCGATTCTCGGTTTCGGTAGTTAGTATTTGTTGTTATATAGAATCCAAATGTACATCGCGGAATCCCAGGAAGTAGAGTATTCCGTCCAGACCGATTGTGGAAATGGATTGTTGTGCATTGGCTTTTACTTTTGGCTTGGCATGAAAGGCGATACCTAATCCTGCTAAGTTGAGCATTGGTAAATCGTTAGCACCATCTCCTACGGCAATGACTTGCTCTAATTCGATCTTTTCTACTTGTGCGATGAGGTTCAGTAATTCTGCTTTCCGTTTGCCGTCGATGATGTCACCTAGATATCGGCCAGTTAGTTTGCCATTCTCTATTTCTAGTTGGTTGGCATATACGTAATCGACACCGAAACGTTTCTGAAGGTACTTACCGAAATAGGTGAATCCTCCTGACAAGATAGCAATCTTAAATCCACATTTCTTTAAGACAGACATCAGACGATCAGCTCCATCCATGATAGGAAGATTTTCGGCGATATCTATCATCACAGACTCGTCCAATCCTTTTAGTAAGGCAACTCTTCGGCGGAAACTTTCTGAGAAGTCAATCTCGCCGCGCATAGCTAATTCTGTGATTTTTCGTACTTCGTCTCCAACGCCAGCACGATCAGCTAATTCATCAATCACCTCTGTTTTGATAAGGGTTGAATCCATATCAAAGCAGATCAATCGTCTGTTCCTTCTATATAGGTCATCTTTTTGGAAAGAGATATCTACGTTCTCTTGTGAGGAGATCTCCATGAATTTGGAAGATAAAACACTTTTGTCTGATAATTCTCCACGGACAGAGAACTCAATACAGGAACGTTCATGTTCGAAGTCGTTGCTTAAGGTTGGACGTCCTGTCAGTCGTTTTATAGAATCAATATTCATGGATTGTTCTGCTACGGCTTTTGTGACTAGAGCCATTTGTTTAGCTGTAATCACGTGTCCTAACATGGTTACAACATATCGGCCTTTGCCTTGACGATCCACCCAACCATCGTAGTCCTCAAATGAGACGGGAGTGAATCTTACTTGTACCCCTAGCTCATAACATTTGAACAGAATGTCTTTTAGTATGTATCCTGATTGATCGCTATCATCAATCTTAACCATAAATCCCAATGAGAGATTATGGTGGATATCGGCCTGTCCAACATCCAGGATTGTAGCATTGTATTTACCTAATATTTCTGTGATGGAGGCTGTTACCCACGGTTTATCTTCTCCATTTATATTGATCAAAATAACCTCGCTTGACATATATTCATTTAGTTTCAGAATCTGTGTGCAAAGATAGCCTTTTCATCTGTCATTCGAAAGAATTGCACCGACTTATCTAGTATGTATTGAGAGGTTTTAGTCTAAATTTAATATTATGTATTCTGAATTTGTTCCAATTCTGAATTTCCCTCCCCATATACCAAGTCCAGAGCTGACGTAGTAGTGGGTGTCACCTCGTTGCCATGGTCCATGTCCATCTTCATATAGGGCATCGATTATGTAGGTGATAGGCCATACTTGTCCATCGTGCGTATGTCCGCTGAACTGGAAATCAATATGGTTTTCTTCGGCTTCTTCTAAATGAAACGGCTGATGATCTAAGACTATCGTATAAAGAGAGTCGTTGGTGATGCCTTGTTTTAATTCGGAGATACTTTTTCTCTTTTTGTTAGTACGGTCATCTCTACCGATCAATGCTAATCCGTAATCAGAGAGAATCGTGAATTGATCTTTGAGTAGGTGTATGCCAGCAGCTTGATAGAATGCTTCTGTTGATTGAATGTTATCAATGTATTCATGATTGCCAAGGCAGGCATATACAGGTGCGTTCAGACGATGAAACTCTTCTGCAGTATGCTCATAATCCAGTGGAACGGTATTGAAATCAACTATGTCTCCGGCAATCAGTATTAGGTCTGGATTTTCTTGGTTGACAAGGTCCACCCATTGAGCAAAATCTTTTCGTTGGTTATGATAACCGAGGTGGAGATCACTTAGCAGAACTATTTTTAAAGGTCTGGCTATCTTTTTTGTGGTGGTTAGATGTAAAACTTCCCGGTATTTATTGTGGTAATGTAGGTTGCCAGAGATAAAGGTAATTAACATCAATCCTGTGATGGATAGTGTTCCGATCCAGCTGTTGAGAAGATAGTGAGAAGGTAGCAAATGAATAGCTCTTGCAATATCAAGTATTCCAAATAGTATCAATAAGTATAGTAGAATGAAGGGGGAGGAAGTCCCTAACTCATAGAGTATCTTTGTGACTTCAAAGGAGATAAATTGTTTTTGTCTTAGGGCAAAGGCAAAGAAAAGGAAGAAGGAAATGAATCCTGTATTATAAAGAATTGTTATTACCGTTTTCCATAAAGAGGGGAGCGGAATGATTTGCCATATACGTAGGCTCGTATATATTTGTGCTAATAGAATGACGATAGGAAACAAGAACTTCATGGGGAAGAAAGAGTAAGAAGAAATCCTGTAGGAAGAAACTATGTTTCTCTACAGGATTTTTAGATATGCATAAAATTTATTTTGCGATTTTAGCCCAGCTGTCTTTTAATGCGACAGTACGGTTGAATATTAGCTTGTCTGGAGTTGAATCAGGGTCAACATTAAAATAACCAATTCTTTGGAATTGGAAGTTCTGCAATGAATGAGCATTCTTCAACCATGGTTCAACGTAAGCTTTAGAGATGACAAGTGAATTAGGATTTAATAATTCACGGAAGTCTTTATCCTTTTCATCTCCTGGATTCTCCACGTTAAACAATCTGTCATATAAGCGTACTTCGGCAGGTAATGCGTGTTGTACAGATACCCAATGAATGGTTCCTTTTACTTTACGGTCGCTACCTGGTAATCCGCTTCGTGTATCAGGATCATATTCGGCATAGACTTCAGTCACTTTACCATTCTCATCCTTTTTGCAGCCAGTGCATTTGATGATGTAAGCGCTTTTCAATCGAACCTCATTGCCTGGAGTTAGACGGAAATACTTTTTAGGAGCATCCTCCATAAAATCATCACTTTCTATGTATAGTTCGCGAGAGAATGGAATTTCACGTTTTCCCATGCTTTCATCCTCAGGATTGTTGATGGACTCCATCATCTCCACTTTCCCCTCAGGATAATTTGTAAGGATTAGTTTTATTGGGTTGATTACAGCACTGACACGCATAGCTGTTGTATTCAATTCCTCACGAATAGTCGCTTCTAGTAATGATACGTCTATGACACCATCGTATTTAGTATATCCAATACGTTTGATGAAATTGCGAATGGATGATGGAGTATAACCACGTCTTCTGAGTCCGCAAATAGTAGGCATACGAGGATCATCCCATCCACGTACTAATCCTTCTTGAACGAGTTGCAACATCTTACGTTTGCTCATCACTGTATAAGTGATGTTCAGACGGTTGAACTCACGCTGTTTAGGACGATAGTCACTATCAGCAAACTGACTGATAAACCAATCGTAGAGAGGACGATGGACTTCAAATTCTAGTGTACAAAGAGAGTGTGTCACCCCTTCGAAGTAGTCTGATTGCCCGTGTGCAAAATCATACATTGGATATACCTTCCACTTAGTACCTGTACGGTGATGTGGATGAGAAGTGATGATACGATAGATGATTGGGTCACGGAAGTGCATATTCGGGTTCGCCATGTCTATCTTGGCACGGAGCACCATCTTACCATCTTCGATTTTTCCTTCAGACATCTCCATGAATAGACGGAGATTCTCTTCTATCGGTCTATTGCGATAAGGGCTTTCAACACCTGGAGTGGTGGGAGTTCCTTTTTGTTTGGCAATCTCTTCAGCAGTTTGCTCATCAACATAGGCTTTTCCTTCTTTGATGAAGCGAACGGCTAAGTCCCAAAGCTGCTGGAAATAATCAGAGGCATAATATACGTTTGCCCACTGGAAACCTAACCATTGTATGTCTTCTTTGATGGAATCAACGTATTCAACATCTTCTTTCACAGGATTGGTATCGTCAAAACGAAGGTTGCAGATACCATTGTATTTCTGTGCAATTCCAAAATCCATACAGATGGCTTTGGCATGGCCTATGTGTAGATAGCCATTAGGTTCAGGAGGAAATCGTGTCTGAATTCTTCCTCCGTTACGACCTTCTTTTAAATCTTCCTCTACAATTTCTTCAATGAAGTTTAAACTCTTTTTTTCTTCATTATCCTGAATATTTTCAGTCATAGAACTCTCTTTTTAAATTTTATAGTGCAAATTTAAGTGTTTCATTCGAATTATCTATTATAAACAGTTCCTTTTTCTGTGTAAATAAGGGTGTTGTGGTTCTTTTACAGGGTTGTTATCCTTAAATTTGCAAACAAACGGTAGATTTAATCACGAAGGAATAGAAATATAACAGTCATATTGAATAGTGTCAATGTAAATATTCAGTCATATACATTTGAATTTTCTCCAAAACCTATCAAGCCTTACGGAGCCCGTGCCTAGATAGTTTGATTAATACTAGTACCGTTCGGGCTTGATAGGGGTGTTTATATATAAACAAAGCTATAGCCTTATTGATGATGTGAATAAATATCTGATGTTATATGATTTTATGATAAATCATATAAAAGAGAAAGGTCGATTTTGTTTTTAACCATAAAATACCTCATTTGTTCGTTCTTTAGTTTTAATTCAAATATTAAAAAATAATTAGGCAGATTTCAAATAGAAATCATTTGTTCTTGTTTTGTGCAGTCCCTCAAAAACGATGCAAATATATAATCAAATTTTAATATAACAAATTATATATGATGAATATTTTAAAATATACGTAGCAATATTGTTATAATCGAATACTTTTTTCAGATGTAGATTTTAAACTAAATTGTTGCTTTGTGCGTAGTTTCTCCATCTATCTATGAGTTGGGTGAAGTCGTCAGGTAATTCTGAATCGAAATACATTTCCTCGCCTGTTCGGGGATGAACAAAGCCCAATGTTTTGGCATGCAGGGCTTGTCTGGGACATATCTCCAGACAATTCTTAATAAACTGTTTGTATTTGCTTGTCGTGTTACCTCTTAACATTTCACATCCTCCATATCTCTCATCGGCGAATAGTGTATGTCCGATATGTTTCATGTGGACACGAATTTGATGAGTTCGTCCTGTTTCCAATCGACATTCCACCAATGTGGCATAGCCGAATCGTTCTAGGACTCTGTAGTGTGTCACAGCATGTTTCGCATTGGGATTTTCTCCTTCTGGGAATACGGTGAATAACATTCGATCCTTTGGATCTCTTCCTAAATCACCTGTGATAGTGCCTTCATCTTCTGTTATGTTTCCCCAGACCAATGCGTTGTATAATCGTTTGGTTGTTTTATTAAAAAACTGTTTTCCCAAGGAGGTTTTCGCATCTTCGTTTTTAGCGATGATCAGCAATCCGGATGTATCTTTGTCGATTCGATGAACCAGTCCGAGACGTGGGTCGTTTACATCAAACTTTGGGTCATCTTTTAGATGCCAGGCCAATGCGTTTAACAGTGTACCTTGGAAATTCCCAAATCCTGGATGAACCACCATACCAGGTTGTTTGTTAACTAGAATGACATCATCATCTTCATATACAATGTTCAGCGGAATCTCTTGAGGGATGATTTCGAACTCAGAAGGAGGGTAGGAAAGCATGATTTGGATGACATCCAAAGGCTTTACCTTATAGTTGGATTTTACAGGTGTACCGTTGACTAAAATACATTTAGCATCAGCCGCGTCTTGAATACGGTTGCGGGATATGTTTGCCATGCAATTCACTAGATACTTGTCAATGCGTAGTAGTGAATGTCCTTTTTCTACAGTAAAACGGAAGTGCTCATGAAACTGTCCGTCACTACCTATGGCTGATACTTCGGATAGGTCTTCTTCCGACTCCTCTATATAATCAACTATTTCTTCTGCCATTATTGAAATATCTCGTCTTTCTCTTCAATAGTAGAATTTTCTTGTGGGGCAGCCGAGAAAGCTTCTTCTGGACCTTCCAGCAAGGTTGGGTCTTTTGATAGGTATATATTAACAATATCTCCTAGGTTGGCAGGAGTACCTGTGACAGGTTTTTGTTTGTATATAAAGTAATTGTCTTTGTCTTTGTCATCTTTTGGAGGAACATCATAATAGAGTTCTCCTATATTTAGGTAAGCTGCATGTAGTTTACCAATTGCTTGGTCTGCGTTTAGAGAACGGAGACTTGGCACCACTACTCGTTCATGGTTATCTCCTTTTCCAACTAATAGGACTATAGCAGAGCCTTCTGGGATTCTAGTTCCAGGCGCCAATGTCTTATTGCCAGACCTTACATCTCTAACCAGATCTTTGTATTCAGATGGAACGTATTGTATGCTGTCAACTTTCAATCCTACTGAATTGATGATTGCCTCTGCTTGGCGTAGAGAAGTCTCTCTGACATCAGGCAAGGCTACTTTTCTGATTGAATTGGAGTTGGTGATTAGATAAATGGCTCTTCCTTCTTTGACAGAGGAGTTGGCTGCAGGTGTCTGTTCAACAATTACTCCCAGTTTCTTTCCCTTCATGAAAACGGAATCAATCACTTGACATCTCAGATTTTTCTCTTTCAACACCTCTTCCGCTTCAGCTGGTGTGAGATCAGTTAGATCCGGTACGGTGATTACTATGTTGTGGTTGGTATAGGAATCTAACCATGAAAAAGTGCCCACGAACAAGGCAATGATGATGACAATCATTGCCACAATGCTTATAGTATAGGGATTGATTAATATTTTCTTTAAAGTGGTGTTCATGCTAATAATTTATTTTATACGCATTCGTAATCCAATTCTTTATGTTAGATATATGCAAAGGTAAAAGTTTTTTCTTAGCAAAAAAATATATAGAATAAAAAAGGCGTGCTATTTGGCACGCCCCTTATTCTGTTTGAAGAGAATATTACTTCAATGTTCTAACTGTGTATTCGTCAGAAACAGTAAGTTTCTTTCTTCCATGAGCTCTACGAGATGCTAATACTCTGCGTCCATTTGCAGTTTCCATTCTTGAACGAAAACCATGCTTGTTCTTTCTCTTTTTGATTGATGGTTGAAATGTTCTTTTCATTGCCGTGTATTTTTATTATTTTATTTTTTTTACTTAGTATTATGAATCTTATACTTAAAATTCGGATTGCAAAGATAAGTAATTAATATCGGAAAATCAAAAAATCAATCCTATTTTTTTGAAAAAATATTTTTGGGAGACGAGAGTGAGGGGACATGGGCTTGTGAGATAACTGTGTAGTTATGGTCAGAGTAATATTGTCTTGCCATTCAGACCTTCGCAATCACTTCTTCTATTTTTTGGATGATATTTTCCTCCTTGATATTGTGTAAACATGGGTAATTCTCTTTGTGACAAGGCTTATTCCCATAAATAGAGCAGGGACGACAAGGCATATCAAGTTGTATGGCATTGCCTTCCTCCTGTTGGAATCCGTAGAATCCTGCATAAGGATGGGTGGCTCCCCAAACAGAAACCACGGGAGTGCCGACCAATGAGGCCAAATGCATATTGGCGGAGTCCATGGAAAGTACTACATCGCATGATTTCAGTAAAGCTAATTCTTCTTGTAAAGAGAATTTCCCGGCGACAGAGGTCGTCTGATCATAGGTTGCACTCCAAGTCTCTAATTGGCGTTTTTCTTTTTCTCCTCCTCCAAATAACAACAGCTGTGTATCGGCTCTTTTTGAGAAGTGAGCTATGATGTTCTCAATCTTTTCTAGTGGGTATATCTTTCCTTTATGTTGTGCAAAAGGTGCAATACCAATGGTTGTATGTGCTGAAAGAGGAATGGGACACTGATTATTCTCATACAAATGTTTGATCGATTCGATAGAATCCAGTGGATACCCGGCAGCCCGAAAAACATCTGCATACCGGTTGATGGTGCTTTTCAACGGAGTGATGCTCCTTTTTGTGCTTGCAGTGAGCTTTTTTTTCTCTTTTCGTCCTTTGTTGATGACATACACAGGGGTGCCGGATAGTTTATACAATGTTCGTAAGAGTTTACTTCGTAATACATCATGAAGATCAATCATGAGATCGAAGTTTCTCTCTTTGCGTAACTTTTTAAAAAGACGAACCATTCCGAGATTTCCGGCATACTCTTTTTTTGTATCAACTGGGAAATAGGTGAAGTTGGGTGATGGAGGGAACATTGCTCCCCATCTGGGATTGGATAATAACGTGACGTGAACCTCTGGATAGGTCTTTAAAAAAGCGGCAATGACAGGTACCGTCATTGCCACATCTCCCATAGCAGAGAGTCTCATTATCAGTATATTCTTCTCCACTGTGATTTATTTTTTCCCGTAAAGAATCGGATTCAAATTAGGATCGTTATACATCTTCATCTGTTTGTAAACTTTCATATATCGATCGCCGTTTTCAATGTCTTGTAGCAATTGATCTATGGCTGATGAGAGATCTTCTCTCTGTTCTAAAAGGATGTCAAGTTTTTTCTGGCATGCGTCAATGTGCGCTTTGTCTACATCGTTCCTTTTCACCTCTTGCTTCATGTGATATATTTTAAGAGCAAGAATGGATAGTCGGTCGATAGCCCATGCGGGACTTTCAGTGTTTATGACAGCGGTCGGTTTAACTTTGACGTTGCTGTATTTCTCTAAGAAGTAACTGTCAATTCTTTCCACCAAGTCGGTTCTATCTTGGTTGGATTTGTCAATTCTTCTTTTGATAGCAAGTGCTTCGACTGGGTCTATCTCTGGGTTACGAATGATATCTTCCAAGTGCCATTGTACAGTATCAATCCAGTTTTTTAGATAAAGTACGTTTTCTATGGTTTGTACTTTGTATGGATTTTGTATGGTAGCATCAACATTATCTGTTTTGTGATAATCTACAATTGCTCCATCAAATAATTTGTTTGCGTCCTGACTAAAACTCATTTCTATTTTTATTTAGGTGGCAAAGATAATAAAAAACTTGTTGGCAGAATTAAAAATTGTTCAATTATAATAAAAAAAGTTCGAGTGAAATCACCCGAACTTTTCTCATTATGTTATAACCAAGTTATTAATTTCCTTTTTCAATTTGATAACCAGCAGCGATTAATTCTTCCTCTTTGTAACCGCTCTCCAAGTTAAGCGTATTATCTTTTCCCCATGTGTTAGCTACACGTCCTGGTAATGACATACCTGTAGGGTTCCATCCAGATTTTCCGTAGATGAAGATTTTCTTGGATGTTGAAAAGATGCTTGTCAACTGTTGCATGTAAGGACCATTATCTGAGCTCCATGATGCAGCGGTTCCTGTACTGGTTGCATCAATATTTATTGCACCTTTGATGTGTCCATTAGCAAAATCCTCTGCAGAACGATAATCCAAAATCTGAGGATTTACTTCTTTATCTAATGCATTTTTGAATTCTGCTATTCCACATTTTTGGTATCCATCCAATTCACCCTCTTTTTTACAGCCATCACATGCTGCCATACATACTGCCATTACTGCAGCAAAAAATAATTTAAAGTGTTTCATATCCTATTATATAATTTAAAAGTTAATGTTGTTAATTATTGCTTTTATTTTTATGATAATTCGTGTTCCATCGGCAAATATATAACAAATTTTTAAATTATTCAATTTAACGTTTTATTTCTACTTTTTTTGTCTCTGGAAGTGTTGTGTTTCGTATGTTCACCTGTTCCACCACGCTTTGTGCCAATTCAGCAAAGGCCTTTCCTGTGATTGTGTTTTCATCACATGCGACAGGTGTACCATTGTCTCCTCCTTCGCAGATGCTCTGCACAATTGGAATCTGTCCTAAGAATGGGACATTCAATTCTTCTGCTAGTTTTTTACATCCTTCTTTTCCAAATAAGTAATATTTATTATTAGGTAATTCTGCAGGAGTAAACCATGCCATGTTTTCTACTAAACCAAGAATTGGAACATTGACTTTGTCTCCCTGGAACATACTGATACCTTTCCTTGCATCGGCCAAAGCAACAGCCTGAGGTGTGCTCACAACGATTGCTCCTGTGATAGCAACGGTTTGAACCATGGTTAAGTGTATATCACTGGTGCCTGGAGGTAAATCCACAACGAAGAAATCCAAATCGCCCCAGTTGGCATCAGAAATCAGTTGTTTCAAGGCATTGCTAGCCATTCCTCCTCTCCATAGAACAGCACTCTCTTTATCTACGAAGAAACCAATCGATAGTATCTTGACTCCATATTTTTCTTCAGGACGAATCAGCTCTCTTCCTCCTACAGGTTCCAGATAAGGACGTGCTTCTTCCAAACCAAACATCTTGGGTACGGATGGGCCAAAAATATCGGCATCCAACAACCCCACTTTGTACCCCATCTTAGCTAATGCTACGGCTAAGTTGGATGCTACGGTTGATTTTCCCACACCTCCCTTTCCTGAGGATACTGCTATGATGTTTTTCACTTCCGGCAATAGTTTTTCTGGCTGTGCAGGAATTTGTGTCCGGTATCTGATGTCAATGTTCCCTTTGATCTCAGCTTCTGCTCCAGCATAGGTTAATATAGCCTGTTCGCTGGCTTTTACCAGAGATTTTGCAAAAGGATCATTGGGTTTATCAAGTATAAGTGAAAAAGAGATTTTATTTCCGTCAATGCGAATATTATCATCAACCATTCCTGATGAGACGATGTCTTCTCCTGTTCCAGGATATCTTACGTGTTTCAGCGCATCTAATATCAACTGTGGGTAAAATGTCATAATTGTCTATTCTTTATGTATGATGTTACAAAATTACAAATTATATTTTTTTTATCTTTGTCGCAGTAAAATTTTTTGGGAAATGAATTTATTTCAGCTTATTAAAAGCATTAAACCGTTTGTGATGCCATACAAATGGTTGGTTATTGCAACGCTGATCCTTACTTTAATCGGATCATTAATGGCACAAGTTAATGCAATTGTCTTAGATTGGACGGTCGATTCAATTAACCGTTTGATTAATCCGAATGTGACAGCCGAGTCGGTTGGATTCCTATCTAATTTCCTTAATTGGTTGATTAGTTTATTCGATAATGGCAAAACAGCCCCTGTGTTGTTGGCGTTTATTTCTGTCGTTTTGCTCAGTAAGGAAGTTATTTCCGCTTTGATAACATTTGCACAACGATATTTCGGTGAGAAAATGCGTATCTTCGTCTCAAGAGATTTAGCTCAGGCAGTTGTAGATAAGATACTCTCTTTCCGAGTTGCCTTTTTTTCTGCAAATGACAATGAAGCGGGTAAATTACAAACTCGTATTGATCAGGGTGTAAGCAGTCTTTCTATGACGGTGCAGAATATTTTCATTAGTTTATTACCCCTCTTTACTAGTGCTATTCTTGCCTTGATACTTATGTTCACTGCAAATGTTTGGGTCGGACTCACTGCATTGTGTATTGTGCCGATTTACTTCGTCATTACATATTGGCAGGCAACTAAGCTGAAAAACTGGAGAAGAGAAATGCGTCGTCATCGTGAGATGAAGAGTCACGGAATAATGAATATTATTGAATCTATCAATGTGATTAAGTCTTTTAATCGTGAGCAGATTGAAAGTCGGAAACAAATGGATATTCAAAATAAGGTGACAGAGAACCAGATGAATACTCGAAAAACCAGTTTCTTCTTTGACGGACTAAAGAGTTTTGTTCAGCAGATTGGTACGGTTCTGATCATCATCCTGACGGCTTATTTGGTGTTGAATGATTATCCTGGAATGACCATCGGTAAGATTATGTATCACGTCATGCTGTTTAGTAATGTGGTGGCACCGATCACACAGTTACAGCGTATCTTCGATGATATGAATGATGCGATTATTTATGCAGAAGGATTTTTCGGAATACTTGATTCTGATAAGGATATAGAACCATCAGGACAATACAAGCCAGAAAAGATAGAGGGTAATTTTGAAATCTCTGGCGTGGATTTTACATATCCAAATGGAACGAAGGCTCTTCATAATATTAATATGAAGATTAACAGTGGTAAGATCACTGCCTTTGTCGGATTGTCGGGCGCAGGTAAGAGTACCATTGTTAATTTAATGGATAAATTCTATGTTCCAGACTGCGGTAGTATTAAACTGGATGGGGTAGATATCCAGGAGTATGATACTCAATTCTTGAGAGATAACATTGGATTAGTGCTTCAGAAGAATCATATTTTTGATGGAACCATTGCAGAGAACATTCTTTATGGTAAGCCATCGGCAAGTATGGATGAAGTGTATGAAGCGGCTAAAAAATCTTTCTTATATGATCAGGTGATGAATCTGCCTGATAAGTTCGACAGCAAAGCAACGTTGCTTTCCGGAGGTCAGCAACAACGAATCGCCATTGCTCGTATGTTCTTGAAGAATCCTCCTATCATCTTCCTTGATGAACCGACTGCAAGTCTGGATGCTATTGCTACGGAACAAATAAAAAACAGTATTGATGCGATAAAAAAGAATCGTACCGTGATCATTATTTCTCATAGTATCTCGCAGATTATCGACAGTGATGTAATCTACGCCTTGAAGGATGGTCGGGTGGAACAGGGAGGAAATCCTGATGAAGTATATAAGCAAGGGGGAATCTACAAAGAGATAGTAGATGCTTCGGCTCGAAGCTTGAATATAGAGAAGATTGCCAAAACAATTGAGGGATAGTAGTTGGCCTTGATCATACAAGTCAGTTACAGAAAAAGGGGTAAGTCTTCTTTTCCTCTACAACTTCTGTATTGGGTCCTATCAAATATTCCATCATCTCATATTGGAGATTATATGATACATACACATATAGATCGCTACTGTTTCCGATAGACAATTTGTATAAATAACCTAAGAAGGAAAAATAAATATTTTCGGAATATATTTCAATTTTGTGAATGTCAGATTTGCTGAAGACTTTTTCTTCTCCATTTTTGGAATAATAATGTATTTCTTGATCTGCTATAGTTAGATAGCTTCCTTTGTATTTTTTTAGCAGATAAAACCATTGGGGAACTTCAATGACAAACAGAAAATTCAGGACAAAGATTACAAATAAAACGCTGGCAATAAAGATTATTAAATCTTGTTCATATCTATGCCATAATGAGGGGATAAGTTTTATTAGGGAGAAGACAAACAGAGAGGATGAGGTAAGAGTTTCTATTATGAGATGTATATAGAAGGACTTGTCTAGTAGCTTTATTTTTTTCTCGTTTGTGATAGGGCTCATCTTATTAGTTATTTCTCGATGTTATTTATATGATGTTTGATAAAAACAGAAAAAAGCGAGTCCGAATGGAACTCGCTTTTTTGGGTGTTATAGATTGCAAATTATAGGTTTGCATTGTATTTCTTCCAGTCTGCAACAGCAGGAAGAACGCCCATACCGATTACTTCGTCACGCATCTTGCAAAGGTGTTCGTAAGAAGCGTCAAGAGCTTTCTTCTCGTCAGCTGAAAGATTAGCCTCAGTATAAGAAACACCGTTTTCGTCGATAGTTGACTTCATAGCCATACATACGTTCTTGTAACCGTACATACCGTCTTTTACGAAGCAACCAGCAGGCAAAGTGAATTTCTTACCACCCATAGCAGCCTCGATCATTTCGATAGCAACGTATGCAGGGCTCAAGTTAGAAGAGCGACCACGAAGAGCGATGATGTTAGAACCACCTTGGATAGTCTTTTGTTTGATCTCTTCGAATTTGTCAGCAGGGATGTTGTATTTAGAAAGAGGTTTACCCATTACCATTACGTCAGAAGTTACAGGAACCATCTTTTCACCGTGACCACCTAATGTAGCACAACCGCTAACAGCGTATTGAGGAATACCGAAGTATTTTGCTAATTCGCTTTGAAGACGTGTAGAGTCCAAACCAGCCAAAGTAGTTACTTGGTTAGGTTTCAAACCAGATTTAACCAATACAACCAAACCAGTTACGTCTGCTGGGTTGAAGATAACTACGATGTGCTCACATTTAGGGCAATATTTTTTTACATTGTCACCGAAATCAGCAGCAATTTGAGCATTTCCCTTTAATAAGTCTTCACGTGTCATACCTTCTTTACGAGGAGCACCTCCAGAAGAGATGATGAATGAAGCACCCGTCAAAGCCTCTTCAACATTGTCTGTAAATGTGAAGTTAACGCCTTCAAAACCGCAGTGGCGCATTTCTTCGTAAACACCTTCAAGTCCTTTTAAATATGGATCGTAAAGAGTGATGTTGTTTGTTAAACCTTTAACAGCTGCCAATTGAGCCATTGTAGAACCGATAGCACCTGCAGCACCAACGATTACTAATTTTTTGTTTGTTAAGAAACTCATACTATTAAATAATTAAATTTATTTTAAAATTCTTCGGAACGACAAAATTATAAATTTCTTCTTTCTTTTCGAAATAGAAATCAAAAATTTAATTTAAACGAGAGCGCAATTTTATAATTTCTGACAAGAGAAGGAAAAAAAAGAGACTGCACCGAAATGCAATCTCTTAAACCTGTAAAAATTTTCGTCCTCAAGGATTAATTTTTAATTAATTTTTTAACTGTAATAAATTTAGAACCATAAATTTTAACATGATAGATTCCTTTCTGTAATTTGTGAGTGGTGTAATCACCTGTATTAGGCTTATCAAATAGTTCTACGATTTCTCCTATCATATTATAGATGACAACTTTTTGTATTTCATCGGGTGATTCAATAGAGAAGTTGCCGTCTGTTGTTGGGTTAGGGTATATGGTGATGCTTTCGTCGTTAACAATATCTTCAACGAAATCACCCTTCTTTGGTTCATAATAAGGGGTTGTGTCGGTACATGCGACAAACTTCTCCTTATAAGGTTCAGCTAGTTTATTTTTAATGTATGTTCCAGATTTTGTTGTATTTGTCCAATTTGAACTGTTGGCTGATCCAGATACTAATGCAGCAGAAGTTTCGTTTTGATCTGAGAAACTCCAATTGGCCCAACTGATCTTGTTGTCATCCATCCATTGCATCCATTTTTCTGTTTCTGCGGTAAATACGCCACCAGAGCCGTTGGCCATGGTTGTTCCGAACTCTGTTACAAAAAGAGCTAATCCTTTACCGATGGCTTTGTTAGCTTTATTTCTCAAGTAGTCTTTGTGTTCTCCAGCATAGAAATGCAGGGTGTACATGATATTTTCGTATTGCAATGGGTTTTGAGCGGCTAGATCTACATCTTGACTCCAAGTTGGCGATCCGCAGATGATAATTGTATTAGGGTCATTCTTTCGAATGAATGGGATAATCTCATCTGCGTATTTTTTTACGACCGACCATGTAACGTTATTTCCATTCGGTTCGTTGCAGATCTCATATAACACATGATCCTCTCCTTTGTGCTTTTTTGACATATAGTCCCAAAAGTATTTGGCATCCTCTAATGTATTGTTAGGATTCCCACTTCCTTCATTTAGCACGTGCCAGTCAATGATGCAATAGATACCGTATTTTTTGCATAAATCAATCAGGTTGTCTATTAACGCATGATATTCGTCGCGAGTTTTCCATTTTTTGCTGGAATTATTCTCCATGCAATATCCTCCCCATTCGTGGGTATAGACGGCAATACGGAATAGACTAATATTCCAGTCCTCGACTAATGATTTTATGGATGACTCATTGTATGTATTTCTATTCCATGCCAATCCATGCGTGCTCATACCTCTCAATTGTGTGGGATATCCGCAAGCATTAACCAAGAAACCGTTTTCAACTTTTAGTTTACCATTGATGGCAACCGGAGAATTTTCAGGATACTGTGCGTAAGCCATAATTGTTGTGAATAATAGCATACAACATGTTACGATGTTTTTTGCTGATAAAATAACATTTCTCATACACTTATACTTTAAAAGTTTGCCATAATAATCGTTTTCACACTCTTTCGTATTTAAGGGTTGGGTTTACGATGATGTTTGGTTCTAATTTCTCTCTCAGGAAACATTTATATGGTGCAAATATATTTTATTTTTTCATAATTACAAATTTTTAGCTGAATTTTTATAGTTGAGTTTGTCATCTTTTTGAAAAGACACATCCACAATAGTTTTGTCTATACAAGTTATGTTCCTTTGATAATTGAATGGATCGTTGGTACCCTCCTTTTTTTTTAAAATCTGATGGCAGATGTTTAACTTCATAGAGCGTACCAAGTTCTTCTCCGATTTCGTTGATCTTTTCGGCATTCTTTAACGGGCTGATTGAAAGTGTGGTGGTGAAGTAGTCAAACCCTAATGTTTTAGCCAGTTGCGCTGTGTGTTCCATGCGTAGGCGATAACAGACGAAGCATCGGGCACCTCCTTCGGGCTCTTTTTCTAATCCTTTCACCTTATTATAAAACTCCTCCGAATGATATTCTTCAGTAATCAACTGGATGGGATACTTAGGACTTAATTCGTTGATGAGTCTTTTTTGTTCTTCAACCCGTTTGGTGTATTCCTCTTCAGGATAGATGTTCGGATTGTAATACAGTACGGTAATCTGAAAATGGTTGGACAGATATTCCAAAGTATAACTGCTGCAGGGAGCACAGCAGCTGTGTAATAATAAGGAAGGCACTTCTCCCTTTTGGGTCAGTGCCTCTATTATTTGATCCAGTTTTTTCTGGTAATTTGTTTGATTCATATTAAATCACTTCTATACCCATTTTTTCACATAGCTGAAGACTTAATTCTTTCAGTTTGAATTTTTGGATTTTACCAGACCCTGTCATAGGGAACTCATCAATGAAAAATACGTATTTCGGAATCTTATAACGTGCGATTTTGCCTTTACAGAAATCTCTTACATCCTCTGATTCCATCTTTACGCCCTCATGTAAAATGATGAAGGCACCCACTTCCTCACCATATTTCTTTGATGGCACAGCTGCTACTTGAACATCCTTGATACCTGGCATGTGATAAAGGAATTCCTCGATTTCTCTAGGGTAAACATTCTCTCCTCCACGGATGATCATATCTTTGATACGTCCGGTTATACGATAAAATCCGTCTTCATCTTTTACACCAAGGTCACCAGAATGTAGGTAGCCGTTTTTGTCGATTACTTCGGCTGTTGCTTCAGGATTTTTGTAATATCCCTTCATAACGTTGAATCCTTTACAGCACATCTCACCTTGAACGCCAACAGGACACTCTTCTCCTGTCTCAGGATCTAATACTTTTACATCAACAAATGGATAGTCGCGACCTACCGTAGTGCATCGTTTCTCGAAAGAGTCTTCTATGCTGGTTTGTGTCATTCCAGGAGAACTTTCTGTCAATCCATACACACTTGTGATGGTCATAAACATCTTCTCGCTTACTTGCTTCATCAGTTCTACAGGGCATAAAGAACCGGCCATGATTCCTGTACGAAGTGAACTCATATCAAACATACTGAACATGGCATGATTCAATTCTGCGATAAACATAGTTGGCACTCCATAAAGGGCAGTACAACGTTCTTTATGAATGGAGGCTAAAACCACCAGTGGGTCAAATTTCTCCACCATGACTTGCGTACATCCGTGTGTTAGACAGTTCATGGTTGCTAACACTACTCCAAAGCAGTGGAATAATGGAACACACACGCAGAGTTTGTCATTTTGGGTGAACTTCATTCTTTCGCCTGTGAAGAATCCATCGTTGGAAATATTGTAGTGAGTTAACATGACACCCTTAGGGAATCCTGTTGTACCGGATGTATATTGCATGTTCACTACATCATGACATGAAACGTTTTTCTTCGCTTCGTTCAGTTGCTTGTCTTCAATGTTTTCCCCTAACAATAAAAGTTCAGGGGTGTTAAACATTCCACGATATTTTTCAGCACCGATATATACCACATTTTTCATGTGAGGGAATCGTTTGCTGTTGAGATGTCCTCGTTCACACTCTTTTAATTCGGGAAGCATCTTGTAGGTCATATCTACATAGTCACATTCCCATGTACCATTTGTGATACAGAGAGTATGCATATCTGAGTTTTCACACAAATACTCTAATTCATTCTGTTTATAATTGGTGTTGACCGTTACCAATACAGCTCCGATTTTTGCAGTAGCGTAAAGGAATGTCAACCAGTCGGGTACGTTCGTAGCCCAGATTCCGACATTGCTACCTTTTTTAACACCGATATAAAGGAGACCCTTAGCCAGGTTATCTACACGTTCATTGAATTTTTTCCACGTAAAACGGAGGTCACGGTCTGAATATACAATGTATTCTTTTTCGGGAGTTTTCTCGGCCCAATATTCAAGCCACTCACCTAATGTTCTTTCCGATAATTGCTGCATTTTAGTAAGCAAATAAGGTTATTTATGAATAATTAGAATGGAGTGTAAACAACAGCAAGAATTTTTGCCGCTTTTCCGTTTGCACCATGTACGTGGTGATTTATGATAGAATCATAAAATATGCTGTCACCCTCTTTTAGATTGTATGTGGTCTTTCCATAGGCGATTTCCAACTCGCCTTCCATTACATATATAAATTCTTCACCTTCGTGAGAAGAAAGAGTGAATTCTTTGTTTTCTGAAGGTTGGATGTCTATGATAAATGGTTCCATATGACGGCCAGCCTTTTGTTTTGCCAATGAGTGATACTCCATGTTCTTTCGAGCATCAGTAGTATTGTTTGAAAAACTAATGCTACTACTGCGGTCTGAAGCTCTACATACAACTGGTCCTAATTCATCGTTATCATCCAAAAATGTCCCCAATCGAACACCCAATGCGCGTGCGACTTTGATTAGATGTCCCAGAGAAGGAAGATCTTGATCGTTTTCGATGGACAAAATTTGCTCAGCTGATAGCCCACTTCGTTCTGAAATTTCGTCAATGGAGATGTTTTTGGATTCGCGGATGCCTTTAATCTTTGAACCGATAACCGAGTTGTTTGACATACTTTTGAATGTTAGTTATAATTGAAAAAAATTTGCGCAAATATAGAGAAAAAAAATAAAAATATTTTATTTTTGAATCGTTAAAAAACTTAAATATTAAAGCAATGAAATTTTTATCAGAATTTAAGGAATTTGCCATGCGTGGTAACGTAGTTGACATGGCAGTCGGAGTTATTATTGGTGGTGCTTTCGGCAAAATTGTTTCTTCATTGGTGGCTGATGTATTCATGCCGTTAATCTCTTTAGCAGTAGGTGGTGTGGATTTCACTAATTGGTTTGTTCAATTGGGTAAAAGAGATGAGCAAATCTTCGATACGCTGAAGGAAGCACAGGATGCAGGCGTAGCAGTCTTGAGTTATGGAAATTTCCTTCAGACTGTTTTTGATTTTATCATCGTCGCTTTGTGTATCTTCTTGTTTATAAAAGGATTGAACGCTTTGAATAGAAAGAAGAAGAAAGAAGAGGAGGCAGCAGAACCAGCTCCTGCTCCAGAACCAACTAAAGAAGAAGTTCTTCTGACAGAAATTCGTGATTTGTTAAAGAATAAATAATTGCATTATGATATAGAACAGGCCGGATCTAATAGATGCGGTCTGTCTTTTTTATTTATTATTGAGTGATATGGATAAACTGACAGTAATCAAAGTGGGCGGTAAGATCGTTGAGGAAGAGAGTTCTTTGAATGATCTTTTGCAAAAGTTTTCTAAAATAGAGGGGAATAAGGTGCTGGTTCATGGTGGCGGTCGCTCTGCTACTGCTTTGGCTTCCCAGTTGGGAATAGAAAGCAAAATGGTGGATGGCAGACGTGTTACGGATGAGCAGATGTTGAAGGTGGTGACTATGGTGTATGCAGGTTTGGTAAATAAGAACATTGTTGCTCGTCTTCAGGCATTGAATGTAAATGCATTGGGTTTGACGGGTGCCGATCTTAATTATATGCTTTCAGACAAACGTCCGGTGAAGACTGTGGATTATGGTTTTGTTGGAGATGTTAAAGAAGTCAACTCCGACCTTTTAGCTGATTTGATTCAAAAAGGTGTAGTCCCTGTTCTAGCTCCGCTAACCCATGATAAGAAAGGACATCTGTTGAATACGAATGCAGATACCATCGCTGGAGAGGCCGCTAAGGCTCTTTCTAAGCATTTCGAGGTTACATTAATCTATTGTTTTGAGAAAAAAGGTGTCTTGTCAGATCCTGAGAATGAAGATAGCGTTATTAGAAATATAGACCATTCGCAGTTTGTGAAGTTGGTTGAAGAGTCAGTAATAAAGGAGGGCATGATTCCTAAATTAGAAAATTCATTTGCAGCTATCCAGGCTGGTGTGAAACAGGTGATTATAACGAGAGCGGATCAATTAGGTGAAGATAGTGGAACCGTTATTCGATAATTCAAGGAATTGAGTTGTCAAATTTGCTTTATGTGCGAATAATATAGTCTGCGATGTATGCAGTTTATTATTCGCATTTTTTATATCTTCCTCAAAATCAAACAACAAGTTGTAAAAAAAATGAAAAAAAAAGTAGTTACAATTTCGTTTGAAAATGATATTTTTTTAATTTTGCAAGAGGAAAATAAAATACATTTATATAAATGGCTGATTATAAGAAGATTAAGACCGCTTTGGTCTCTGTTTATCACAAGGATAACTTGGATGTGATTATCCGCAAGTTACATGCCGAAGGTGTTCAATTCATTTCAACAGGAGGAACACAGTCGTTCATTGAGTCTCTTGGCATTCCGTGTCAGGCTGTTGAGTCGTTAACCACATACCCTTCTATTTTGGGTGGTCGTGTGAAAACGCTACATCCTAAAATTTTTGGAGGAATCTTAGGACGTAGAGATGTGCCACAAGACATTGCGCAGATGGATCAATATGAAATCCCAGAAATTGATTTGGTGATTGTTGATTTGTATCCATTTGAAGATACGGTTGCATCTGGAGCTGAATTACAGGCAATCATTGAGAAAATTGACATAGGTGGTATCTCATTGATTCGTGCTGCTGCAAAGAATTACAAGGATGTAGTGATAGTAGCCTCTAAAGCACAGTATGAACCATTCTTGAATCAATTGAATGAGTTTGGTGCACAGACAACGTTGGAGACACGTAAATGGTTTGCAAAAGAGGCCTTTGGTGTTTCTTCTCATTATGATTCAGCCATCTTTAATTATTTTGATGGAGACTCTGCATCGGCATTGAGATATACGGCTAACTCAGCTAAGATACTTCGTTATGGAGAAAATCCTCATCAGAAAGGGATTTTTTATGGTGACTTCAATAACATCTTTGAGAAACTACAAGGGAAAGAGATTTCATATAACAACTTGTTAGACATTGACGCTGCCGTAAACTTGATGATGGATTTTGATGATGTGACATTTGCTATTTTGAAACACAATAACGCATGTGGTGTAGCATCTCGTCCTTCCGTATTGGATGCATGGAAAGATGCTTTGGCGGGTGATCCAGTATCGGCATTTGGCGGTGTTTTGATAACGAATGCAGTTATTGATAAGGCAACAGCAGAGGAGATTAACAAGATTTTCTTTGAAGTGATTATCGCACCAGATTATGATACGGATGCTTTGGAAGTGTTGACACAGAAGAAGAATCGTATTATTCTTGTTCAAAAGAATGTGAAGTTGCCGACTAAGCAGATACGTTCTGTTTTGAATGGTGTCTTGGTTCAAGATAGAGATTTGAAGACAGAAACGGAAGAGGATATGAAGACGGTAACGGAAAAGGCTCCATCAAAATCTGAAATCTCGGATATGATATTTGCCAATAAGATTGTTAAACATTCTAAGTCTAATTCAATTGTGTTGGCTAAGAATGGTCAGTTGTGTGCAAGTGGTGTGGGTCAGACATCTCGTGTAGATGCATTGAAACAAGCTATTGAGAAAGCTCATTCTTTTAATTTCGATTTGAATGGTGCAGTGATGGCTTCTGATGCATTTTTCCCATTCCCAGATTGTGTGGAGATTGCTAAAAATGCAGGTGTGACTGCAGTTGTACAACCGGGCGGTTCAATCAAGGACCAAGAGTCTGTCGATTATTGTAACAAGAATGGCGTGGCAATGGTCATGACAGGATTCAGACATTTTAAACATTAATTAAATTAAAAACATACGTAAGAAAATGGGATTGTTTTCTTTTACACAAGAAATAGCCATCGACCTAGGAACAGCTAATACCATCATTATTCATAATGATAAGATAGTGGTTGATGAGCCATCGGTAGTTGCGTTGGATCGCAAAACCGATAAACTGATTGCTGTCGGTGAGAAGGCACAGAAAATGCACGGTAAGGCACATGAGGGTATTCGTACAGTCCGTCCGTTGCGTGATGGTGTGATTGCCGACTTTGATGCAGCAGAAAAAATGATGAGAGGAATGATTAAGACAGCGATGTCTCATAATCGTTTGTTCTCTTCTCCTTCATTGAAGATCGTAGTATGTATTCCATCAGGAAGTACTGAAGTAGAGATCCGTGCTGTGCGTGACTCTTCCGAGCATGCAGGTGGTCGTGAGGTATATATGATCTATGAACCAATGGCTGCTGCCTTGGGTATCGGAATTGATGTTGAGGCTCCGGAAGGAAATATGATTGTTGATATAGGTGGTGGTACAACTGAAATCGCAGTCATCTCTCTTGGCGGAATCGTTTCTAATAAGTCTATCCGTATTGCGGGTGATGATTTGACTGAAGATGTTATTGAGTATATGCGTCGCCAACACAACATTAAGGTGGGTGAACGTACAGCAGAGCAGATCAAGATTAAAGTGGGTTCAGCACTTACTAGCTTGGACGATGCTCCTGAAGATTATGTAGTCCGTGGTCCTAACCAGATGACTGCATTGCCAATGGAAGTGCCTGTTTCTTATCAGGAGATAGCTCACTGTATTGAGAAGTCTATCTCTAAGATAGAAGCTGCTGTATTAGGAGCATTGGAACAAACGCCTCCAGAGTTGTATGCTGATATTGTTTCGAAAGGTATTTGGTTAGCTGGTGGTGGTGCTTTGTTGAGAGGTCTTGACAAACGTTTATCTACTAAGATTGGTATCCCATTCAAGGTGGCTGACGATCCATTACATGCTGTGGCAAGAGGTACGGGAATTGCATTGAAGAATGTGGACAAGTTCTCATTCTTGAAAAGATAAAGATTTAATGTATTTGAGATAGACCACAGAGTAACTACGTTTTCGTATGCTTTGTGGTTTATTTATGTTGTTTTGTATCATTTAAGATGAGGTTACTCATACGGTTTTTATTAAAATTCAAAACACTCTTTCTTTTTATATTGTTAGAGGTTTTTTCTTTGGTTATGATTGTCAATCATAATCCGTTTCAACGTGTACATTTTTTGAGCTCTAGTAATATAATTGTAGGAAGTTTATATAGTTGTACAGAATCTATTTCAAAATATTTTTCTTTAGGAAGTGTCAATCGTACCTTGGTAGAGGAAAATGCTGATCTGAAACGTCGGTTGAATCAGTTGCAAGATCAAGTGAAGTTTTATCAGTTTGATACTACCTATACCGGAAGAAGGTCAGAATCGGTGGCCAAGCATTATATATTCCGAACGGCTAAGATTATCCATGCTTCAACAAATTTAAAAAACAATTATCTAACCCTTGATAAGGGTACCAGCGATGGAATAAGAGACGGTATGGGTGTCATCAATGAAAAAGGTATTGTAGGTATCGTAAGTAATGCCTCTTCTCATTTCTCTCTTGTAATGCCAATCTTGAATTCTTTTTCTAAAATCAATGCTAAAGTGGCAGGGAAAAGTGAAATGGGTACAATTATATGGGATGGATCAGATACTCGTTATGCTCAACTTGAGGAGGTTCCATTGTATATTCCAATCAGTAAGGGGGATACGGTGGTTTCTAATGCCTATTCTTCTGTTTTCCCTGAGGGAATTATGATTGGAACTGTATCGGATATGAAAAGTCTGAATAATAATTTTTATTCAATCCGTGTAAATCTTTCTGTTGACTTTAGTCGATTATCGTATGTTGATGTGATTGAATTCCGATATAATGAAGAACGAAAAGAGTTAGAAAGGGAGGTGAGGGAATGAATATGAGTGTCCGATATATTTTTATGTTTATAGTGGTGGTCCTTTTACAGGTCTTACTATTAAACAATATCTGTTTTCTAGGATTTATTAATCCGTATTTGTATGTTTATTTTATATTGGTTCTTCCGTCCTCTCTTAATAAAGATCTAACACTCCTTCTAGGCTTTTTACTAGGTCTGGTGATTGATATTTTTTGTGGGACACTGGGTTGCCACGCATTTGCAACAACTGCCTTGGCTTATTTAAAGCCATATTTTCAAAAGGTCTTTGGTCCAAGGGAGATATATGAATCAGTCGTGCCATCCATGTCGTCTTACGGAATGAAGATGTTTCTTCAGTATGTAGCTTATTTGGTGTTTATTCATCATTTTATATTCTTTTTAATAGAAGCTTTTACTGTATCAAATATAGGTCATACGATTTTGTACTCTTTCTTATGTTCTATATTTACTATCTTACTCATTTTTCTGGTGGAGAAATTATCTGGCAAGAAAACGTATAGAGAATAATTTGCAAATTCTGATTGTATGTTAAATGATCAATTTGGAAATAGAAGATTTGTAATTGGGGGGTTGATGATCGTTGTTGTAGTAATCTACATAATTCGATTGTTTAACCTTCAAATCTTGGATGATTCTTATACGGATAAGGCTGATAGTAATGCTTTCTTGAAAGAGATTGATTTCCCTGCTCGTGGTGTGATAAAGGATCGAAATGGGAAAATCTTGGTGTTCAATAAACCTGCCTATGATATTATGATGGTCACTCGTGAGATGAAGAATTTTGATACACTTATGTTTTGTAAGTTATTGAACATCTCACATATAGACTTTATACAAAGAACAAAAGAAATGAAGAGACGTAGAGGGTATAATCCTTATACGCCTCAACCTTTTATGACTCAGCTTTCTTCTGAAGATTATGGTATCCTACAAGAGCAGCTTTTCAGATTCCAAGGTATCTCTTTGCAGAATAGAACGCTGAGAGATTACAATTATCATAACGCTGCACTGCTTTTAGGTAGCATTGGTGAAGTTGGTAAGGAGACATTAAAGGCGGATACAATCGATCATTTTTATATACCAGGTGATTATGCTGGTCAGAATGGAATCGAACAAACATACGAGAAGTATCTACGTGGAGAAAAAGGAGTTCGTATCTTTTTACGTGATGCTCATGGTAGAGTGAAAGGTCGATATGAGAATGGAGACTTGGATGTGGAGTCTAAGCCAGGAAAGGATCTGACACTTTCTATTGACATTGATTTACAAGTCTATGGTGAACAGTTGATGAATAACAAGGTGGGAAGCATTGCTGCGATTGATCCTTCTACTGGGGAAATATTAGCTTTGGTTTCGAGTCCGACATACGATCCGTCTCTCCTTGTGGGACGCAAACGTTCGGTGAATTACATGCAACTGAAGAATGATCCTCTCCTGCCTTTGTTCGATCGTCCAATGATGGCTTGTTACCCTCCTGGGTCAACGTTCAAAACAGCAAATGCGTTAATCCTGCAGGAAGAAAAAATTATCACTCCTGCTACGGCTTATCCTTGTCAGAGTGGTTACCATGTGGGTAGTTTTACGGTTGGATGTCATGCGCACTCTTCGCCTCTGAATCTAGTGCAGTCTGTCCAACATTCGTGTAATGCATATTATTGTGCGGGATTTCGCGCTATGATGGATCATCCGAAATATAAAAATATATCGAATGCTTTTGAGACATGGAAGCAACATGTGGTCTCTTTAGGTTTTGGATATAAGCTGGGTGCTGATGTGCCGAATGAAAAACGTGGATTTATCCCGAATGCTAAATATTACGATAAATGGTACGGGGAAGGCAGGTGGAAGTCTCTTATGATTGTGTCTAACTCTATTGGACAGGGAGAGATTCAGGCCACTCCTTTGCAGCTTGCAAATTTGGCTTCTATCATTGCCAACCGTGGTTATTACTATGTTCCTCATTTGGTAAAACATATAGATGGATTCCAATTGGACAGTACTTATACAAACAAGAGAGTTACTAGCATCGAAAGTCAATACTTCACCCCTGTTGTGGATGGTATGGAACTCGTGATGCGGTCTGGTACAGGTTATGCTTCACGTATAGATAGTATTGTTGTGTGTGGTAAGACGGGTACGGCTCAAAACCCTCATGGGGAAGACCATTCTATATTCATGGCTTTTGCTCCGAAGGATGATCCTAAGATTGCAATCTGTGTGGTGGTCGAAAATAGTGGTTTCGGTGCTACATGGGCAGCTCCTATTGCTACGTTAATGATGGAAAAATATCTGAAAGGGTATATACCAAAACGACGTAAATGGATGGAAGAAAGAATGTTGAACGCTAATTTATTACCGAAGTTAAATGGCAACAAGACAGATTAGTATTGTCAAAAATATTGATTGGTTTACCGTCGTTCTTTATGTATTATTGGTGACGGCTGGTTGGTTCTGTATCTATGGAGCTGTATATAATTTTGAAGATGCTTCATTTTGGGACTTCTCTTATCGATATGGTAAACAGTTGGTTTGGATTGGCTGCTCGTTTGTTATTGCAATGATGTTGTCGCTTTTGGATAGCCGTATATATAATATGTTTGCATATGCTATATACGTTGCTATGTTGCTATTGTTATTGCTGACCATATTTGTTGCGCCAGAGATTAAAGGCTCCCGTTCGTGGTTGGTTTTAGGACCTGTTAGTCTGCAACCCGCTGAATTTGCTAAAACAGCTACGTGTCTGGCCCTGGCTAAGTTCATGAGTTCATACGGGTTTAAGATTGGAAGATTCTCTGACATGTTCAAGGTAGTCATGTTAATTCTGATTCCAATGGTGATGATTATTTTTCAGAATGAAACAGGGTCGGCGCTGGTTTATGCTTCGCTTTTTCTTGTGTTATATAGACAGGGAATGCCAGGATTAGTGTTGTTCCTAGGTTTCTTCTCAGCCGTTGTTTTTATCATCTCAATTCGTTTTGGTGAGGTCCCTATCTTGGAGACTATCCTGGATGAATCGTATGGTTTATTCCTTGTCATGTTAATCTCTCTTGTGACGCAAGCTATCTTGTTACTTGTCTATCAAAAAGATCGTAGAAATTCCATGTTCTTATGTTTGGGAAATATTCTAATCTTCTTGATTGCTTATTTGGTTCATAAACTGTTCCATCTTGATTTTAAGTTTACGTATGTAGGATACTTTGTGATGCTTTCTTCTTTCTTGTTCCTATTGGTTATTGCTATACAAAACAGAAAGTGGAGTTACATCTTTGTGGGATTATTTTCTATAGGGTCTGTCCTGTTTTCTAACGTGTCTGATATGGCATTTGATAAACTGAAGCCACATCAGCAAACGCGTATAAGGGTGACATTGGGTATGGAGAATGACCCGCAAAAAGCTGGCTATAATGTAAATCAGTCGGAAATTGCTATTGGTTCTGGTGGATTCTCAGGGAAAGGTTTCTTGAATGGCACTCAGACTAAATTGAAGTATGTACCTGAACAAGATACTGATTTCATCTTCTGTACGGTAGGAGAGGAACATGGTTTTATAGGATCGTTCTTTGTCCTTGCCATGTTTTTAACACTAATGCTGAGATTGGTATATTTGGCGGAAAGACAACGATCTTTGTTTAGCCGAATATATGGCTATTGTGTGGCTTCAATCTTCTTATTTCATGTGATGGTTAATATTGGTATGGTTACTGGTTTGACACCTGTGATTGGTATTCCTTTGCCATTCTTTAGCTATGGAGGTTCTTCTTTATGGGGCTTCACTATTCTATTGTTTATCTTCCTTCGTTTGGATGCTAGTCGAACGGAGTATTTTGGATAGAAAGAGAGGGCAGAATACTGCTCTCTATAGATTTCTATTTTCCTTCTTATCGTATTAAAGTAAAGTGTCCGCTATAGATTGCTCCTATATCGTAAACTTTGACAACGTACCAATAATCTTCTGAAGGAAGTGCGTACCCATTGTAGGTACCATCCCATTCTTGATCAGGTGTTTTGGCTTCAAAGAGTATCTTTCCATATCGATCGTAGATGGTTACATTCACACGGGTATATTTGTTTAGGTTGATGATTTTCCATGTGTCATTACATCCGTCACTCTGTGGTGTGAAATATTCAGGAATGATTAGATCGTATGGTTGTACTGTGAATGTTGTATCGTTGATACAGCCTGCTTCATCCTTGATCTTGATTGTATATGTCTTATTGGGTACTGCATGAGCGATTTCATTTGTTTGCTCGTAGCCAGAACCATAGTCATACCAGTAATCTCCTGTGCCGCCTACTCCTTCGAGATGAATTGTTCGTGCCTCTTCTTGATTGACGAGGATAGATGGTCGTGGTGCGATGTAAACAGTTTGTTCCAGCTCCTTCTCACACTTGCCGTTGATTGCTTTCACATAGTAGGTCGTGGTTTCTTCTGGATGAACCATCTGATTGTTGCCTGTGGCAATGGTATCGGTAAATTCAGGAGATGTGGACCATATATACTGTTCTTTTGAAGATTCTTTATCTACATGTAAAACTGCTTTTTCACCTGTACAGACTGTCGTGTCTTTTGTGGTGATTTCTATAGGCTCAGATACATAGATGGTGATTCCCTTCTTTTCTCCTATACATCCTTTCTCTGTACGTGGAGTGAGTGTGTAATATGTAGTCTCATTGGGATTGAGTCTCTCCTTTGTCGAAATCATATAACTCTCCTCTTGTTCATTTGTTCTGATGGTTAATGCAGTTAATAATAGGTTATCTTCTGAGAATGGGAAGTCTGTAGAGATATCTACGTATTCTCCTCTACATATTGAGTCAACTGAGGCGGTTAACTCGTAGAGGGTAGGGACTGTATCAATTTTTACTATGTGGGTCGTTTCTACTTCATAACAATGGTTAGGGATTGCTTTCAGATTGAAAGATGTTTCTTCCTTAAGGGTATAGTGGTATGACCCATTATAATCATTCAGATTGAATATCTCGATATTTTCTTGCTTGATGGTTTTGCTGTTTACTGTCTCGTATAAGATTAAGGAGGATAGATCCTGTCCGTTTGTTACATGGAAATTGATGGTATAGTCACTTCCTTTGCACACAGACTCATCGCCAGTGAGTTCAATTTCGACTGGTTTCTCCACATGAATGGTTACTACATTGGAATAGACTGCATCATCTCCTGTAGTACGTATTCTATAATGGGTTGTTACAATCGGATTGATACTCTTTTGTGTGGTGAGATCGGTAGCGAAATCAGCATAGTTGGTTTCTCCGTCTTCTTGCATCTCCCATACGATACTCTCGGCTTCTCCGTAACTGGCCGTGAGTATCACTTCTTCTCCTTCGCATATTGTATCTACCACAGATGTTAAGCTAAGGATAATTTGTGGTTTGAAGAGAATGCTTTGGCTTTTGGACACGTCTGGACAGTGTTTAGCATGAACCGTGGCAATGTATGTGCAGTTCTCGCTTGGTGTGTCAGTTGTTTCATAATTAGTACTTAATGTGCTCTTGTTAGAGCTGGATTCCTTCTCCCACGTAAATGATGTTGGTGTTCCTGTGGTGATCGTTGCTTTTAAAGAGACGCTTTCTCCTTCTTTGACTTGTTCTGCAATAGGTTGAAGGTCCATGCGTAGGGAGTCTTCTGTATCTATTGTGATTATATCTGATACACTTTCCGGACAGGCACCGCCTTGTGTGGAGCGGATACGGTAGCTTGTTTTTCCTGCAGGATGAATTGCCTTCTGTGTGGCAAGGTCGGTGGCGAATTCGGTGAAGTCCGCCTCACTCTCCGTCTTCTGTTCCCAGACGATATCGGTGGCCGTGCCGTAGTCTGCTGTGAGGGTCACTTCTCCATTCACACAAACTGCATCGGCTGAGGTGTTCAGGGTCAGCACAGCTTTTGTATCTACTGCCACCGAAACGCTTTGATTCACGCTCGGACAATACTTGCCACTGGCGGTCACTGTGTATTCACTTGCTTGGGTTGGAACATCGTTAGCGGTTAAGGCATTTGCCAATAGGCTAGTTTGTCCGCCTACTGTTTTCTCCCACTTGACTGATTCAGGTGTTCCACTGACGGTGGCTTGCAGACTTACATTCGTGCCGGTGCAGACAACTGGTTCAATAGCCGCGATGGATACCTTCAATGAGTCTTCTGTATCTATTGTGATTATATCCGAA
>CACXCA010000073.1 GCA_902766045.1 uncultured Bacteroidales bacterium
CGACACAATGGTTTGTCCAGGAGAGATGCCTTACACATGGCATAATACATCATTTGCATACAATGGAGCAACTGCCGTTGTTGGAGCAGCATATCTAACCGTCTGGATTGACAGTTCCATGTACAAGACAGACACTGTTATTGTTTGTGATTCTTATACATGGCGTGACGGAAAGACATATACTGTAAGCACAAACGAACCGATTGTGAGAATAGAAAACACAGTAGGCTGCGATTCCGTTTACTCTTTGCACTTGACGGTTCTTAACACCGCTGTGACAAAAGATTCTATCACATTGTGCAAAAACGACCTCCCTTATAACTGGAAAGGTTATTTATTAACAGGCGATACGACAATCCATTTCAGCAGCTCTATCGAATGTGACTCTGTAGTTCAAATCAAAGTCACTATCCTGCCAGAAGCTACAGAAACAATCGTTATAGACACCTGCGACAGTTATACTATCAATGGAGAAACCTATACAGAAAGTGGAACTTATACGCAATATTTAACCTCTGCGGTGACAGGTTGTGACTCTATATTGACACTCCAACTTTCAATAGGACATCCAACTGAAGGTACGGAAACCATTACCGTATGTGAAGCACAATTACCATACAACTGGAATGGCTACTCCATCCATGGAGATACCGTCATTACAACAAAAAATCACATGGGTTGTGATTCTGTCATTTCAATTCATCTCAATCGTCTCCCATACATGACAGAAACCATCACAGATAGTGCTTGTGATAGTTATACCATTAATGGAGAAACATTTACTGAAAGCGGAACATACACACAACATCTTTACACAAAGAATGGCGGTTGTGACTCTATTCTGACGCTTCAACTTACCATTGGTCATGCTACTGAGTCAACAGAAACAATAACCGTCTGCGAAGATCATTTGCCATATCAATGGAATAACATAGATCTCCAAAGTGACACGACCCTACTCTACACAAAAGATGATGGCTGTGATTCAATCATTCATCTCCATCTTATTGTATTGCCTGTCTCATCTCAAATCATTACAGATGAAGCATGTGACAGCTATACATTGAATGGAGAGACTTATACAGAAAGTGGTACTTACGAACAACATTTCGTTTCACTGCAAACGGGTTGTGACTCTATTCTGACCTTGAATCTGACCATCTGGCAGACAGAAGAAAAATCAGAGTATGCAACTATATCCGAGAAAGAGTTACCATACGTATGGAACGGATACAATGTTAAACGCGACACCACCATCCTATTGACAACTCAACATGGATGTGACTCTATCGTCACACTTCATCTTACGGTAATTCCAGCACCTAATGTAACTATCTCAGATACTGCATGTGGAAGTTATACATTGAACGGAATAACCTATACAACAAGTGGAACGTACGAACAACATTTCGTTTCCGATATTACAGGTTACGATTCCACCGTCACGCTTATTCTTACAATCCTACAGCCTACAGAAAGCATTGAAACAATCACAGTATGTGAAGCTCAACTTCCTATACTCTGGAATGGATATGAGATATACAATGATACTACCGTGACTCTTACAAATCAACAGGGTTGCGATTCTATCATCAATGTACGACTTAATCGCATGCCTGCCATAACAAGCACCATTACAGAAACCGCATGTGGTCGATATACATTGAACGATATCACTTATACAGAAAGTGGAACTTATACACAGAACCTAGTTTCACGCATTACTGGATGTGACTCCATTCTGACATTAAACCTAACCATTTTGAAAGAGACATACGGTACAGACACCTTTACCATCTGTCCAAAAGAATTACCATACGAATGGGAAGGATATAAAATCAGAACAGATACCGTACTAACCCTTACCAATGCACAAGGTTGCGACTCTATCGTAAACATTGTATTGAATGTTCTTCCTGCTATCACCCAGACAGTCTATGTTGCTGCCTGTGGAAGTTATATACACAATGACTTTGTTTATACCCAATCAGGAGTATATGAGCAAAAGCTTGTCTCCAAAGTAACAGGATGTGACTCAATTATAAAATTGGATCTTACCATCTTATCACCATCCTTCGGCATGGAGAAAATCAATGTCTGTGCTAAAGATCTCCCTTACATTTGGGAAGGCCATGAGATTGTCAGCGATACTGTCCTGACAATTCCAAGCATGAAGGGATGTGATTCTACAATCACGTTGAAACTGAATATCCTTCCTATCCAGACAGTTGAGGTTTATGATACAATATGTGGTGGAAGTTACTACTTCAACGGCATGAATTATACCAAGAGCGGTGTATATACCCATACGCTTGCTTCTTTAGTTACAGGTTGTGACTCAATTGTGACATTACATCTTCATGTTAAAAATTCCAGCCGATATGAAGAGACTCTTACAATATGTGACAATAATGAATATGCAGAATGGAATGGAATAAAAGTATATGGAGACACGACCATTACAACAGTTAACTCTGTAGGATGTGATTCCATCATCCAACTTCACTTAATCAAACTGAGAAGTTCTCGTTCGGAAGTAACGGAGGAGAGTTGTCTCTCATTTGAGTGGAATGATTCTATTTATACAGAATCAGGTACATACGAAAAACATTTCATGAATACAGACGGATGTGACTCTACCGCTATTCTGCATCTAACAATTTTGCAGCCATCCTATTATGCATTTGCCGACTCAGCTAAGATCTTCTACAACTGGAACGGAAAATCATATAGAACAACTGGCGATTATGAACAGACCTATACCAATAGCGTAGGATGTGATTCAATTGTCACGCTGCATTTGACAATCCTTCCATCTGAGGATCCTGTCGATTCTATTGAGTTCACTATGTGTGATAATCTGTTACCATATATATGGGATGGAAAAGAGTTAACACAAGAGGATAATATATTCACATACAAGGATCAGTACGGCAGAGACTCATTCTTCATCGTGCATATAAATCTATTGCAAGCAAAAACGACTATAGAAGATGAATCCGCATGTGACTCATACCAATGGCATGGCATGAAGATGACAAAGTCCGGTATCTATTATGACACCTTGCAAACAGTAGAAGGATGCGATAGTATCTGCCAACTGAATTTGACCATTCATCATCGCACCGACAAAACCATCACATTATCGTCTTGCCGTCATGAACTACCAGTTAACTGGAACGGATATCAAATTCAATCCGACACGACACTGCACCTCATCTCTAACGCAGGATGCGATTCAATCATTAAGATTCATCTTGTGCTTCATGATGATATTCTCACTACTCCTATTATAGAATCTGTATGTGGTAAGACCTATGATTGGAGAGGAAAAGAATTGACTCATTCCGGTATCTATTACGATACATTATCAACTATCTACGGATGTGATTCCATCCTCACCTTGGAACTGAGTCTATATGCTATCGATACAGTTAAGATTGCCGATACCATCGTTATAGGTACCACCTACACCATGTATGGATTCAATGTAACACCAGAGAAAATCGGAAGATATGAATACTCACAAACCTTAGTTTCTCAAACACAATGTGACAGCATCGTTCTTCTAGATCTTCATGTGCAAGGAAGAGAAATCATCATTGATAATGTTTATATAACAGGAGGCGAAAGCATCTCACGCAATGGAGTAATAGAGTCCAACCGATTCTGTTCAACAGATTCACTGACTATTCACTACAAGGTATTAGAAGGCAATCCTGACTCCTTCCGAATCGTATTTGATGAAAAGGCAAGAGCACAAGGATTTGATAACTTCAGAAGTATGGCTTCCGAACAAGGAAGCATCACCCTCATAGTACCAGAAAATGTTAAACCTGGCACATATGAAGTTACGCTGCAACTATACGGAGAAGGAAAAGTAAGTAATCACATTACTAATGTTTTCCACATCGGAATCAATGAACACCTGCTTCAAGAGATAGGTGGCAACATCATTAAATGTGATGATATACGTTATGACTTTGAAACATATAATTGGTATAAGAATGGAGAAGACCTCTCCTACACTGAACAATCATACCGAGAAACATCCGGCATAGGAGGATATTATTCATTGATATGTACAGTAAAAGATGACCAGGAACTATATGTCTGCAGTCAGTTCATACAACCTAACCTCGGTCCATTCCGAGTATGGACACCGACAAAAGCAGAACGTGGTAAGGCAATTATTCACGTAGATGGTGTCTCCGATGCACAGTTAGAAGGAGCTAACCTCTACATCTATGCATTAAATGGATTGACAATATACCATACGGATAAGGTTAAACATACCAATCAGATTTTTGTTCCTCAAGGTGTTTATGTCTGCTTGGTTGAATTGGCTACAGGCGATTCTGCAACCTGCAAATTCATCTCTTATGGAAATGTCTTTGGAGGATTCTTTAAATAACACGCAGATGTTCAGCCATTCATGCTAGATGTTTATAACTCACAATTGATTTAGTTGTGGATGCTATTCAAAATACATAAATTTGTATCGGTTTTAAAAGAAAGTAACAATTAGTATATGGACAATTTTATTGTTTCTGCCAGAAAATATAGGCCAACCACTTTCTTATCGGTAGTTGGACAGCCTTCGTTGACTAGCACATTGAAAAGTGCTATCGCGAGTGGCAAACTGGCCCATTCCTATTTGTTCTGCGGACCTCGAGGTGTTGGAAAAACAACTTGTGCCCGTATATTTGCCAAAACCATTAATTGCTTAAATCCTACAGCCGATCATGAAGCATGCAACGAATGTGAATCATGCAAGGCCTTCAATGAACAACGTTCCTATAATATTCACGAATTAGATGCTGCGTCTAACAATAGTGTGGATGACATCCGTTCTCTTATCGAGCAGGTACGCATCCCCCCTCAGATAGGCAACTATAGTGTATATATCATTGATGAGGTGCATATGTTGTCTTCTCAGGCTTTCAATGCGTTTCTAAAAACATTGGAGGAGCCTCCTTCATATGCAATCTTCATTATGGCAACAACAGAGAAACACAAGGTATTACCTACGATTCTTTCCCGTTGTCAGATATTTGATTTTAACCGTATTGGCATCAATGATGTTGTTAAACAACTTCAGATGATTGCTGAAAAGGAAGGCATCAAAACGGATGTAGAGGGGCTCGGCATCATCGCCCAAAAAGCTGATGGCGCCATGCGTGATGCTCTCTCTATCTTTGACCAGGTGACTGTATGTACGGGTGGAAACGTAACCTACAAGAATGTAATCGATAATCTGAACATTCTTGATTATGATTACTACTTCAAACTGGTTAACAACTTCTGTGAAGGAAATATCTCTGAAGCTTTATTAACCTTCAACGAAATACTTAGCAAGGGCTTTGACGCACAACATTTTGTTAGCGGTCTTAGCTCCCATTTCCGAAATCTCCTCGTATGCAAGGATGAGAAAACAGTCTCCTTAATGGAGGTCGGAGACGAGACCAGAGAACTATTCAAGAAACAAGCCCAGACTTGCGAGGATGATTTCCTAATAAAAGCATTGATGCTTGCCAACCAATGTGATCTTAACTACCGAGTCAGTAAGAATAAACGACTGCTTGTGGAATTGATGCTTATCCGACTATGCCAACTGTCGGACAAAAAAAAAATATAGTGAATTAGAAGAGTTGCTTTCGGACATTCCTCTTCTCATTGATCCTATCTTTACAAAACAAAATCAGCCGCAATCAACGGATCAGAAACCTCAGAATAATACATCTACAGTTTCTCCTGCGACACCTGCTCAGCCGGTCGCTCAACCCCAGAAGATTGTCACCACAACTTCTCCACAAACGCCTACAAGAACGGTCGCCACTCCTCGTCCATCAACAGTCGGACACTTCTCAATCTTCGAAAGTATAAAAGAGAAAGAAAACCAAAAGGAAGAGGAGGAAAAGCTTGCAGTCATTGCCTCAAACACTCCTTTCACACAGGAGATGATGATATCTGCATGGAACAAATATATCCGTGGAATCAATGAGAAACAGATTCTTTTCAATACCATGGAGAGTTGTAAACCCACACTGACGGATAATTATAAGCTTGTCCAAATAGTGGATAACTCGATTCAAGAAAAAGAAATGTTGAAAGAAAAAGTCTCCCTTCTTAATTTCCTACGCGTAGAATTAAAGAATGGCAATATCAACCTGGAGGTGAAAGTTGCTGAGCTAAAAGATACGGTTAGAATTTTGACACCTAACGAAAAATTGCAAAAACTAATCGAGAATTATCCGAAATTTGAGGCCTTAAAGGAAAAATATAGGTTGGAACTAGACTACAACTAAGCATTTTTATGAAAATACTACATACAAGCGACTGGCATCTTGGACATACAATCTATAATTATGATCGTATGGAGGAGCAGACAGCAATGTTGGAACAAATGGTGACTCTCGTTGCTGAACACAAACCTGATGTGTTCCTCCTTTGTGGGGATGTTTACCATACTTCACAACCCTCTTCGTCAGTACAAACAATGTTTACTGATGCTATGGTGAAAATTCATAATGCACATCCCGACATGAAGATTATTGTGACTGCCGGCAATCATGACAGTGGAACAAAGCACGAGATCTTTCGTAACCCATGGATGGCTCTGAATGTTCATGTAATCGGCACATTAAATAAAATCAATCGTGATGAGCACATCATTGAGATACCTCACAAAGGGTATATCATAGCCATTCCTTACGTCAACGAACGAAATATGCCAGAGGGATTCTTTCAAGAATTGATAGAGCAAGTGAACAAACATAACACAGAGAACCTACCGGTTATTATGACGGCTCATACAACCGTTAGCGGATGTGACTTCTCGGGTCATGATGATTGTTCAGAATATGTGGTTGGCGGCATTGACAGCATCGATATCCGTCAGTTCGGCGACAGATACGATTACCTTGCGCTTGGACACATTCACCATGCTCAATACATACCAGGAAGTCAGAAAAAAGCTCGCTATAGCGGAACCCCACTGCCCGTAAGTTTCGATGAAACCTATGATCATAGCATTACGCTTGTTGAAATTAGTCAGCATGGAGAACCTGTCCAGTCAGAGACTATCAGCATCTTCAACCCTCGTCCTCTTGTATCCTTGCCCTCCCAAGAAATGGCCAGTTGGGAACAGGCCAAACAACTTCTACAAGAGTTCCCTTCCGATATCGAGGCATACATACGATTAAATGTTGAGATAGAAGATTTTCTTCCTCCAGAAGCTCAAATGGAGGCTGTCAATCTAACCCAAGGGAAAAAATGTCGCTTCTGCTACATCAATGCGAAACGAAAGGATAGAGACAAATCAGAGACAAAGATTCTTACCGTGCAGGAATTTCAATCAGAGAAACCTATTGATATTGCTCGACGATACGCAGAAGATTCTGGCGTGGATTTCAGCCAAGAGATGATTGACATGTTCATGGAAGCGCAAAAAATGGTAGAAGACGAAATACGAGATTAAAAATGAAGCTACAAAAACTAATCATACATAACATCGCTTCCATTGAAGATGCGACAATAGATTTCTCCGCAGAACCTCTCTCTAATAATGAACTATTCTTAATTACAGGGAAAACAGGCTCCGGAAAATCTACAATCCTGGATGCTATCTGCCTTGCCTTATATGCCAATACGCCTAGATTAAAAAGCACCAATATGCAAGGGGATGTTCAGGATGGAGCTAAATCATTGAAAATCAATGACCCAAGACAATTAATGAGACACAACACAAGTGATGCATTTGTATCCTTGACTTTTCTTGGAAATAATCAAACGCTCTATGAAGCAACATGGTCAATCGCCCGTGCTCATAATAAGCTCTCAGGAAACATTCAAGACAAGAAATGGAGTCTGAAAAATCTACATACTGGTACTATTCTAAGTAAGGTTGATGAGATAACGTCAGAGATAACTCATGCAGTCGGGCTGGATTTTAATCAGTTCTGCCGAACAACACTGCTGGCTCAAGGTGAATTCACCCGTTTCCTAAATAGCAAAGATGAAGAGAAAGCTGAGATATTGGAGAAAATAACGGGCGTCGATATCTACACAAAAATTGGTAAAAAGATATATGACATCACTGCATCGAAAAAAATGAATTGGGAGGCTGCACAACAGAAGGTAGATGATATGCAATTACTCTCTGACGATGAAATAACAAAGTATCAGGAAGAGATTAAAAACTATAGAGAAGACGATGAAAGATTAAAATCACAGAAAGATTCGCTCAACAAAAAAGTTGTATGGCTAAACAATCAATCCTCGCTAAATAAAAAAATTGAAGATGCGCAAAAGAGTTATCAACTTATTAAAGAGAAGATTGAAAGCGACGACTATAAGAAAAATGCACAACTCATCTCCCTTTGGAAGAAGACCTCTGATGCTCGTGTTTGGTTAAACGACATCAAAGATGCTCGTGATGAACAAAAAAGACAGAAGAGTGAGCTTGCACAGCTTTTTGACGATTTTAAAAAAATCAAGGCCGACGAGCAGTGGTACATTCACAACGTAACAAATCTCCTAGTCGAAACAGAAAAACTAACAAAATACATAGACGCTCAAAAGGAGAAGATTGATACGTACGAAAAGAAAGCTGAACTGGTTCAATGGCTAAAAAATAGAGAGAACTTACTTTCCAAGATAAAAAAAGAAAACGATTCGATTCAGACTGAAGAGAACCGTCAAGAAACCATATTTAAACCCAACTGCGACAAGCTACAAGAGATCTATAACAAGGCAGAAGAGAATCTTGTCGGGTTAGAAAAATCAATTAAGCAACAGGAAGATCAATTGCGACAAACAGAACTCCCTACGTTAAGAAAGAAAAAAGAAGAACTCCAACAACGTTTGTCCTCCATTCAGATCGCTCAAGATCGACTTGACACATTAGAACGTGAGAAAAAAAATGTCAAGAGTGCAGAGACAGCACTAAAGAAACAACGCTCAAGCATAGAGGAACTTGAAAAACAGAAACCGATCCTTGAAGTGAAGGTTCAAGAAGCAAAGATTCGACTTGAGACCTGTCAGAAATTCTATGAGAAACAGAAAGAATCCATAAATAAATGGGCACAGAACATCCGTTCAAAGTTACAAATAGGTGATGTGTGTCCTGTATGCCAACAAAAAATCACATCAGTTATCCCTCATGAAGAAGACCTTGACATATTATATAGGCAAGCAGAAAAGTCCCTGAAAGAGGTAGAAAAGGAATACAATGAACTGAAAGATGATCTAAATGCCCTTAATGCCAACATTCAATCGTCAAAAAAGAGTTACAAGTTAGCAAAGGATACCTTCGAAAATAACCACTCTCTCGAAGAATGTATGAACAATGCGTTACAGGCATGTAAGAAATGTTTTATCAATGAACTAAGCGATATCACAAGTTCTCAACTAAGTGAATATAAAGATCTCACTACAAATGAATTAAGAACTGTAACCAACCAGATAACCACCGCAGAAGAGTTTGAAAAGGAACTGGAAAACTGCCGTAGGAAAGCTGACGAATCACGCAAGATCAAAGAGCAGAAAAAAGAGGAACTTGATGCTGCAAAAAACCAAATGACTCAAAGCCTGCAATCCGTTCAATCATCCCAAGCGAATATCAAAGCATACAATGACGAAATAATCAAAACAGAGAATCAGTTAGAGCAAGGTATCAACGCTCAATTATGGGAGAAAAACTGGAAAGAAAATCCGTCAGGTTTCATACAAGAGTTAGAAATAAAAGCAAAAGAGTATTCAGACAAGCAGAAAGAGTTACAAAATAAAGAAAATACTCGAAAAGAGAATAGTGCTATTCTGAAGAATCTAACGGAGAACATATCGGAAGTGGTCAAACTTATGCCTGAATGGGACATGCCCATTCATGAGTCTTCCTCCACTCCAAATAGGAATGTCTTATCCGATATCAACAATAATAGATCCAAGATTGCAGCCTGCAAAGCCCAACTAACAGCGGCTGAGAAGAAAGAGCAGGAGAAAAAAGAACTAATGGATACGTTCTTCCTACAACACACTGATATCTCAAAAGAGATTCTCGATTCATTGCTCTCATATAAAGCTGAAGATATATCAGAAAGAGAAAGAGAACAAGCAATCTACGAGAAAGAGTCTATCGAGAAACAAAGCAATTTAAATCAGTTGCAAAAGGAACAAGCAGAACTGATTGACCAAAAACCTGATCTGGAAGAATCAGAATCGATATCATATCTGACAGAACAGATTAACGATACAGAAAAACAACGAGCCCAAATAAACGAAAAGAAAGTAGAACTTAATCTACGACTTGAACAAAATAAAGAAAAGCAGAATCAACTCAAAGAACTGATAAACGATACTAACACCAAATATGCGCTTTATAATAAATGGTCCCGTATCAACTCTCTCTTTGGTGATGCAACTGGTAAAAACTTTCGCAAGATTGCTCAGAGTTACGTGCTATCCAGCTTAATATACTCTGCCAATCGATATATGAAGTCATTGAGTGACCGTTATATCCTAAAAATTAAACCCGGAACCTTTGTCATCCTACTCGAGGATGCCTATCAAGGATATGTGCAACGTGCAGCAAGCACCATCTCAGGAGGAGAAAGCTTTCTTGTTTCCCTGTCTCTCGCACTTGCTCTTAGCGATATTGGACAGCAACTATCGGTTGATACCCTATTCATTGACGAAGGATTTGGAACACTTAGCGGGGAACCGTTACAAAAAGCAATTAACACCCTACGCATGCTACACTCTAAAAGCGGTCGCCGTGTTGGCATTATCAGTCATGTGGAAGAGCTAAAAGAACGAATCAATGTTCAGATTCAGGTACTACAAGAAGGAAATCATTCTGATAGCAAAATCATTATCACCTCGTAAGATAACAGGACACCGATCTGCTGTTATAATATATGCATGATCTCTCGCAACGAATGGACCTCATAATCAACCTCTTCCGAAGCCACGTATGAATCCGGATGGCGATTGAAGAACATTGTATGCAATCCTGCAGCCTTTGCCCCAAGAATATCTGTTGAGAAATTATCTCCAATCATCAGTGTACTTTCAGACTCTGCGTGAGACATCTTCATTGCATAAGTAAAGAATTCAATGCTCGGTTTATTTGCTCCCGCATCCTCTGAGAGTATGATACCATCAAAAGCATCAGACAATCCACATGACTTCAGTTTACGATATTGAACCTCATGAAAACCATTGCTACACATATACAATGAATACCCCTTCCCTCTTAGATACTCCATTAACTCACGAGCATCTGTCACCAATCCAGGTTTGTTCGCACAAAAATTAAGAAACACATCACTTACTTTCAGACAATAATCTGCCGTCGGATTAAATGATTGTCCGGCAGCATCAACACCAGTTGACAACGGTATTCTAAACCTCTCTACCATTAGATAATCACGTTTGATTTCACCTTTAGCATACGCATCCCATAACTCAATATTTGTTTTCCAATAGATTTTAGAGAATGTATCATACTCCCGAAAATAATTCCCCCACTGAAAGAACTCAAATGTCTCCTTCAAAGAAATCTCAGCATTCCCGCGCGTATCATACAAGGTATCATCAAAATCGATAAAGAGTGTTTTATACATAGGCTTTACATTATATAATACAAAGGTAACATAATAATTTAACACATTGAAGAATTTGCCTAAGGTTAAATGTTAACTCCGTAATGTAATTTAATCTCCTCCATGACAAAGACACTTTCAAGAGAACCTAAATGTTCGAACTGACCAAGAACATTTAGAACAAACTGTTGATAATACTTCATGTCGGGAGCATGAACCTTCAAGAAATAATCAAACTTACCAGAGATATTATAACACTCTGTAACCTCAGGAATCTCCATAATCATTTTACAAAAATCATTCGCAATAGATTTATTCAATGGAGTTAGTTTCACTTGACAGAATACAACAAAGCCTCGGTTCAGTTTCTCCGCATCAAGAACAGTGATATATTTTTTGATATATCCTTCATTTTCGAGCCTTTTGATTCGCTCAAATGTTGGGGTAATTGATAGGTGAGCAGCCATTGCCACCTCTTTATTGGTCAAACGAGCATTCTGTTGCAGTGTTCGTAAGATGACAATATCTGTCGAATCTAAATGATCAAAAGAATTTTTTTCCATGAATAAGCAATTTTGATTAAAAAACTATACATACTTTCTGTTTAACGATACAAATATAGTTATTATTTCCGTATTTTTATATATGCTTGGTTTATTTTTCTATTTAGAATAATTTTGTCAGCATAAAAATAACGAATAATTAATTAACTAAAAAAGAAAGGATACGAATATGGGAGAAAATAAATTACATTTAGAGACATTAGCACTTCACGTAGGTCAAGAACAAGCAGATCCAACAACAGATTCATGCGCAGTACCTATTTATCAGACTGCAGCATACGTTTTTCACAATGCACAGCACGCAGCAGACCGTTTCGGACTTAGAGATGCGGGTAACATCTATGGTCGTTTAACCAACACGACACAGTCTGTTTTCGAGGCAAGAATCGCAGCTCTCGAAGGTGGTACAGCAGGTTTGGCAGTTGCTTCAGGTGCCGCAGCCATAACGTATGCGTTGCAGAATGTATTACAGAATGGCGACCACATCATCGCAGGTGATAATCTATATGGTGGAACATACAATTTGATCACGCATACGTTGACTACACAAGGTATTGAGAACACGTTCTTAGACGTTAACAACATTGCAGAATTAGAGAAAGCAATACGTCCTAACACCAAGGTAATATATGCTGAGACATTTGGAAATCCAAATTCAGATGTGGCTGATTTCGATGCCATAGCAGAGGTAGCACATAAGCACAATATTCTGTTTATTGTAGATAACACCTTTGCTCCATTATTAGTACGTCCAATCGAGCATGGAGCAGACGTTGTTGTAACATCCGCAACAAAATTCATTGGAGGTCACGGTAGCAGCTTGGGTGGTGTAATCGTAGAAGCTGGTCGTTTCGATTTCAAAGCAAATGCGGATAAATTCCCAACATTGGCAAAACCAGATCCTTCTTATCATGGTGCCATTTTTGCTGATGTAGCAGGTGCTGCTGCATTTGTAACTCGCATCAGAGCGGTTATTCTTCGTGACACAGGATCAAGTATCTCACCTTTCAATGCATGGATCTTGTTACAAGGCGTTGAATCATTGCCATTGCGAATTGAACGTCATGTGGATAATGCTATTAAGGTAGTGAATTATTTGGCAAATCATCCAAAAGTAAAGAGTGTGAGCCATCCATCTCTTCCTTCTCATAAGGATCATGCATTATACAAGAAGTATTTCCCTAACGGAGCTGGTTCAATCTTTACGTTCGAGATAAAAGGTACTCAGGCAGATGCATGGAAATTCATCGATTCATTGAAGATCTTCACATTACTAGCGAATGTCGCTGATGTTAAATCATTGGTAATCCATCCGTTTACTACCACCCATTCGCAACTATCTGAAGAAGAGTTATCTAGACAACATATCACTCCTACTACCATCCGTCTATCAATTGGTGTAGAGCATATTGATGATATCATAGCTGATTTGGATCAAGCCTTTAAGCAGATTTAACAACATACCACAATTAATTACGTAAGGAAATCCCTCCATGATCCCGTAAGTCATGGGGGGATACCTATTTTTATACAAGAACATAGGCGAATCTACGCCTCAAGAACTCCCTGTAATATTTTATACGCTTCTGCAACATCTGCCACCTCAATAAAGAGAATGGATCTCTTTCCTGCCACATCGCGTAACTTACACCGTTCCAAATGATTTTGAAAATACGTAAGAATCTTACCAAACGCATCCGATTGGAAATAAGGAGAATCTTCTGTCTGAATAAAATAACAGGTCATTCTGCCCTGCTTTAACGTTAGTTTTTCAAATCCTAACGAGATAGCCAACCAACGTAATCGCACCAACATAAACAGATTCTCCGTCTGCTCAGGTATCCTACCAAATCTATCCTGCATTTTCGCCTCAAAGGCTTGAAGTTCCCCTTCATTCTTAACATTATCCAACTCACGGTATAAAGACATCCTTTCAGATACATTCTCAACATAATCCGAAGGGAACGTCAGTTCAAGATCTGTTTCTATCTGACAATCTGTTACATACTGTAACTCTGAATTCAATGTACCTGTTTCTTTCTCTTTATATAAATCAGAGAACTCATCAATCTTCAATTCTGCGACCGCCTCATTTAATACCTTCTGGTAGGTCTCATACCCTAGATCGGCAATGAATCCGCTCTGTTCAGCTCCTAATAGGTTACCAGCTCCTCTTATATCAAGGTCTTGCATAGCAATATTGAAGCCACTTCCTAGATCTGAGAAACTCTCAATTGCCTGTAATCTACGTCGTGCATCAGCTGTAACCATTGTCAACGGTGGTGTTAATAGATAGCAGAAAGCTCGACGGTTGCTACGTCCTACCCTACCACGTAACTGATGCAAATCACTTAGACCGAAATTCTGCGCATTGTTGATGATAATTGTATTACAATTAGAGATATCGATTCCCGACTCAACAATGGTCGTTGCTAACAAGACATCATAATCATAATCTAAAAAATCTAAAATAATCTTTTCCAACTTCTCACCAGGCATTTGTCCATGACCCACCGCTATACGGGCTTCCGGCACCAAGCGTTTAATCAATGCAGCTATCTCTTCCAGGTTCTGCACACGATTGTTTATAAAAAACACCTGTCCGTTACGATCCATCTCGTAACGTATTGCATCCCTAATCACATTCTCATTAAAGGTATGCAGCTCCGTCTGAATAGGATATCTATTAGCCGGTGGCGTATTAATTACAGAAAGGTCTCGAGCCCCCATCAACGAGAACTGAAGAGTTCTTGGAATCGGTGTAGCCGTCATTGTCAACGTATCTATGTTGACCTTCATCTGTTTGATTTTTTCCTTAACCGACACACCAAATTTCTGTTCCTCATCAATTATCAAAAGACCTAAGTCCTTAAATTTCACTTCCTTCCCCAACACCTTTTGAGTGCCTATCATAATATTAATTGTGCCCTCTTTCAACTCCTGTATGATACGTTTACAATCCTTTGCCGACCGAGAACGATTCAAATAATCCACTTTACAAGGGAAATTCTTCAATCGTTCTGTGAATGTTTTATAATGTTGAAGTGCCAAAACCGTCGTAGGGACAAGGATTGCTACCTGTTTATTATCACAAACAGCCTTGAAGGCGGCACGTACGGCGATTTCGGTTTTACCGAACCCAACATCCCCACAGACAAGGCGATCCATAGGCAAATCACGCTCCATATCCTGCTTTACCTCTCTCGTCGTTTTCAGCTGATCTGGCGTGTCTTCATACATGAAAGAAGCCTCTAACTCAGATTGTAAGAATGTATCCGGAGAAAAAGCATATCCTTTCTCCTCCCGTCTTTTAGCATACAATGCAATCAGATCACGGGCAATATCCTTTACCTTCTTTTTGGTCTTCTCCTTTATCGTCTGCCATGCACCCGTACCAAGTTTATTAATGGTCGGCTCATCACCCTCTTTACTTTTATATCTTGAAATTTTATGAAGCGAATGAATACTCACCAAAAGAAGATCATCGTTCTTATACAGAAGTTTAATCACCTCCTGTTTCTTGCCGTTCACATCTACCTGTATCAATCCACCAAATCGAGCTACACCATGATCAATATGCACGACATAATCACCGGGTTTAAAACTATTCAACTCCTTCAATGTCAGAGCCACCTGACCATTTCTTGTGCGTTCAGAACGAAGAGAATATTTATGGAAACGATCAAAAATCTGATGGTCCGTATAACAACACAATCCCTCATCATGATCAATAAACCCTTCGTGAAGTGTTTTGTAAATAGGGGTAAAAGGGATATTTAGGTTTTTATCCTTGAAAATTGCCTCCAAACGGTCAATCTGATGCTTATTATCACTCAACAGACAAATCTGGAAACCATTACTCAACTGTTTTTTCAAATCTGAAGTAATCAGATCAAAGTTCTTATGAAAGATCGGCTGCGGTGATACGTGAAACGAGATAGTATCACACGATTTGAAACAACAATGTCCACCAAAGTCAATCGACCGAAAAGAGAGAAGATCCTTCATAAACGCTTCTCGATCGACATAAAGAGACTTATCCGAAGCGTTCTCACAAATCTCTTCGATCGTATCATTAAAGTATTGAAAATCAAACGTGTTTATAATTGTATTCTGTGGGAAGAAGGAAAGAATCGTATCCGAAATGCTCTTGCTCTCATGAATATTAGGAACGACATAGACAGAATTCTGATTACTCTTTGACAACTGTGTTTCAACCTCGAATGTCCTGATTGAATCAACCTCGTCTCCGAAGAAATCGACACGATAAGGATCTTCACAAGAGAAAGAATAGATATCCACAATACTACCACGGACCGAAAACTGACCCGGTTCATATACGAAATCAACTCGAGAGAACCCCAATTCAGTCAATTTTTGAATCAAGGAAGAAGTATCAACAGAATCTCCAACCTTTATGCTAAAAGAATGATCTTTCAGCACCTCATTTTTTACAACCAGTTCAGCCATCGCCTCAGGATAAGAAACAATCACAAAACGATCGTTCTGACTATCCAAACAGTTTAGGACCTCAGTACGTAAAATAACATTACCAGCATCATGTTGCGGATCATATACAGAGGAGGATTTATAAGAAGAAGGGAAAAAATAGACAAACTGATCACCCAGGATTTGCACCATGTCATGATAAAAATAAGCAGCCGTCTCAGAATCGTTTAGGATAAACCATTGATGAGTGACATCCATCTTTACTAAACACGAAAACAAAAGAGAACGAAAAGAGCCATCCATCCCCTTGATGTTAAGTTTTAACGAATCTGATTTCAACCATTTCTGTATCGCAAGCACCTGATTATTAAGGCTCAAGCGATTTAATAAATCAATAATTTCCACTCCTACGAAAAATTTTCACAAAGATAACGAATAAATTTCCAAACCATTTTTTAAATTTGCATAAACATAAATAAAATTTATAATAGTGGAGAATAACGACGGCATAGTTATTATACCAACGTATAATGAAAAAGAAAACATTGAGAATATATGTAGAGCAGTGTTTTCTTTACCAAAGCAATTTCATGTATTGATAATTGACGATGGATCACCTGACGGGACTGGAGCGATTGTTAAAGAGCTTCAGAAGGAGTTTTCTGATCGATTGTTTCTTATAGAAAGAGCTGGCAAGCAAGGATTGGGAACCGCATATATAACGGGGTTCAAATGGGCATTACAACACGATTACGATTATGTTTTTGAGATGGATGCAGATTTCTCCCACAATCCCAATGACTTGATAAAATTGCACAAGGCCTGTTCTGAAGAAGGTGCGGACTTAGCAATTGGTTCTCGATACGTCAGCGGAGTCAATGTTGTAAATTGGCCGATGGGTAGAGTACTAATGTCTTACTTTGCTTCCAAATACGTGCGTATCGTTACAGGATTAAAGATTGCCGACACAACAGCTGGGTTCAAATGCTACAGAAGAGAAGTCCTAAGTACCATTGAATTAGACAAAATTCAATTCAAAGGATATGCATTTCAGATTGAGATGAAATATACCACATATAAATGTGGATTCACCATCAAAGAAGTCCCTATTGTATTTGTAAACAGGATCTTAGGTAATTCTAAGATGAGCGGTGGCATCTTTGGAGAAGCATTATTTGGAGTAATACGGCTGAAATGGGATAGTCTATTCCGTAAATATCCACAGAAAAAAACAAAATAATTATCACAATACAATATAGAAATACGGATTATGAAGAATATACTAATTCATAAAGTTAAAATCATAAATGAAGGGAACTCTTTCAAAGGTTCCGTTTTGATTGAAAAAGACAAAATCTCAAAGATCTTCAAAGATGATGTTCCAGAAAATATCTTGAAAAGTGCTGAAATCATCGATGGGGAAGATAAATGGTTATTACCAGGAGTGATTGACACTCATGTACATTTCCGTGAACCAGGGTTAACACAGAAAGGTGATTTTGAAAGTGAATCACGTGCCGCCGTTGCAGGAGGTGTAACCTCTATCATGGATATGCCAAACACCAACCCTCAAACCACTACGATGAAAGAAATAGACAACAAGATAGCTCTTGCTGAGAAAAAATGTCTAACAAACTTTTCTTTCTATCTAGGAGCAACCAACGACAACATCGAAGAGGTTATCAATGTAGATAAAAATAAGGTATGTGGTATCAAAGTATTTGTTGGTGCATCAACAGGAAACATGAGAGTAGATAATCCAGCCATCCTAGAAAGAATCTTCAAGGAATCACCTATCCTCGTTGCTACACACAACGAAGATGAGGCCATGATTCAAGAGAATCTTGCAAAGGTAAAAGCAGAATTAGGCGACCAACCAATTCCTATTTCATACCACGAAATCATCCGAAACTCTGATGCGTGCTACAAATCCACCTCGAGAGTTATTGATTTAGCTAAAAAATATGGAACGAAACTACATGTGTTGCATCTGACAACTGCAAAGGAGATGGCTTTGTTCAACAACAAACCATTAGCCGAGAAAAATATTACAGCAGAGACATGCGTAGGATATCTATGGTTCGATGATCGTGATTACGAACGCCTAGGAGCTAAGATTAAATGTAATCCATCAATCAAGAAAGAGAAAAGTAGAATAAACCTATTAAAAGCTGTTGAAGCCAATATCATTGACACCATTGCAACAGATCATGCTCCTCATCTATTAAGCGAGAAAGAGGGAGATTGCTTGCAAGCCGTTTCAGGATTCCCATCAATTCAACACTCTCTACAGATGATGTTAGAGTTAGCAAAGAAAGGTAACTTTACAAGAGAACAAGTAGTTGAAAAGATGTGCCATAATCCAGCTAAACTTTTCAATATCGAGAAAAGAGGATTTATTCGAAAAGGATTCTACGCTGACCTAGTATTAGTTGAGCCTAATAATCCAACAAAAGTTACCAAGGAATCTCTCCAATACAAATGCGGTTGGTCTCCAATGGAAGGTGAAACTCTCAATTATAAGATATGTAAGACCTTCGTGAATGGAGAAATTGTATATGATGAAGGGAAATTTAACACCGAGAACAAAGGGAAACTACTCACCTTCACTCGTTAATAAATGTTAAACATAAAGGGGATTTCAAAAGAAATCCCCTTTTTTCGTAATTTTGTCGAGAAAAATAGCAATTTTGTCGATTCGATTTGCTTCATTTACAAGAATCTATATAAATTTGCATAGTGAAATAACTGAGATACGATGGACACCAAATTAACATTTCTCCTATTTCTGATATCTCCGCTATTATTATCTGCACAAGATAATTTATGGAGTTTAGAGAAATGTCTAGACTACGCACTAGAGCACAGTATAGAGATGCAGAAAGGTCGTATTTCAATTGAAGAAAGTGATGTCAACATCAAGCAAGCCAAGGCGCAATGGCAGCCAAGTCTTTCTTTCAACACATCGCATTCAATCAATAACAACCCATACGAGGGATTGACATCTTACAATGGGAACTATGGTTTGAGTGCAGGATGGACCGTTTTCAACGGATTCAAAAGAAAATATTCCATCCAACAGCAAAAGTTGCAAGGTGAGATTGAAACAGGCAATGTTGCATTAACAAAAGAAGAGATAAAAATAGCGGTACTAACCGATTATATACAAGTATTGTATGCCATAGAGAATTTAAGAACAAAACAAAGCTCTATGGAAGTGGCTGAAGCCGATTATAATAGGAACAAACAGCTTTTCGAAGCTGGAGCAATATCCAAAAGCGACTTCTCCCAGATAGAAGCACAATACATGAATGAAAAATATCAGTTAGTAGTGGCTGAAAATGATTTGATTGAGTCGAAGCTGAATTTAAAGCTGCTTCTTAGGTTGGATTCAAACACTGAGTTTGATATAATTTCCCCCTCCATTAGTGAAGAGGAAATTTTAAAAGCCATCCCTAGCAAAGAGGACATTTATCAGAACACATTAAACACACGACCAGAAGTCCAGAATGCAATGTTGAACGAAAAAATGTCCGAATTAAAAATAAAGTCAGCTAAATCAGGCTACTATCCAAGCATCAGTCTGAATGCAGGGGTAAGTACCGGACATAATTCCAGAGCAGACGTCAATGCAGGTCAACAGATGAAACAAAATTTTGGCGAAAATATCGGATTATCTTTGAATTATTCCATAATGGATAATCGCAGTCGTAAATCAGAGGTGGAAAGAGCAAAACTAGAACAAAAATCCACTCAACTACAGACTGAGAAAATAAAAGATGATCTGTACAAACAGATTGAAGCGGCATACAATGATGCCATCGCTGCACAAATGAACTACGTATCATCCGTCAGTAATGAAAAAGCAGCAGAAGCAAGCTTTAATCTCACAAAAGAAAAGTTTGATTTGGGTATTCGAAACCCATATGAGATGCTCAATGAGAAAAATGCATTGATAAAAGCACTTCAACAAACTCTTCAGGCAAAATACACAGCCATTCTGAATATACAAATATTAAATATATATCAGGGGCTGCCCATTATAATATAGAATTAGAAACTTTTTCATAATAGTGTTTGTTTTCATTTTTTAGAACGCAAAAACGTTCGAGAAAGCACCAAGTTGGGAAACTAGGTGCTTTCTAGTTTTATATACCCTCCTGTCTATTTAGAGGCAGGGTCTATAAATTTATTTCTTGGATTTTTGATTTGCTTCAATTGCCTTTCCCCTGATACGTAATGTTTTTTGTAGAGACGCAATGCATTGCGTCTCTACCAGCCATCAAAAAAACGTCGAATTGATAATCCTATAAAACATTCCGTTAATTTAGCTTGTCTAAAAGTAAATCTTTATAATTCTTTCCAATGGATAATTTCAACCCCCCAATAGAAACCATATTCCCTTCCACCTCATCAATGTTAGACAACGAAACGATATATGATTTATGAATACGGACAAACTCATTGGCAGGAAGCTCCTCCTCCAGCTTCTTTAACGAATAATATGCCGTAATACGTTTCTTATCCTTCAAATGGAAAGTAACATACTCACTCTGTCCCTCAACGTACAATAAATTGGCATAATCAATTCGATATAATTTATAATCTGCCTTAACCATAAAATAATCTTTCCCTTGTTTATCCGGTGTCAACGACTGTCGTTTTAGCTTGATCCGTTCCGTCACCTTATTGATTGCCTGCACAAACCGAGGGAAAGAGATAGGCTTAAGCAAATAATCCACTGCCTCTAGTTCATAACTATCCAATGCATACTCTTTATAGGCCGTTGTAAATATAACCATAGGTTTCTCCTTCAAGGAACGAATAAAATCCAACCCAGATAACTCAGGCATCTGAATATCTGTCAAAATAAGATCCACCTGCTGCAAATCTTTAACAGACTGAATAGCATTCTCATAAACACCAACTAATTGCAACATGGACAATTTAGATACATACTCTGACAATAACTTCCTTGCAGGAAACTCATCATCAATGATGACAACTTTTATTAAATCATTTTCCATATAGCACATTATTTTTTATATCATTATCTAATTCAATACTCATATTCATTCGAAATGATGCTCCCTTATCATCAATTACCAAAGAGTGACGATTAGGATACATCAAATCCAACCTTTTTTTCACATTCTCTATTCCAATACCATTGTTCTTCAATTCCTTATCCGAATATGACATTTTCTTCTTACTATTCTCTATTGAAAACAACAGTTTATTATTATCAGAAGAGAGCGAGATACGAATATACGCATCTTTATCCTGACCAATACCACTATACTTAAATGCATTTTCCACAAAGGGTTGGAAAAGCATCGGAGCAATCAAAATCGTATCCGATAAGATATCTTTTTCAAATACAACATTTATTTCTCCCTCATAACTGAATTTTTGAAATTCAATATAATTCTCCAGGTAGGAAACCTCACCCGATAACAGAATCCTAGACTCCTTTGATTCGTATGTCACATACCTTAGCATCTCAGACAATGACAAGACACTATCGGCGGCATGCTGATCTCCTGTATATATCATGGAATATATATTATTCAAAGCATTAAATAAAAAATGAGGATTGATTTGAGAACGCAGGAAATTCAACTCCATCTTAACTTTATCCTGCATAAGCAGTGCCTGCTGCTCTTCCACCTCTGAAGTTCTCTTTCGATAATAGGTGATCAATGAAAGCAAAAAAGATCCAAAATATAGAATAACTGTTTTCCATAAGGAGGAGATATACAATCTGGAATTTTCACCGGACGTCTCACTATATTCTTGCTCCTCAAAAAAAGGTTTCGTCTCAGCTGGAAGCTGAATATCCAACAACGAACGCTCCCTTTCATCGACCAATGAAGACAAATACGAGGAAGTTAAAGAATCCTCCAAGTATGATGTTAACCATGAGACACCGCCTATAAAAAGAATAGACAATAAAAAGAAAACAAAAAATCGACTATTCTTATATAAGTACGGAATAGAAAGAAATCGACAAGTATAAAAAACAATCATCATTCCGACTGTTAAAATAACAGACAACTCCATTGATAAGAATAAATCAACAGATATATTACTGATGGTTAGCATGACGAAAACGGCCAACCAGATGAAGATTTCTATACTATAATGTTTAAGCATGTCAATTTCAAGCACATCAAAATTAAGAAAAATTTATAAAAAAATAACTTTCAAATAGCAAATTAGTCCATATACAGAAAAAAATAGTAACTTTGCATATTCAAAAAGAATCATACATACAGAAATGAAAGAGCGTATTAAACAACTTTTAGATGAGATAAAAGGATTACAAGCCATCAATAGGGATGACTTAGAGTCTCTAAGAATCAAATATTTAAGCAAGAAAGGTGAGATCACGTCGTTGTTCAATGACTTTAGAACGATTTCAAACGAGCAAAAGAAGGAAATCGGTCAGATGCTTAACGACTTAAAAAATACGGCTCAAGACAAAATCAACGAATTAAAATCTAATTTGGAGAGTAAAGTTTCTGAAGAGAACAAATTAGATTTGACACGTACGCCAGATCCTATCGAATTAGGATCAAGACACCCTCTATCTATTGTAAAGACAGAAATTGCAGACATATTTGGAAGATTAGGTTTTGTTATTGCAGAAGGACCAGAGGTTGAAGATGATTGGCATGTATTTTCTGCGCTAAACTTCCCTCCAGAGCATCCTGCAAGAGATATGCAGGACACATTCTTCATCACGAGAGATCCAGACGTATTGCTACGTACACACACCTCTTCTGTACAAACAAGAATCATGACTACCCAAGAACCTCCTATCAGAGTGTTATGTCCAGGTAGAGTGTATAGAAACGAGGCTATTTCATATCGAGCACATTGTTTCTTCCATCAAGTTGAAGGATTATACATAGACAAGAATGTATCATTTGCTGATTTAAAGCAAGCATTGTTGTATTTTGCCAAAGAGATGTTTGGAGAAGGAACAAAAATAAGACTTCGTCCATCTTACTTCCCATTCACAGAACCTTCTGCAGAGATGGATATCTCATGTAATCTATGTGGAGGTAAAGGTTGTCCATTCTGTAAAGGAACAGGTTGGGTGGAAATCTTAGGATGCGGTATGGTCGATCCCAATGTTTTGGAAAGCTGCGGTATAGACAGTAAAGTTTATTCAGGATATGCTTTCGGTATGGGAATTGAACGTATCACCAACTTAAAATATCAAGTAAAGGATCTTCGTATGTTCTCAGAGAATGACGTACGATTCTTGAATCAATTTAAATCTGCATACTAACCATAAAAAACATATTTATGTCAAAAGAAATTATCGGAAATGGGCACAACACGTTGGCTCTTGGAACAAAAATAACAGGCGATATAGTTGCCAAGTCAGATTTTCGTTTGGATGGTACCATTGAAGGAACTATTGTATGCGAAGGAAAAATGGTCATTGGAGAAAAAGGTGTCATGATTGGTACCCTCACTTGTGCAAATGCTGAAATCGAAGGCACAGTGAAAGGTACAATGCACATATCTCAGACACTATCTCTTAAATCAACTGCCGTAGTGGAAGGTGATATTGACACGAAAATACTTTCTATCGAGCCTCGTGCAATCTTCACAGGTTCTTGTGACATGAGTAATGCAGAATCAGCTCCTGCAAAGGATAAAGAGAAAGAGAAATAAACAAATACAACCATACAAGTTAAAAAGAGAAATCCATGCGATTTCTCTTTTTTTTGTTTTATCATATTGCCGATCAACCAACGATCCATCGATTCATCTATTTTTACCCGAATTATCACAAATTCCATCAATCTAAAAAATTGCCATTTGATAAAAAGTTGCTATCTTTGCAAAATCAAAAAAATAGTTTTTATATATTAATTTAAATAGCATGAAAGTTTTAAAATTTGGTGGAGCATCCGTAGGCTCCATAAAGAACTTGCAGCAAGTTAAAAAAATCATTGAAGGCGTAAAAGAGCCAGTTGTAATCGTTATTTCAGCAGTAGAAAATGTCACAGACATGTTGGTTGAGACTACCACATTAGCTGCACAAGGAAATGCTTCATATACAGAAAAACTAAACACCATCATATCCACACATAATCAATTAATTGAAGGATGCTTGCCTGCCGCAAGCCGTGAAAAGGCAATCAGCGAGATTTCTTCTTTACACGATGAACTACAGAATATCTTAAAAGGTGTTTATTTAATTAAAGACCTAACTTCTAAAACAGAAGATACGATCCTTTCGTATGGTGAACGTATTGCTTCACTTTTTGTAAGCCAATTCATCGACGCGAAATACATCGACTCTCGCAATCTCATCAAGACAACCGATTCTCTCGGTCATGTAAATGTTGATTACGAGCTTACTTACAAACTGATTAAGGAAGAGTTTGCTTCTTCTTCCAACACTCGTGTCGTTGTCCCAGGATTCATTGCGTCTGATGCCGACTCTGCAGATATAACCACCCTAGGTCGTGGCGGTTCAGACTATACAGCTGCTTTGATTGCAGCAGCACTTGGCGCATCAAAAATTGAAATATGGAAAACCTCTGATGGTTTCATGACAGCCGATCCATCGGTTACTCGTAAAGCCTACCAAATTGAACATCTCAGCTACTCCGAAGCAATGGAACTATGTAACTTTGGAGCAACTGTGATATTCCCTCCAACAATATATCCTGCATACGTGGCTAATATTCCTATCCAGATTATGAATATTAATCGTCCTGACTCATTGGGAACTCTTATCTCCAGCGATGTGAAGGATGAAAAAACGATTAAAGGTATCTCTTCAATCGAGAACACATCCTTAGTCACTATCCAAGGTATGGGTATGATGAATGTTCATAACGTCAATGGACGTATATTCATGAAACTGGATTATAACGGTATTCATACCTTCTTCGTATCGCAGGCTTCTTCTGGAAGTTCTATCTCAATCGGCGTACAAGCTAATGATGCAGAACAAGTGATGGATCTTCTAAGTGAAGAGTTTGAAGAGGAAATGAATATGGGTGCTATCAACTCTATCACATCAGAGAAAGATTTGGCTACCATTGCTATCGTAGGTGATAATATGAAACAAACGACTGGAACAGCAGGAAAATTATTTAATGCTCTCGGCCGTAATAACATCAATATCATTGCCTTGGCTCAGGGATCTGCTGAGACGAACATCTCATGCGTGGTTAAACGAGCAGATCTTCGAAAAGCGCTCAACTGCATTCACGAATCATTCTTCCTATCTGAATACCAACAACTAAACTTATTTGTTGTGGGAACAGGAACGGTTGGCGGTAGCTTGTTAGAGCAACTTCACACACAAAAGGAGTTATTGATGAAACAAAACAACCTGATGGTGAAAGTTATCGGTATTGCCGATGTAAGCAATTATATCCTAGATCGCGACGGCATTGACCTGACTCAATACAAGGAACTATTGAAAGATGGCAAGACATCAACACCAGAAATCATCAAACAAGCATTGATCGATTTGAATATTTATAACTGTGTGTTCGTTGACTGTACCGCAAGCGGTGCTATTGCAAACATCTACAAAGACCTGTTGTTACACAATATATCCGTTGTGGCAGCGAATAAGATAGCTGCATCAGGCGATTATGACACGTACATGGAGTTGAAAAACATCGCTCGCAAACGTGGCATCAAATACTTATATGAAACGAATGTAGGTGCAGGACTTCCAATCATCAACACTATAAATGATCTTATTTTCAGTGGTGATAGAATCGTTAAATTGGAAGCTGTTCTATCTGGAACATTGAACTTCATATTCAATACCATCAGCAAAGATATTCCATTAAGCAAAGCGATCAGAATGGCTATGGAAGCTCGTTTCGCCGAGCCAGACCCTCGTATCGACTTAAGTGGTAAAGACGTGATTCGTAAATTGGTTATCTTAGCCCGTGAATCAGGTATCCGTGTAGAACAAGACGATGTCGAGAAGAACCTATTTATTCCAACTGATTTCTTTGAAGGTTCATTGGATGATTTCTGGAAGAAAGTAGAAGCATACGATGCTACATTTGAAGAAAAACGAAAGGTAATTGAAGCAGAAGGTAAACATTGGTGTTTCGTTGCCAAGTTAGAGAATGGTAAAACTAGCGTAGGTTTACAGGCAGTAGGTCCTACACACCCATTCTATGATTTGAAGGGAAGTAATAACCTCATCATCATCAATACGGCTCGTTACCAAGATCCAATGATGATTCGTGGATACGGAGCAGGTGCAGCCGTTACAGCTGCCGGTGTATTCGCAGATATCATTAGTATTGCAAATATTAGATAATCATAGATTAAAACATATCTATATTAAAATGGGTTGTCATTATGGCAACCCATTTATTTTTTGTGCCATTATCAACAATATATTGAAAATCAAACAATAACAGACCAAAAGAAAGAGTGTGTATCAAAATGATACACACTCCGATTATCTTAATAAAACAATAATTACTTATTATTCTGCCAGCTATTCATCATAGCTTCTACCTCTTTGTTCATCTTTGTAGCAAACTCTTCCAATTTAAGAGAGCCCATATCACCCTCGCCTTGCTTACGGACAGATACCTCTTCGTTCTCTGCCTCTTTCTCACCTACGATCAACATGTACGGGATTCTCTTCACTTCATTATCACGAATCTTACGTCCAATCTTCTCGTTACGATCATCAACAATAGCACGGATATCTCTCTCGTCCAAATACTCTGCTACTTTCTTTGCATAGTCGTTATACTTCTCACTAATTGGTAAGATAACAACTTGATCAGGAGTCAACCACAATGGGAACTTACCTCCTGTATGTTCAATCAACACAGCCACGAAACGCTCCATAGAACCAAATGGTGCACGGTGAATCATCACTGGTCTGTGCTTCTGATTATCTTCTCCAACATATTCCAAGCCGAAACGTTCTGGCAAATTATAATCCACCTGAATCGTTCCTAACTGCCAGCGACGTCCAATAGCATCTTTCACCATGAAATCCAACTTAGGTCCATAGAAAGCGGCCTCACCATATTCTACTCTAGCTGGCATGTTTTTCTCTTTACAAGCTTCTACAATAGCGGCTTCTGCCTTGGCCCAATTCTCATCGGTACCAACGTATTTAGTCTTATTGTTTGGATCACGCAAAGATATCTGTGCTTCGAAGTTATCAAAGTTCAATGCTTTAAAGATGATTGAGATGATATCCATCACACGGATAAACTCATCCTTCACCTGATCTGGTCGGCAATAGATATGTGCATCGTCCTGTGTAAAGGAACGTACACGTGTCAAGCCATGCAACTCTCCACTCTGTTCGTAACGATATACTGTACCGAACTCAGCCAATCGCAATGGTAGATCACGATAAGAACGTGGTTGCCACTTATATATCATACAGTGGTGAGGACAGTTCATCGGTTTCAACAAATAAACCTCTCCTTCCTCTGGAGTAGTAATTGGGCGGAAACTATCTTCTCCGTAGTGATCCCAGTGTCCTGATGTTACATATAAATCTTTATTACCAATATGAGGAGTCATCACCTGTTGATAACCGAACTTCTTTTGAATTCTCTTCAAGAAATCTTCTAGACGAAGACGAAGAGCTGTACCCTTTGGCAACCACATTGGCAAACCTTTTCCTACCATATCGGTAAACATAAACAAGCCAAGCTCCTTTCCAATCTTACGATGGTCACGCTTCTTTGCCTCCTCCATCAATGCCAGATATTCATCCAACATCTTCTTCTTAGGGAAAGTAATAGCGTACAAACGAGTCAATTGTTTACGTTTCTCATCTCCTCTCCAATATGCACCTGCCAAGGAAGTAATCTTAATGGCTTTGATTGGTGACACATCAGCCAAGTGCGGACCACGACAAAGATCTGTGAATGAACCTTGTTCGTACAATGTAATCTTACCATCCTCTAATTCACTGATTAACTCTGTTTTATATACTTCGCCTCTCTCAGTGAACATCTTCATGGCATCTGCCTTACTGATATCTACACGTGTCAAAGATTGCTTTGTAGCAACAATCTCAGCCATCTTCTTTTCTATAGCAGCGAAATCAGCCTCTTTCAAGACTATCTCACCAAAATCTATATCATAATAAAATCCATTCTCGATAGCAGGACCAATTCCAAACTTTGCATTAGGATATAACATCTGAATAGCTTGAGCCATCAAGTGAGCTGATGTATGCCAGAATGTGTGTTTACCTTCCTCATCCTCAAACTTAAATAGTTTCACGCTACAATCTTCCTCTATCGGACGATTTAAATCACGCACTTCACCATTTACACCAATAGAAAGCACCTCTTGTGCTAAACGAGAGCTTATACTCTCTGCAATTTGCATACCTGTCGTCCCATTTTCATACTCACGAACAGAACCATCAGGAAATGTTACCTTTATCATAACTTTATTACATTTACGGACGACTCACAAACGTCATCCCTTTTAATAATTAATAAAAAACATGCAAAGATAGAACTTTTACTTAAATTATCAGACTTAAGCCTATCGTTATCTTTTTAATTTTATTGAATTCATAATATATTCTGCTGTATCTTTCTGCTGTTCTGTCTCATATATACAGTCGATACCATAAAATGAATCTCCATAATCATAGATGTGCATGATAGTACCCAACTTCACCTGTCCATCAGCCTCATTCACATACTTAATCACAGCTTTCCCATCTTTTATCTCTTTCTCTAACAAACGGAATCCCCATTGTGTGCTTTCAAATGAGTTAATACGCTCTACCACAAACGAATCTAATGTTACATCCTGTTTCTTACGAACACCCGTGGTAATAATCTGATCATTCGAAGCCGCTACAAACGGACGGAACGTGTAGGAATACAACTCCGTTTCCCATGTCCTAGGATACTCAATAGACAACGTGTCTGACTCATACTTAATATAAGCACCTTCTTGTGAAGTTCTTTCACATGACGAAACGAAAAACATGACCATAATAGTCAAAAATAAAAAACTCTTTTTCATATACATACATCTTACTTCTGCTTATTAGGCAGGAATTCTATTATTAATTTTTTTATTTCTAATCTTAATCTATCACACGTTTAACAACATGACAAAGATACTATTTAGGATTCAAACCAACACTATCTGAGAATAACTGTTTCTCATAAATTATAATTTACTTCTTTCTCTTCCGTCTCCACACATAGAAGATTACTCCTCCTAATAACAATAATGGCCAGATAGCAACTATCCCCACCAAAATAACCTTTATAATATTCCAACCCGTAACAATAGCTTCACCCATATCGTGCCAGAAACCAGGTTTCTTTTCCTCCCCCGAAACAGAGTCCCTTTCCTGTTCAAGAGTAATCTTGACCTCACTATAGCTGACATTATGATCAATCACATTCATTAGTCCCTGCACACGATCCATCTCTATCTGAATCTGATCAATACGGTTTTGTACTTCCAACATATCAGAGATCTTTGTCGTATTTTTCAACATTGCACGGTAACGCTCCAACATGGCTTCCTGCGTCTTCCTCCTAGAGTCATTGTCATAATATTCATATGTACGATCCACTACCGAAATACTTTTCTCCACAATCTTTCCCGAGACCCCATGCATAGCAGAGATGAGCGAATCAACAGCATTAGATGGAACTCTCAATGTGATTTCGTATAATTGTGTATATCTCGAACTATATACCTCATTCTCTATATAAGCACGGTATCGACTTGATAAGCTATCCGTAAACTTCCTACATTGAGATATATCGTTAGAGACAATTCGAATAGATGCCTTTTTTTCTAACTTTCTACCCGTCGGAAGATTTTTTGAATAATCCACTGAGACAATCTGTTCCGATGATGGTTCTATTGCCAATTCATAGTCTATCACCTCTTCAGCTACAGAATCTGCACATTTAAGATTTTCTTTTTTACCACATCCTTGTATAAATGTACACAATATAAATAATAGTAAATAATAAATGCTCTTTTTCATATATTTTGATTATTAATCTGACTACTAAATTATAATGTGGTAAAAATAAAAAGAATTATTTATAACTGAAAATATCAACAAATAAAATATCATCCTCTTGTGCTATTTCATTTTATTCATAAATCACAAATCAAATATAATACAGAGTTTCTGAACATCAATAATTTACATTGAATTATATGGAATTGTATTCAAAAAACAAAGCGGACGATTCAACTGAACCGTCCGCTTCTATTATTTTTTCTAAAAAAGCTTATTTCCAAGCTTCGATGATTGGCATGAAAGTATCAGCTTTAAGAGCAGCACCACCGATCAAACCACCGTCGATGTCTGGTTGAGCAAACAACTCAGGTGCGTTGCTTCCCTTACATGAACCACCATAAAGGATAGATGTATTGTCAGCTACTGTCTTGTTATATTTCTCAGCGATAGAAGCACGAATGAATGCGTGAACTTCTTCTGCTTGTGCGCTAGTAGCAGTCAAACCTGTACCGATAGCCCAAACTGGTTCGTATGCAATTACACACTTTCCAAAATCCTCTGCAGACAAAGTGTACAAAGCAGCCATTTGACCTTCAATTACTGATTTGAAAGTGTTAGATTCACGCTCTTCCTTGATTTCACCTACACAGAAGATAGGAGTCAATCCGTTAGCAAGTGCTTGTTGCAACTTTTGAATCAAAAGTGCATTGTTCTCACCGTGGTATTGACGACGCTCTGAGTGACCTAAGATAACATATTTAGCTCCAGTAGAAGCAATCATGCTGGCAGAAACTTCACCAGTGAATGCACCTTTGTCCTGAGCTGAACAATCCTCAGCACCAACGCCGATGATAGAACCCTTAACTGCCTCAGCAACAGCAGCAACAGAAATGAATGGAGTACATACTACTACATCACAATTAACTTTTTTTCCTGCCAATGCGTTCTTCAAATCAGAAGCCAAAGCAATACCTTCTTGCAGGGTGGTGTTCATCTTCCAGTTACCTGCTACAATTTTCTTTCTCATTGTTATAAAAATTTAAACTAAGTTTATTAATAATTTATTTATTCTTTCTTCCGTAATTTATCTATTATTATGGAGAATATCATATCCAAGGCAAATACACCCAAAAGAGCACAGACAAACAAAATAGTGGATAGTAGAACCACACGTCTGTCATTAGGTTGCTGTACTTGTCCGCGTGGAGAATTTTCCAACGGTTCTGTGAAAGTTGGCATATTCTTATTGCTCCATTTATTGATCACTTGTCCGTTCTTAATCAACACAAGTCCTGGATTAGAACGCACAATCGTCTTCAACGTAATTTCATCTGTATTAACAATAGGATATTCAACACCACCCATCTCAATTTTATATTCACGCATCTCCGTTGTCTCCAATCCCGTAGCCGTCATACAATAGAATCCGTAACCATTCTGTTGAGCATAATCGTATATCGCATTGATTTCCTTACGTTTATCAGTCGAAGCCTTTTCAACACGATAAGAGACAAGCAAGAATGTATATCCTTCATTTGCCAATACTTCTTCTGTAATATCTCCATCATCTGGATGCATCATAGAAAAATCATGGATAGGAGGCTCATACCCTACCTCAATAGGTTTATTTTCAGTATCCACATGTTTCCATGTCGGATCATCCTTAGGGTAATTATCTAAGGTAAACTTCTTAGTCACACCATCTTTCTCGTAGAACAATATGGTCTCATACTTTCCTGATAACAAATCAAAGATCTGCTGAGCATAATCCTCTGCATCTTTCACATCATCTGCCATATATTTTGTCACGACTTTCTCCACCTCACTCTTTTTTAGATGGAACTGAGGTTGACATACTGCTTCAATACAAGCTTCTTTTGAAAGGGATCCGTCAGATAACTTTGAAAGCTGACCTGCCACATATTCAATATCCTCATCACTTCCAGGCATCTTCATTGCCTCAATAATATTTGTACCATTTTTATATGGACGGAAATCGATGATCGGCAAATTGAAATAACAATAGATAGAGAGACAGATTGAGAAAGCACCTGAAGCAATCGCAATAATCCACTCTGAACGTTGTGTAAACAACTTTGGACTATATTTTCTCCAAAGGAAGATTAAAACAGCTATCGCCGAGAAAAGAATATTTTTCCCGAATGTCTGCCAATTAGTTAACACCAAAGCATCACCAAAGCAACCGCAATCAGTTACAGGATTTGTAAGTGCTATCCATAACGTCAATGGTGTCATAAAAGCCATCATCACAATAGTCAGTATAGAAGTAGATTTCAGATTAGCCCCCAAGAGCAAACATACACCCAATAAGAATTCCAAAGCTGCCAGAAGAATTCCTACCACAAATGCAATAGAAGAGAAACCTCCCAAGCTCATGGCACTCAAATAATCTTGAATCTTATAGGTAGATCCTAGTGGATCAACAGCCTTCGAATATCCAGAAAAAATAAACACACATCCCAGGAACACTCTGGATATAATCACTATTATCTTCTTTGTTTTGTCACTCATGACACTCTTTTTATTGATTAAACATATCTTTATTATAAAAAGCTAACACCTCTTGTATTGCATCATAAGCAAGACGTGCAGGTGATTCTGGATTAATATCTATAGCAACCTGATAAGCATTCAACGCCCCCTGCCAATCCTCCTTCCTTCTGCAGGCATTCCCCCAGATAAAATAGGCATCATGACTCTCTGGGAATCGTTCTATATACTGTTTTAGTAACAATATACCGCCATCAATATCTCCAGAAGCTATACGCTCTTTTATTTCATTCAATTCTTTATCCATTATCCTCGCTATTGTTTTACCCTATAATGGCAACGTACCTTCCCTTTTATAAGATTGGATAATTTGCTCTTATTCATCTGCCGACGAATAGGTGAGATATGATCCGTAAAAACATGACCTTCCAAATGATCATATTCATGTTGAACTACACGTGCCTGAAAATGCTCATAAACATCCTCACATGGTTCAAACTTCTCATTCAAATATTTTATACGGATTTTCACTGGACGCTTAACTGCCTCATTAATGCCTGGCAGACTTAAACATCCTTCATTATAGGATTCTAATTCCTCGCTCTCTTCTATGATCTGAGGATTGATAAATGCTTTCTTAAATCCCTTGCAATTAGGATAATCTTCAGATAAACAATCTGCATCCACAACAAACAATCGAATAGACAAACCAATCTGAGGCGCTGCCAACCCAACTCCGTCAGCATTGTACATCGTCTCAAACATATCATCTATCAATTTAGAAATACCAGGATACGAACTATCTATCTCTACTGTTTCTTTCCTTAATACCGGACTCCCATATATTACAATTGGATATATCATTACACTAATTCTTTAAAATTATTTCTCGATTCCATATATGATTGCAGAATAATTGTTGCACTCATCTCATCAACCAATGCTTTGTTCTGCCTCTCTTTCTTTTTCAAGCCACCTTCCAACATAGCTCTATGAGCAATTACAGAGGTAAAACGTTCATCATACATCTCTATGGGAATAGTAGGAAATCTTTTTTTCAACCCTGCCACAAACGGCTTGATATACTTCATCGATTCCGATTCTTCGTTTTTCATAGTTTTGGGCAAACCTACGACAAACTTATCTACCTGCTCTTTGCGTGTATAGTCCTCTAAAAAACGATATACATCATTACTACTAACCGTCGTCAAACCATTAGCAATAATCTGCAATGGGTCGGTCACTGCTAATCCCACCCGTTTCTTACCATAATCGATAGAGAGTATTCTTCCCATATACTATATTCACCAAAATAAGGCAACTATATATCGTAATCACATATTTTTGCAAAAATAAGAAAAATTTCAGAGACCTTAATAATATCTTTTAACAAAAAGAACTGCAATAAGATTATCAAATTACGTATCTTTGTATCTAATTTTAAAAAGATAGTTAGATGCCATTAAACATACCTATAAATTTACCAGCAATAAAGGCTCTTGAAAAGGAGAATATTTTTGTGAAAGACAGTAACTCTGCCTCTCACCAGGACATCAGGCCCCTAAAAATAATCATCCTTAACTTAATGCCGATAAAGATAACAACGGAAACAGATCTAGTTCGCCTGCTTTCCAACTCCCCTCTTCAGATCGAACTGGAATTCATGAAAATCAAAAGTCACACTTCCAAAAACACGCCTATTGAGCACATGAAAATGTTCTACAAGGATTTTGAAATTGTGAAAAACAACCGATACGACGGAATGATCATCACAGGAGCTCCGTTGGAAAACATGGAATACGAGGAGGTCTCTTATTGGAATGAAATTACAGAGATATTTGAATGGTCAAAATCTCATGTTCAATCTACTATATACATCTGTTGGGCTGCCCAAGCTGGGTTGTACTATCACTACAACATACCTAAATATCAACTGGATAAAAAGATGTTCGGCATCTTTAAACATACTGTCTTAGATCCTAAAAACCCTATCTTCAGAGGATTCGATGATGAATTTTTTGTGCCTCATAGCCGTCACACCGAAGTTCGGAAAGAGGATATCGTAAAAAACAAGAAACTAAAAATCATCTCTGAATCTAGTACTGCCGGTGTTTATATGGTACAGGCTAAAAACGGAAGGGAATTTTATATCATGGGACACTCTGAATATGCTCCTAACACTCTTCGTGACGAATATTTCAGAGATAAAGAGAAAGGATTAGACATTGATATTCCAAAAAACTATTTCAAAGACGACAATCCTCAGGAGACCCCTATTGTTCGTTGGAGAAGTCATGCTAATCTGCTGTTCGTGAACTGGCTCAACTACTTCGTCTATCAAAGTACGCCTTACGATATCAATCAAATCGGCAGTAGCGAATCTAACCACAAATGAGGGAAATAGAATTACTTTCACCTGCCAAAACATTTGAACACGGGATCGAAGCTGTCAACCACGGTGCCGATGCCGTGTATATCGGTGCTCCATTGTTTAGCGCACGTGCTAATGCTGGGAACTCAATTCAAGAGATTGAAAAATTAATCTACTATGCCCATCAATATTATGCTAAAGTGTATGTTGCACTCAACACCATCCTGACAGATGAAGAACTTGAACAGGCAGAGAAAATCATTCATCAACTATATAACATAGGAACAGATGCCTTAATCATTCAAGATATGGGCATCACCCAACTTAATCTACCACCGATTGCACTACATGCAAGTACGCAAATGGATAACCGTTCTGTTGACAAGGTCCAATTCCTTGAAAAGATTGGTTTTGAACAGGTCGTACTTGCCCGTGAACTATCCCTAGATCAGATTAGAGAGATTCACAGCAAAACAAATGTCAGACTCGAAGGTTTTGTTCATGGTGCTCTATGTGTTAGCTACAGCGGTCAATGCTATTTAAGCCAAAGTGTATGCGGACGAAGTGCTAACAGGGGTGTATGCGCCCAACTATGCAGACTTCCATACTCACTTCAAGATGCACAAGGGAACATCCTAATCAAAGATAAATACCTGCTTTCTCTTAAGGATTTCAACCTATCCAATTACATAGAAGAACTAATTGATGCAGGCATCTCCTCCTTAAAAATAGAAGGTAGATTGAAAGATATTAGCTATGTAAAAAATGTGACAGCTTATTACCGACAGAAATTAGATAATATATTAGAAGGTAATAAAAACTATACAAAAGCGAGTTCCGGTCAATGTGAATTTTACTTCATCCCTACTATCGAAAAGAGTTTTCATCGTGGCTCTACTGATTATTTCCTTCATGGTAGAAATAAAAATATCACCTCTTTTGACACACCAAAGTCATTAGGCGAAGAGATCGGGAAAGTCATAAAAAGTAATGGGAAAAGCATAACAGTTCAGACAAAACAGAAGATGAACAACGGGGACGGTTTTTGTTTTATGAATTCAAAACAACAATTTGAAGGATTTAAAGCAAACACCGTGACTGATAACACCATATACCCTGCAGAGAGAATAGCTATTCAAGTAGGTACAACATTGTACAGGAACTACGATCATGCATTTGAAAAACAATTAGCCCAAAAATCTGCTAGTAGGAAGATACAAGCATGCGTAGTAATTAAAGAGGTCGAGAATGGTTTTATATTTCAAATCGAAGATGAAAACCATAATATAGCTGATTCAATACTGATAACAGAAAAAATAGCAGCCAACGATAAAGAGAAACAAAAAGAGAACCTCATCAAGACAATCAAAAAATGTGGGGATACCATCTTTTCAATCGAAACTATTCTTTTAGAGACATCCGATATTTTTTTCTTTCCTGCAGCAATAATAGCAGAAACGCGCAGAAATTTATTGAATAAACTTATAGATGTACGAAATACAGCAAGAGAAAGAAAAGATACAATCATAAAAGAATCAGATAATAAATATATCCTCTCTACATTGGATTACCGTGCAAACGTACATAATCAAAAGGCAAAAAATTTTTATCAAAAGCATCATGTTATATCCATTTCTGACTCATTAGAGAAAAAAGAACCTAAGGAAGCGGAGTTGGCAAGATGCAAACATTGTATAAAATATTCCCTTGGATATTGTACCAAGGAATATAAAGGTCATCTATATGAGCCACTACAATTGGTAACAAACACTGGTAAAATACTAAAATTATCCTTTGATTGTGGCAATTGTGAAATGATTATTAAAAAATCTTAAACATTATTCAAAATCATCAATTATAAGCACAATAAAAAATTTTTATTTTTTATGCTTTTATAGTTGTATAATAAAATTTTATAACGTAAATTTGTACCATGGTTGTGAAACCCCTTTCAATATAAGATTTTATGGTTTTCTAGAAAGCAAGTCTTACATACGTAAGGCTTGTTTTTTTTATATCCATTTCGATAAGCAATATGTAAGAGGAAGAAGAGAGAGATAAAACAGGGTATTCACTCAATAAAATTTTTATTTTTGTGTATCATAAAATACTATTAACTCCCAGAAACAATACATTAATGAAGATCATATTCATAAATATAATCTTAATCCTATCAACATTGACAGTCCATGCATCAGGATTAGCAGGAGACATTCTCTACACTGACAGCATCAGCCAATGGACATTGTTGGGGGAACCCCTCAATGAAAGCAACCGACTTTGGAAGAAAGTAGAAGCCGTTTTACCATCAAACCGTACTACATCAACCTCCGATTGGGATGGTTACACTGTATTTTGGTCGATTAAACAAAACGTTCTATGTTTAGACAGCATACAATACGAACTCGAATCTTTTACCAACAACACATCACACACACAAAATATATCTATAAACGCAGATACGCTACGACACATCTTCAGGAAACAGTTCGATGGGAAAAACATTGTAGCTACTTGGTTCACAGGAAAAATTCGCATAGCGAGAGGAAAGTTGATATATTATGTGAATTATGGCTATAGAAGAAACTACGAGGAAGAACAAATTATTGATATCAAAGAAGGAAAGATATATGAGAAACAACACTATCATAACTTTATTTACAAGGAAGGAGCCTCGTTTGATAATAAAAAAGAGCTTGCAGATCTAATAAAGAATTTCCCTTTGGATATCAAAAAACACCCAGAACTTTTCGAAGAACAGAGCAATGGGGAAAGGCAACTTAAAACAAAACGAATTTATTTTAAAATAAAACACGCAAGTGTTGACTCCATTGGACATCTCACCAAATGTAATGTGATGGCATATATCCGACGTAATAATATAACGGAAGAATTGCCAAACATTGCCACTGAGATGGAGAAATTACTGAAAGCTTACTATCCCTGGCGAGTAACGTACGTCAATGGTGAATATCGAGCCTATGGAATTGAAGGATTCCTTTTCCCATATATCATAAGGGAAGAACCATAGCAAGAAAAAAGATTTTACAAATTAGCTGACTTCTCTAAAAGTAAAATCCCCCCATCAAAACGCAAGGATCGGAGCCGCGCCCCCGATCGGGCAAAAAGAAAGAGTCCCCCCGGCCTTGGCCGGAAGGACTCTGAA
>CACXCA010000074.1 GCA_902766045.1 uncultured Bacteroidales bacterium
AAAATACGTTTAAAACCAGCATCCACCAAGGGATTCATAAATTTTTTCATCATTCGTAAAATTTTTTATAGTTATACAGATAGAAAATCCTTTCAGGGAAGAATTTTTCATAGAGCAAAGATACGAAAATAGTTAAGAAGTAAGAATTAAGAGGTGAGAATTAAGCAACGTGATGCCCCCAACCCCAAAGGGGTGGTATATCACAGGCACGGTGTGTAAACCCGTGCGGGTTAAGTTAAGAGTTAAGTTTCCATCGGGGGGGGTGCGCATAGGCCTGAAAGGCCGGAACAGATATAGCCCATGGCAACGCCGTGGGGAGGTGTGTGACCCCGTATGGTTATAGGCAATGTAATATCTGTATGAGCCCTTCAGGCTCATGAGTGATGGGTATATGCCTAGCCTATGGCGATGCCATAGGCTATATTTGTATGAGCCTTCCAGGCTCGTGGAACGATATCACAGGGGAATCAATTTACCATCACCGTCAGCCTGAAAGGCTGCAACAGATATAGCCCATGGGCATCGCCCTGGGTATTATAGGTGACGTGCGGTAGGGCAGTACGGACGTGGCGTGCCGCGTCCGCTGTGGTTTGCACAAATTTTCAATCCTCAACTATCCATGGTAGATGATTTTTTCCTATTTTTGTAAAAGAATAATACTAACCATTAAAAAGAAAAACGTATATGAAAAATATATTGACATACATAACCGCTTTGTTGTTAATTCTTTTCACTGCAACCATCACAAGTTGTGACATTGAAGAAGATGAGGAAGTGACAGACCCTATTTCAACCGATAAGATATAATCCATGGAAGAGAGTGTAAAGCCCAACTCATTAAAGGCTTGGTTCTTGGCTTCTCGCCCTAAAACATGGGCAGCAGCTATTGCTCCTGTTATGGTGGGTTCTGCATTGGCCTGTCATCACCATTCATTCAAACCAATTGCGGCTTTATGCTGCTTATTGTTTGCGGTGGCCATGCAAATCGCTGCTAATCTCATCAATGACCTGTATGATTTCCTAAAAGGGAGCGACAGAGAAGACCGCTTAGGTCCGCTTCGTGCTACCGCTCAGGGTTGGATCCTGCCCTCTTCCATGAAAAAAGGCATCATCGCCGTCATCGTTTTTGGATGCATCTGCGGAAGTGTACTCATCTACTATGCAGGCTGGCAAATGATTTTTGTTGGACTGTTCTGTGTCATCTTTGCCTACCTATACACCTCTGGTCCCTTCCCTCTTGCCTACAATGGTCTGGGCGATATTGCTGTAGTCCTCTTTTTCGGCTTAGTTGCCGTTGGATTCACTGCCTATGTCCAGGTCTATCAGTGGGACCGTAGTTTCATCCTCTGTGGGTTGGCTACCGGATTAGTTGTCAACACGCTCTTGGTCCTCAATAACTATAGAGATCGTGAGCAGGATGAGATTTCAGGCAAACGCACCTCGGTCGTACTTCTTGGGGAACGTTTCGGACGATACCTTTATCTCCTGATGGGTATCCTCGCAGAGATCTTGATTGTAAGATACATCTTCAATTTCTCATACGTCAGGTTTCCACAGCTATTAGGCTCCCTGGTGAATACAGATAGTATTCTGCCTACTATAGCTAAATTCATCGCCTTCCCCATTCTTATCTGCATATATCTGATTCCTCACATCAATACATGGTTGAAGATATGCGATATACGAAGCGGAGAGAGACTAAATATGATGATTGGTGAGACATCTCGCAACATGATCTTATTTGCGGTAACGCTTACCATCACACTATGTTTACACTAAAAACAATAATGCTATGACGGTTAATATTCCAAAACTAAAGTACACTGAGTCCAACAACTTCTTCTTAATGGCGGGTCCATGTGTAATTGAAGGAGAAGAGATGGCTTTCCAAATTGCAGAACATATAGTTGCACTTTCTAACAAATATAACATTCCATATATCTTCAAAGGATCGTATCGAAAAGCTAACCGCTCTAAAATCGATTCTTTCACCGGTATAGGAGACCTTAAGGCGCTAAAGATTCTGAAGAAGATTGGCGAGACATTTGATATCCCTGTAGTGACAGATATCCACGGTCCTGAAGAAGCAGAATTGGCTGCTGAATATGTGGATATTTTACAAATCCCAGCTTTCTTATGCAGACAAACCGACCTTCTTGTCGCCGCAGCTAAGACAGGTAAAGTCATAAACATAAAGAAAGGACAGTTCCTCTCGCCTGCTGCCATGTCTTTCGCTGCACAGAAGGTTCGCAATTGTGGAAACAACAATATCATATTGACCGATCGAGGCACCTCTTTTGGCTATCAGGACCTGATAGTAGATTTCAGAAGTATTCCTACTATGCAGAAGATAGGTTGTCCTGCCGTTCTGGATTGTACACATTCTCTTCAACAGCCTAATCAGCTTTCGGGTGTCTCCGGTGGTGACCCAGAGATGATCGAAACCATCGCAAAGGCTGGTGTAGCTGCAGGAGCAGATGGTTTGTTTATTGAGACTCACTTTGACCCTGCACATGCCAAATCAGACGGAGCAAACATGCTTCGATTAGATCAATTGGATGGGCTTCTTCAGAAACTTGTGAGGATAAGAAAAGCTATCCTAGAATAATCACCGTATTCCGACAGAATAAATTCACTAAGGCATTTCCTCTTGAGATGAAAAAAACATTTATCACAAAGATACCCGATCAACCGGGTTCTTTCCTAAAAACAGTGAAGATCATATCTTCTTTGGGACTGAATATCACAAGAGTCAGCTATAACAACTCAATTGATACACATACGTTATTTGTCGAGGTGTCTGGTGAAGAAAAAGACATTGCAAGTGCCTATGAGATATTACAAAAAGATGGCTTCCTCTTTGAAAAAGATGATGCCAACGTTATTCTGATGGAGTTCAAGTTACAAGACCAACCAGGTGTTTTATTACCCATCTTGGAATTGATTCATCAATACAACTTCAATATCCCCTACATCAGCTCTCAAGAGAATAATACTGATTATCAGTATTTCAAAATGGCTCTGTATATCGAAGATGCGCAAAAGGTGGATGAGTTCTTGAAACAGGTCACGAAACTCTGTGAGGTAAGAATCATCACTTACGATAAAACGGAGAAGAATCTGGATAATACAGTTTTCTACCTCTCATTTGCTAACGGAGCGTCTAAGAAATTAGATTTGGACAAGGATAAATTCAATGATCTGATATCCAACTCTAATCTGATTATGCAGATATTGGATGAAAAGAATGAAAGTCCCTATAAGACATTCGAATACATTGCAAAATTTGCTGATCTTTTGAGTAAGTACAAAGGACTCAATTTCAATCCTCGCATAAGTGAAAAGAAGTTTCCCCACTATACGGTTTACTGTATCGAGCCGGAGTGCGGATCCAATATCTATATCATCGAAAACAAGCAAGGACTCGTATTCGTTGACAGTGGCTTTGCCCTATACAAAGAGGAGATGACCAAGCTGTTGTCTGTCATGTTCAAACAGTTCTCAACTTTGAAAAAAGCGTTGATTATCACACATCCAGATATTGATCATCTAGGGTTGACATCACTGTTTGATTCAATCTATGTAAATGCAAAGACATACGAAAACTTCAAGTTGGAAAATGAGCAGAAACTAAATTTCCGCGAACAATACCGTCACCATGAGCCTTATGTGAAAATCAGCAAGATATTATCTAAATATCAGCCGCCTCAGATGGATAAGCTTATCATGGTCAAGAGCGGGATTGATATGACGGATGATTGTCCGGTTCAGACGATCAACGGACTTGATTTCCGTTTCTACGACGGGAATGGCGGACATAGTGTCGGTGAGATGATTATCACCTTGGACGATATCGTTTTTTCAGGAGATATATTGGTAAACCCTCAAGGCTATACAAATGAGCAAAAAGAGTTTAACCTTCTTGCCCCCTATCTAATGTCCAGTGTCAACATGAACTCTGAATTGGCCAAAAAAGAAAGAATAGAACTAGAAGAGCGATTCTCTTCCAATTCTATTCTATGCTATGGACACGGTTCGCCCTCTTGGTAATCACATGTTTTCCAATGCAGTTGCTAATTGATCAGGACATGAAGTACCTCGTCCGCCACAGTCTATCCCTTTTAATCTGGAAATAACATCTTCCACCTTCATACCTTGTACCAGTTTGGCGATACCTTGCGTATTACCATGACATCCCCCTAAAAATTGAACATTCTTTACAACACCGTCCTCAACCGCTACGTTGATAAATTTTGAACAAGTGCCCACACACTGATGTGTTTTCTTTACTTCCATCTTACTCTTATTATATGATTATTCAATTAAACAATTCAACTTATCACACTTATCTGTATTGTCGTATTACCGTATTACTATATTACTGATCATACGATTAATCTTCGCTACCTGTGATTCTCAATTCCTCCTTGTCTTCTTTCTTAAAGGAGATACGTGCGAATGGATTCTTCAGGTGAGTACCGAAATCAGGCATAGCCCAACCGAAACCGACACCTGCGCACTCCACGTTCAACAAGTGAGTTTTGATTTCGAACAAGGTGAAGAACTTAGGTGTTATATAAAACCTTGAAACCAGTTTCGTGTATAAACGATTTTCAATCCGATTGGAGTTTTTATTTCCGTACTGATTATATTCAGGGACTTTTACTTTATTAAAGCAATAGACACCTACATGAAGACCCACATTTGCACGAGGGGACATTGTAATCTCATTTGCCAGGGATACACCGGCACGAATCTTGTTAGGGAGATAATCCTCTTCGATAAAGTTGTATCGTACGTTATTTGTACGTTGCGTACCATCATATACACCATTGTAGAAACCTTCGGCAGCCAATCCTAAACGATAAGCATTGGATAATGGAAGATAAACACCCACCGTCAATGAACCATTATGATAAAAATGGTCCTCTTTTTCCAGTTTATTAGCTCCCAATACACCATAGACTTCTAGCGCAAGAATACGTTTTACCGGACGAGCTTTATGCTTGACAGGTAATGGCCATACATTCGGCGTATATTTAAGACCTAGGAAGACATCGGCAAACAAGGTGTTTTTAGTGTTTCGTCCCACGTGACAATCATGTAATACCATAGCATTTCCACCTAAACACAATATCCACTGAGCCAAAGGACGTCCATAACGGGTGGATAGGGCGATGTCCATATTCAGTCCGCCCACCAGCGTACCAGTCAAAGGGAAATAATGATTCTCATCCTCTGCGCCAGGAATCTGACCCGCCAGTCCGGCACCCCATTTAAGATTTAAGGCAAAAGCGTTTGTATGCACAATCGGATAGTGGAAATAGGTTACCACAGGGAATGCACAACGCGTATAAGCTGAGTCGTTTAGATGATGACATCCTATCGAAAAGCCGACTGTAGGGAAGTTGAAAGTATATTCCCAGTTATGGTTTCCCAACAAGGGTAACTCCATGGCAAACTCACCACCTACACTGTTACCTTCAGCATTGAGGAGCCATCCATAATGTCCCTCTCCCTTTACTCTAAATATAGTATTTTGCTGTGCTTCAATATGCATGAAGCTTAGAAAAAACAACAAAATTAATCCACCTAATTTTTTCTCACAATTTTTCATTCTTCGCCTAAATTAATCATCCAATCGAATATACTCTCTTCAATTATTTATCTAATCATGAATAAGTAATTGGTGCAAACTTACATAATTTTTTTTGTAACTTTGCATCAAAACTGAAGACAATGCGTAATTTTATTATTTTTTCGCTACTTTTTTTAGGGTATAATATTAGCCTAGCACAAAATAATCCAATGGATGATTTTGTCAATTCCGACAACCTGACTCAAGCAAGTATTGGCTTTTTAATGCGTAATCTAGAAACAGGGAAAACGGTTGCTTCCTATCAACCAAAGATCTGTCGAAATCCTGCGTCGGTCACAAAACTTATCACTACAGCTACGGCAATGGAACTATTATCAGACACCTTCCGTTTCCATACCGATCTGGAGATGAGCGGTGAGATAAAAGATTCTGTCCTTTACGGAAATCTCTATATCCGAGGAGGAGGAGATCCTTCATTGGAATCCTATAACAATCCTGTAAAGAACCAGTTTTACGAAAAAATAATTGACACGATAGCTTCGTTAGGAATAAAAAGAATACAAGGTTCCATCATAGGAGACCCCTCCATCTTCCGTGAAGATGGAGCTCCAATGAATTGGCTTGTCGAAGATGTTGGATCCTCCTATTCCCCTACTCCATCAGGACTTTCGGCTCATGATAATCTTCTCAGTTTTGTCATCACCTCCGACACTACGGGATTCTCGCTGAGCAAGGTTTCTCCCAGCACGCAATTGTTCAAACCTAAATTTGAACTCACACAAAATAAGAAGATGGAACCAGGGTGGCGATTCTCTAAGACAGATTTCTCATGGCAACCCACCATACGTGGTAATCTGCCCATAGGAATATGTCAATACTTCAAAACAGAGCTATCTGAGCCAGCCATGCTTATTGCTGACTCAATTCGTAATAGACTGATTGCAAAGGGGATAGTCGTTGATTCGGCGGCAACGACCACACGATGGAAACCTTCAGATTCTGACCGAAAGGTACTCTATTCATACCGTTCTGCGCCCCTAAAAGATATCATACGATTGACAAACCATAAGAGTATCAACCTCTATGCGGAGAATATATTTCTGATCTTATCAAGAACAAAGGACTCAACAGCTACATGTACCAACTGGACATCCGCCAATGTCATCTCCAAGTATTGGAAAAACAAGGGAATAGACAGTAATAAGATATTTCAAGTGGATGGCTCAGGTATGTCAATGAAGAATGCTATCTCGCCACAGTTCTTAGTAGATATGCTTACATACATGTACAAAGACAGTAAATACTCAAAATCATTTATCGCAACATTGCCTACTGCCGGTCGGAGCGGAACAGTTGCCTCATTTATGAAGGAAACAAAACTGGAAGGGAAAGCCCACATAAAAAGCGGAAGCATGGAACGCGTTCAGAATTTTGCAGGATACATAAATGCCAATAATAAATGGTATGCCTTTTCTATTATGGTTTCCAATTTCACAGGCGCAAGAGCTGCCGTGAAGAAACAGATTTCAACACTGTTGAACGAATTGATTGCCAAAGATAATCAACTGATTAAGCAACCATAGATATGCCCTGTATCCTACTTTTGGAGATGAGGAGAAGAGCGTAAATACGTTTGGTTTTACACCATTACGAAAGGGAGATACAATCTTTGTTAAATTTTATTATCCTAAACCATAATTCTTGCGAAAAATAAAGATATTTAGTATTTTTGCGCATAATAAAAACGATCGTTCAAATATTAACTTAATAGGTATGTCTCTAAAGAAAATAATATATTTACTGATTATTTGTACCTCTATTCTCAATGTGTCATGTGGTGATGACGAAAAAAAGGATCTATTGTTGAATCAAGATGACCCAAGAGTCCGTTCTGTTGTCTTTATGAATATATCATCCCCACAATTTGTCATCAATGATACGGAAGCTCTTATTTACAACTATGATTCGTTGACGTATGGTATCGACCTGTCGAAGGTCAAGGTATATTTCTATGGTTATACCTCATCTCCAACGTTCTATTACAGATACGATGCAGTTTCAGCATGGATGCCTTTCAAAAATGGATCAGCTATTGATATTTCAAAACCTTTTTATCTGTTCTCTACATCAGAAGACGGAACACAAACTAAGACATATCTTTTCGAAGCAAGAGTCCACAAATATGATGTGAACGCTTTCACATGGAAGAAAATAGGAGACATTAATCTTACATCTCCTGTCGTATCACAAAAATCCATTGTCTATAATAATCAATATCAATGGTTCTGTCGGACCTCCGCTGGAGAGAATTATCAGTTCGTCTCCACAAAAGAAAATGATTGGACAATGAAAAAACTTGATAAGAAGAAGTATCAGTGGGAGACATTGGCATTGTTCTCTGACACATTATGGATTCAGGATGAAGAGGGTGTCATCTACACCTCTCCTACTACGAAACTCAACTTCAAGCAGCGATCTCTATCTGTCAAGGTTGATCGACTTCTATTCGAACTGGATAATAAGTTGTGGGCAATAGCAGACAATAAACTTTATACGCTATATAAAGACAGTACCGATTTTTGCGTTAAGAATGAGTTGCCAAGTGATTTTTCAGTAGAAAACATCACGACATTTACCGCAAATTCAGGCTTTACGCAGCTAGGGTATATCTATGCTACACAAAAAGACAAAGGTACAATCTGGACATTGGATTATAGTGGCAACTTGTTACAGCTTGTATCATCAGGCACCACCATCCCTTACTTGACAAACCCAATGGTCTATATCTACGATAAGACATTAGGAATAGTAGGCGGGAAACTGAAAGATGGCACCTATTCAAGTGAATGTTACGCTTCTTACGATAGTGGAAAGACTTGGGGCATTGATTGGCACAAGAAATTAAACTCAGACATAGAAGGTATAAACAATGCAGGTGTCTTTGCTTATTCAAGTCTTGGCGAACTTGTCATTGTCGGCGGAAACATTAAAGAAGAACCTTCTCCAGCTGTTTGGAAGGGAGTATTAAATAAACTAATTGCGGACGAACTTAATTACAAATAATATGCGAAAAATTATTGGTGTCGGCGAGACAGTTTTTGATATTATTTTCAAGGACAACCAACCCATCAGTGCAAAACCAGGTGGATCCGTATATAATGCGCTGATCTCCCTTGGAAGACTTAATATGCAACCCATTTTCATCAGTGAAATTGGAGATGACCGAATCGGAGAAATCATTAAGAGTTTCTTGGATGAGAATCAGATAGAAACAAAATATATTTATTCCTACGATAGAGGCAAAACACCTCTTGCGCTTGCGTTCTTAGACGAGAAACAAAATGCTGATTATCTTTTCTACAAAGATTATCCTGCTGATCGTCTGGATTATATTATGCCAAGAATCGACCCGGATGATATCATTATCATCGGTTCTTATTTCGCACTGAATCCAGTTCTACATGATCGTCTCGTTGACCTCTTAAACTTCGCGCAAGAACGAAGAGCTATCATCTATTACGATGTTAACTTCCGAAAATCCCATATCAATGATGTAGGTCACTTGATGCCGACTATCCTGGACAACTTCGAGTATGCAGATATCATCAAAGGATCTGAGGAAGATTTCATGAATATCTATGGCGAAGATGATCCTCCGCAAATCTATAAAGACCATATCAGTTTTTACTCTAAAAACTTTATCTACACAATGGGAGAAAAGGGTGCTCGTCTCTTTGGTCCTAATAATCTAGATAAACAGTATGCAAGCAAGACAATTGTACCTAAAAGTACGGTCGGTGCAGGCGACAACTTTAATGCTGGTATCATCTTTGGACTCATAAAGGAGAATATCACTCGTGAAGAACTCATCAGCGGTATTTCTCAAGAGAAGTGGGACAGAATCATCAATTATGCCATTGAGTTTTCATCCTATGTCTGCACAACATTAGACAACTATATATCGAAAGATTTTGCTGAGAAATTTATATAAGGTGAAAATGGATTTATAGACCCCACCTTAATCAATAAGCATATATGAAGGGTGTATCATAATTAGGAGCATGAATTCCTACATTTTGATACACCCTTGTTGTATAAATGTATAATTACTTATTTGCAAAAAGACATAAGCATCTCAATCTCTTGTTTCCAACGTGTCTCATCAGGAGTCTCCAAGATGAGCGGTATCTCATCGAATCGAGGATCCTGCATAATAAAACGGAAGGCATCCACCCCTATTTCACCCTCTCCAATACATTCATGACGGTCCACCTTTGAACCTACACCTTTCTTAGAATCATTGATATGCATGCCTCGTAAATAGGAGAATCCAACCACTTCGTCAAATGTCTTCATTGTTTGCTGAAAAGCATCTTCTGTCATCAGATCATAACCTGCAGCGAAAGCATGACAAGTATCGATGCAGACACCCACTCTATCTTTATCTTCCACAAGGTCAATGATATACTTCAGTTCCTCGAATCGGTTTCCGACATTACTGCCTTGTCCGGCCGTATTCTCAATCACTGCACAAACACCCTGTGTTTTATCCAATGTGATATTGATGGACTCAGCAATACGTTTCAAACACTCCTCCGTAGAAATCTCCTTCAAAGAACTGCCTGGGTGAAAATTCAACAATCGGAGGCCTAACTGTTCGCATCGTTGCATCTCTTCCAAGAACGAAGCACGAGACTTTTCTAGTCCATCCTTCTGTGGGTGACCTAGATTAATCAAATAACTATCATGAGGTAATATCTTATCCAACCGGAAAGCCAGTTTCTCGCAATTCTCCTTGAATAATGTTATACTCTGTTCTGAGAGTGGCAAAGCATGCCACTGACGCTGATTCTTTGTAAATAAAGCAAAGGTTGTCGCCCCAATCTGCGACGCATTCAATGGAGCATTTTCAACCCCACCCGAACTACTTACATGAGCACCAATGTATTTCATATCTTTTTTTTACAAAAATACAAATAACCTAATAATAATTCAATCGCAAAAGAATATTTTCATTAACTTTGTAAGTTATTATAAACGTTAGACACATGAAATATCTGATAATATTAGGAGATGGTATGGCAGATGAGCCAATCCCTTCTCTTGGAAACAAAACCATTTTGCAAGCAGCAAAAACCCCGACGATGGATAAACTGGCTAAGATGGGCCGAAACGGACTACTTGCCACTGTACCTGAAGGATTCCACCCTGGTAGTGAAATAGCTAATCTGACAGTTATGGGATATGATGTGGCAAAGGTGTTCGAAGGTAGAGGTTCACTCGAAGCTGCCAGCATGGGCGTAGATATAGAGCCTGACGAGATGGCTATGCGTTGCAACATCATCTGCATCCAAGATGATAAAATCAAGAATCACTCTGCGGGACACATCAGCAATGAAGAAGCCTATCAGCTTATTGAGTATTTAAATGAGAAATTAGGAAACAAGGATGTTCGTTTCTTTCCAGGCGTGTCATACCGTCATCTACTGAAAATTAAGCATGGTAATAAACATGTTCTGTGTACACCGCCTCATGATGTACCAGGCACTCCCTATAAAGATGTATTGGTAAAAGCTGCATGTCCGGAAGCAGAATCGACAGCTAAACTATTGAATGAGTTGATCCTCAAATCAATGGAGATACTGCCCGAACATCCTGTAAATAAAAAACGTGTTGCCGAAGGGAAAGACCCTGCCAACAGTATCTGGCCATGGTCAGCAGGCTATAAACCAAACATGAAAACCTTGATGCAGTTATACGGATTGAAGAACGGTGCAGTGATCTCTGCCGTAGATCTAATCAAGGGAATCGGTGTATATGCCGGTCTAAAATCCATTGAGGTTGAAGGTGCTACAGGATTATATGACACGAACTACGAAGGAAAAGCCCAAGCTGCTATCGATGCTCTAAAAGAAAATGATTTTGTCTATCTACATATCGAAGCAAGCGATGAAGCTGGTCATGAGGGAAATGTGGAACTGAAACTAAAAACGGTGGAATATCTGGAGAACCGTGTAGTAAAACCGATTTTCGAAGAGGTGTCTAAATGGACTGAACCAGTCACAATCGCTATACTACCGGATCATCCAACCCCATGTCGCTTAAAGACACATATCTCAGCACCTATTCCGTTCCTAATCTACTACCCAGGCATCGAAGCCGACGAGGTTCAACAATATGATGAGGAATCTGCAAAGAAAGGAATATACGGCACATTGGAAGGTGATGAATTCATGAATGTATTACTCAAAAAGAAGTAAAATACTAACTTGCAGGAAGAGGGTGTATCATAATTGATATGCCCTCTTTTTTTGCGCTTTCATACAATATATTTCATAAAAAAACATATATTTGCCCATTCATTGACCACATACATTTATATAAACGTCCTCAAATCGAGATTATAAACAACATGATGCATAAACTATATAGCTTTATATTATTCATTTTGGCAGCATTATCATGCTATGCAGACAATTGGAATATATACTGGCGTGAAGATTTTGGAGTAGTGGAAGATTCTGTCATCAAAGATTTCCCCGATCCATCCATGACAGTACCCAATCATGATTTTGATGCTTGTTCATGGATATATGATGGCATGTATGGTATTGCAAATAGTACATGGTGGTCATTTATCAGGAAAAAAGATTGTAACCCTAATGTATCCAATAATTTCACAGCGGGAGGAGACCATACAAGAAACAAAGATGGAGCCATGCTGATTGTGAATGTTGGAAGCAAAGGAAATAAAGAACCGATATATGAGCAGGAAATCAAGATAGATGTCTGTCCCCCAAGAACGAAATACAAGTTTAGTATTTATGCCGCATGTGTTTCTTTTTCAACCTATAGTGATTTATTACTTTCTAATCTGACATTAAACATTCTCAATATCAAAGACCCTGATAATCCTGTTACGATTGAAAGTCTGGATACAGGTAATCTGCCTTTATGGTCGTTTAATGACAGTGATAACCTCAACCCCGATGGGATATATACCCACATAGAAAAGGAATGGGGAGAGTATAGCCTTGAATTTGAGGCTGACGCAGGGGATGTCCTACGGCTTCAGGTTCTAAACAACTGTAAATCAGGAATTGGAAACGACTTTGTACTTGATGATATAACTCTTTATCGTCTGGATGACGTTGAAATCGAAGAACCAATCATTGATAGTAAGCTCTCTATTTATTATGATATGATGAAAAATGAATGTGAGAATAGGGCGGTATATAGTATTTCCAATATAGATATCCTGACTGCATGGCGTGAAATTTATACTTCTACTTATTTCCTATGGCAAGCCTCTAAGGATGACGGACTGACATGGGAAAATCTAACCAAAGAAAGCGGTCAGAATGCCACCTCCATGACACGTACAATAAATGCGACCACATCCAATGAGATATATAGACTAATCATCACAGGTGCGGATTACCTTAAAGATGCCAAGAAAGAAGCAGAATATATCGGCAAAACGGGTGTTCCATCAAACGGGTGTACGTATTTTTCAATATCCAGTACGATTGCCTCTCTTAAATACGAGGAAGAGGTTGCTCCTGTCGCCAAATTAGGTATTGACGGTGATGTAAATAGAAAAGTCTTATACCTTGACAACTGTGATGATCCCAACGAGACACATTATTTCACATTGTCTCCTAGCGGATGGGACGATATAGAACACGTAGAGTGGTGGGAGTTTACCACTACGGGGGGGTACTGGTGGCGTTGGGACGCTTCACAAGGATTTAATAAGAAAAGAGACTATGATCTCATAGGAGATGTCACCTATTACTTTCGCGTCATAATAGCAAGAACAACCGAGGAAGTGCATGAGGTTGAGATGTTTAATCATCCAGACGATCCATGTAATAATTTCTTCTGTGTCACAGATACCGTTGCTATTGTTTGCAAAGAGAAGTGCAAGAAGCCTGATTATTTCATTATTAAGAACACATCTATAGATGTTCATCAAGATGGGAAAACGGCCACTTACAATAATTGTCATAACAATCCATCCGTATCTTTTGCAGTAAAACAGAGGTCGGGCAATGAAGTCTATATTGATAGTCTTCACTGGTATGTGAAAAATATACATGACCAAGAATGGACCCTTGTCCCTGATGCAAAAGATGAGCGTTTCTTTACAGAACTATACGATACCACGCAAGTTCTATTTCTTGCATGGAACGAGGATTGTCAGTCAGATTCAATCATTTTTACGGTGAACATATATGATTTGGAACCTGGACTAACCGTTGATGCCAATCAAATCTGCGAAGGTGATAAAATCACATTCACCTCAATCGATAATTATCCAATGCATTCTGGATATGCCTTACTGGAAAGATCCGATGACGGAATCAATTACGAAAGAGTAAACGGCTATGATACCATAGGATTTTATCATAATCAACCTTATATCCTTTCTGATTCTGTCTCAATCATGGATGGAGCCGTCGGAGAAGAAAAGACATACTATTACCGTATCAAAACACGCGATTCAGAATTTTGCTCGTGGGTCAATTCGGATGTGTTAACTGTTAATGTCAGGAAAAAAGCAGACATCTCGTTGAAGGACATTCCAGAGAAAATATGTGAAGGCTCCACTGTACAATTGGATGCCTCTGGTCACTTCCCTGCAAACAATCGTTTTGCATGGTTACGGAACGGAGATACGCTCTCCACTACCGAAATGCAACTTGTTGACACACCGCAAGATACCACCATCTATGTTTTCGTTGTAGCCGATGAAATCTGCTCAGCGGTAAAAGACACTGTAAAAACAATCGTTGAGAAGTCAGAACCACTCATCCTGAACATAGCAAAGGATAGTATATGTGAAGGAGAAGAAACAACACTCAGCGTATCACGTAATAATCATGATATTCCATTAGTATGGGAGTATGCGACAGATGCTTCACCAACCTTTGTGGAGACAACATTTAATGATGAATCTCATACGGAGAAATTAACAGAATCCACCCACTTCAGAGTTAAAACGAAGGGAGATATATGTCCTGAAGTCTATTCCGAGTCGGTCTATGCATACGTGGAGAAAAAAGCAGAAGTAAGTATCGACCAGCTACCCGAAGCAATCTGCGATGGTGCAGAGATATCTATAGCCGCTCATGTGACATCAGACCCTACAATCAACTCATACACCTGGTTTGCTAACAACGATACATTAAAGGATATAAAGGGCCTCATTTTTTCAGAGAAACCACGGAAAGAGACATCCTACAAAATAACCGTCTTTGGTGAGGTGTGTCCTCCTGTATCAGATAGCATACACATAGCAGTTTATACGCGACAAGATATTAACATAGATATAGACAAAGACCATATCTGTGAAGGTGAGGTAGTGATATTGACGGCAGAATATGATCCTAATTCCTCCATCGTATTTCAACAAAGTTATGATAATGTTACATACGAGGATCTTACCCCTACTGATGCTATGACAGAAGAGGTTTCATATCCTGATAACGTAACAAAAGAAAAGCTTTCATTAAAAATAATGCCCCAAAAGGATGTTATATACAGGGCAAGAAACACTTCAGCCACCATGTGTGCATCCGATGTCTCCTCCCCTATTGAAGTAAAGGTGGAAAAGATAATAGAAGACTTATCTGTAGAAACACCTTCTACAATTGTCTGCAAAGGCGCACCTGTCACCTTGAAGGCCTCTGCCACGATAGATCCGTCTATTCATTCATTTACGTGGACAAAAAATGATCAAATCATCTCCTCCACGCAATTGGAAACAACAGATATTATTACCGAAGCATCCAACTATGAGTTTACATTATACGGTCAGTATTGTCCACCAATCAAAAAAACACTAACCATTGACGTCGATAAAACAGTTGATCCAATAGTAAGTGTAAGCGAAGATAGTATCTGTGGAGGAGAAAATGTAACCCTCTCAACCAACCTACAGCAAGACGATAATATTATATGGGAGGAATCCCACGATAACAACGTATTCCACTCATTTACACCCTATTCAGGAAACGTTGTCGTTCCGTTAGAGGACACCTACTATCGCATTGGTTACAGTTCACCATCCAACATTTGTCCAAAGACTTTTTCCAATAGCGTATTGGTTCATGTTGATCAACTCGCCGATGTAACCTTCGATCCTATACCAACAATCATCTGCGAAGGCACAACAATACAACTAAATGCGAGTGTAATCACGACAGAGGAACGCGCATTCTCTTGGAGTAAAGGCGGTGAAGTCCTATCAACATCCTCACTATCACTATCTGATACACCAACGCAGTCAACCACATATCAATTCACCATTCAGAATGGAAAGTGTTCTGCCTACAAAAAGGAGTTCCCCGTTGAGTATGAGGAACAACCCGTTGTCTCTCTATCAATCACTCAGTCAGGAGTCTGCGAAGGGGATGAGATAACCCTAAGGGCAAAATCATCCAACTCGAAAGCGATTTGCTGGCAGGGAAAAGATGACAATGAAGAAGAGTTCAGAACGATTCAGTCACAGGGAGGTGACGAACTAAGCATCACTGCAGAGAAATCTGCCAGCTATAGAGTCATATCAACCGGCAGCTTAGTGTGCACTGAAACCACTTCTTCAGTTGAACATATCGAGGTTGAAAAGAAAGCATCGGTTGAATTACCAGAGAAAATAACAATCTGTCCTAAGGGAGAAGCCACACTACTTCCTCAGTTTACAACTAACCCATCAAGCATCTCATGGTATATACGAAAAAAAGATGAACCGAACTTCTCACATTACATCGATGGAGAAACAAGTCTAACGGTATCACCGATAGTTCCTACCGAATACAAGCTGGAATATACCATGAAGTATTGTCCTATGCAAGAAGCCTATACCACCATCGTGATAGATGAAGATACTACCATTGAGGCTATTCCTGACGAAGTAATCTGTGCTGGAGAATCAGTACAACTCAAAACAACGGTCAATCATCCAGAAACAATGGTGTGGGAAGAAAAAAGCGAACGAACAAACCAATATAAGACCATCGCAACTGGCACAGAGGAGATAACGGTCTCCCCCGTCATCACATCAGAATACCGCATATCAAAAACCTCGGAGAATGGCTGTTCCATTTCACCGATATATACAACGGTGACCGTTCATCAACCCGTTGACATTGACTTGGATGACAAAAAGATCTGCAAAGGAGATTCTCTGGAATTAACTATAAATGGAATAACTGAATATACGGACATCATCTGGACACAAGAAAATGCTGACAGTGTTATCTGTCAAGATGTATCATACAAGACATCACCAGAGAAAAACACGGGTTATCAAGTGATTGTCAAGAATGGAGAATGTCAAGACATTGCCAAAGCTACCGTGACTGTCTATAATCCACCAATTATTCTGTCGTGCGAAGAGCTCACACAGAATAGTTATCGTATTAATATAGAAGCCGATCACTCCCCTATCTACATTGATTATGGTAACGGACAAGCACGATCGACGTCAACCATTCTGACAAATATTATTCACGGCAAAACATATACTATAACTGCCTCCGATGAGATAGGATGCTCTTCAACCTATGTACTAGACGTACCCGCTTACGACCTTTATATCCCAGAATACTTCATCGCTGAAAATGGCAACTGGAAGGTCGTCAATCTAGATAAATATGAAAGATCCAGCTACCAATTGTACGACAGATTTGGCAAAAAAATCTTTGATGGAGTCGGAACAGATGAAGGCTGGAATGGAGAGTACAATGGAAATCCAATGCCATCCACCGATTATTGGTATGTTGTAAATGTGCCTGAGATAGACCAACAATACAGAGGACACTTCACTTTAATCCGTGGGAAATAGGATTAGAACAGCATCAGGCCCTCAACTCAACAGAATTATACAAAAAAATTAAACCACTCTATATGTAAATATACAGTCCTTATCGCTATTATATGTTTAAATAATTGTAAATTTGTGGATGATATATATAATTACAAAGGTAAAACATATAGTATATGAAGATAATAGCAGTAGGCTGGAATTACGCCGAACATAATAAAGAACTTAATCGCATAAACATACCAGAACATCCTGTTATATTTATGAAACCCGAAACAGCACTTGTTCGGGACAATAAACCATTTTATCTCCCCAACTTTTCCAATCGCATAGAGTACGAGACAGAGATTATCCTTCGCATTTCCAAGATGGGTAAAAACATCTCTGCCAAGTTTGCAGATCGTTATTATGATGCTATTGGTTTGGGCATTGATTTCACTGCCAGAGATTTACAAAATGAGTTCAAAGCCAAAGGAGCCCCTTGGGAGATATGCAAAGGGTTTGATAACTCCGCACCTATCAGCAACTTCCTCCCCAAAGAAGAAGTTGACATAAACAATCTAAATTTCTCATTAAATATAAATGGAGAAGAAGTTCAACGTGGAAACACAAAAGATATGATATTCAAAGTTAACGATATAATAGCCTATATTAGTCAATTCTTTACGCTAAAGACAGGAGATATTATATTCACAGGAACCCCGGTGGGAGTTGGCCCTGTAAAAATAGGCGATCATCTGGAGGGATATATCGAGCACAATAAAATGATAGACTTCTCCGTTTGTTAACTGTAACATTAATTAAACAAAATTAACACTATGAATAGGATTAAATTTCTAGTTATTGCCATTTTAATAGGGTGTTTTTCTTCCATGCAATCCTATGCATACGAATTCAACAGCAACTCTGTATTAGCATCAGGTACATGGGTAAAGATTCGTGTGAAGGAATCTGGAATATGTAAATTAACATTCGAGCAACTTGCTCAGATGGGTTTCACTAATCCATCCGAAATCAGGGTGTTTGGATACGGAGGTAGTATGCTTAGCGAAGATTTCAGTTCACCTAAAATAGATGATTTGAATGAAGTCCCTTTATACGAAGGCTATAATTACTTCCTTTTCTATGCGCAAGGTCCTATTAAATGGGGCTACAATAACAACCGCAAGAAGACATGCTATGATTTCACAATTAATCCCTATTCAGTCTTTGGCTACTATTTTGTAACCGATAATGTAGGAACGAAGAAAAGAATTTCTACAAAAAAGGAAGCTGCATTGACAGAAGGAGAAAAAAACATTGTGGATATCAATAACTATATGGATATAAGATACCGTAAGGTCGAAGAATTCAACCTTATATCCTCTGGAAAGCAATGGTACGGAGATAAGATTCTTTCCGGGAATACGTCAACCTTTAGATTAGATTTCCCTGATGTTGATACGACAGAAACAACTACTATCTATTTAAACTGCACAGGATCATCTAATTCCAGTTCAACGATTAATACAACAACACGCATTGGAGATAGTGTGTTATACAATAGTATCTCTATTCCCTTATGTTCACAACATGTGATTGCCAACGAGGGACAATTAATGCAGACATGCAAACCGTCCAATGGACAGATAAGCATCTCCCTAACCTATCATGGGAGTAACAACGCCCATTTTGCTACGGTTGAACGCATCATAGCTACAACCTATAGGAAACTGAGCATGAATGGTGCAAGTACACTCTTCTTTAGAAATCCCAAAGCTATCTACTCAGATGATGAATATATCTTTCATGTAGATGGGTGTACTTCCAACCACCAGATATGGAACCTGAAGGATCCTCAATCTCCCGTATTGGAAAAAACAGAATTGAAAGGGTCAGTATTAACTTTCTCATGCACACCGCAGGATAATACACCTACCGAATATGTTGCGGTCAACGTACTAAATCCTGATTATATCACCGCAGAATATGTCGGAACAGTGGCTAATCAAAATTTACATGCCAGTGTCCCTGCTGATATGGTTATCATTACCCATCCCGACTTTATAGAAGGAGCTCAGCAAATTGCCGCCCTTCACTTTCAATATGACAATATGGATACGCATATTATCATTCCAGAGCAAATATACAACGAGTTTTCATCAGGTACACCTGACCCGACAGCCATCCGATGGTATATGAAGAAGCTGTATGAAGCAAATGGGCATCAACCCTTCTATCTACTTCTGATAGGTGACGGATGTTATGATAACAGAGGAGTACTGACCGCACTAAACGGAACAAAACTAAACAACTATATCATCACATACCAAGGAGGAAGCTCTACCGATGCTGCTTCATCCTATACATCCGATGACTATTTCTGTTTCCTTGAAGATAATGAGATAAGTAAAGGGAAAGTAGGCAATGCCACGATGGATATATCTGTGGGACGAATTCCATGCCAGAATATGAGTCAGCTAAACGGAGTCATCAACAAGATAAAAACTCACATGGAGAACAATAATTTTGGAAAATGGAAAAACAAAATTGTCCTATTAGCTGATGACAACGAAGAATCCAATTCATATCAAAAATTCTGTGAATATTCGGATAATGTAGCCAAGAAAGTTCAAACATACAATCCGGATATGGATGTAAAAAAGATATATCTCGATGCCTATACACGTACCACAGGATCAAATGGTAGTCGCTATTATGATGTAGAAAGAATAATTGAAGAAGAGATTGAGAACGGTGTCATGTTCTTCAATTACGTCGGACATAGTAGTAAGATCGGTTTCTCTGCAGAACATGTCTTCACGCAAAACAAGGCAGGTTCAATCTACAACAAAAACTGTGGATTCTGGTTTACCGCCAGTTGCGAGTTCTCACAATACGATGATTTGGATCATTCAGGAGGAGAAGATCTGCTTCTTAACCCTAATGGAGGTGCTTTAACCCTCATCAGTTCATCACGTGTTGTCTTTGACAATAAGAATGACAATCTCAATCAAGCCCTATTCACTCATCTGTTTGAGCGAGATATGGATAGCATGCCCCTAAGAATTGGCGATGTAGTTCGACTATCCAAATGCCAGTTAAAGAATGACTCAAATAAGCTAGCGTTCCATTTGTTGGGAGATCCTGCGCTACGTCTTAATTACCCAGCTAATCATGTCTTAACTGATTCAATTGTTGAGATTGGAGGACAACAACGCGACACACTTAATGCACTTTCAGAAATTCAAGTGTTCGGTCATATAACCGATAAAAATTATAACAAAATGAATGACTTTAACGGCACCCTGTTCATTACATTGTATGACAAAGAGGTTACGTTATATACAAAGGCAAATATCTATACTGAGAAAGAAGATATCATAAAAAACAGGCATGAATATAAAGACCGTCCGAATGTCCTTTTCTCTGGACAAGTAGATGTGACTGACGGCAATTATACCTTCTGTTTCAAATTACCAAAAGACATCAACTATAATTATGGCACAGGACGTCTAGCCTATTACGCATATGATGAAGAAAATAAATACGAAGCACAAGGATCGTATGAAGACTTCATCATTGGAGGAAGCAGTGAAGTAATGGATGATGATACAGATGGACCAATTCTTCAACTATTCATGAACACAGAAAGTTTTGTGTCCGGTTCAACGGTCAATTCATCCCCAGTATTTTTTGCCAAATTATATGATGAGAATGGTATCAATGCCTCAGGAGTAGGTATCGGACATGACATCACTTTGACAATCAGCGGAAGCAACACTCCAATCATCCTAAATAACTACTTCTCCTATTCAAAAGGCAGTTATAATAACGGAATGATATGCTATCAGCTAAATGATTTACCAGATGGAGAATACACGCTCACGCTCAAAATATGGGATTTGTTAAATAATTCAAGTACAAGCAGCATAAACTTTGTTGTTGATCACAACTATGAAATTGAGATTACAGAGTTGATCGCCTATCCAAATCCAGCCAAAGACCATATCTGTTTACAGTTGATAAACAACGAACCGCTCACTGTACAGTCCTTTAGATTCCTACTATACGACATCTATGGTAAGATTGTATATGAGTCTGAGGAGATACAGGCCAAAACAGACGGAACATTGACATGGACATGGGATTTATGCAACACCAATGGAAATCGTGTTGCACCTGGATGCTATATCGGTAGAGCCGAAGTCAAAACAGATGATAAAAAATATAAGGGTAAATCGAAAAAAATTATCATATTACCACAATAAAAATTTGTTAAATTAGTTTTCTATTTAGTAACTTTGCGGACAGAATAAGTAGAATACTTAGATCCGTTGAAATATATATTAAAATGAGAAAGAATAAAATTAAAGTCATCACCTTAGCAACATTGCTATTTACAAGTTTCACCACCGCAACAGCAGTCAGCGTAGATAAAAATGGTAGCGTGACTGGTGAAGGAGGAGAAAGTTACAATCCGTTACAGACAGCTATTCCTTCCCTTTCAATAGCACCTGATGCAGTAGGCGGAGGTATGGGAGATGTTGGAGCTGCAACAGCACCTGATTATAATTCACAACACTGGAATCCAGCTAAATATGCGTTATCACAAAGTCGTGGAGGTGTTGGATTATCATATACTCCATGGTTAAGAAAAATCGTTGATGATATTGACTTGGTATATCTAGCAGGTTTCTATAAACCAACTGACCGTACAGCAATTGGAGCATCATTCCGTTATTTCAACATGGGTAAAATCAACTTGACGGGTGAACGTGATGCATCAGGCAATCCACAAGATCTTGGAGTAGCACAACCATACGAAATGGCTTTTGACGCAAGTTTCTCTATGCTTTTGTCTGAATATTGGTCAGCCGGTGTTGCTTTGCGTTTTATCTATTCAGACTTATTCAATGGAATGAATGATGAAGATGACTACTCAAAAGCAAAGGCATTCGGTGCTGATATCGCCTTCGCATATCGTAAACCTGTTCAGATTAATGAGCATGAGTCAACCGTAGGATTCGGTGTTGCTATTACCAACATAGGTAACAAGGTGTCATACGACAAAGATGCTTCTCAACAATTCATCCCAACCAATTTCCGAATCGGAGGTAGCTTCGAATATGCGTTCGATGACTTTAACCGTTTGGGCTTTGCATTGGATTTGAACAAATTGTTGGTTCCAACTCCTTATGGTTCTCGTTCTAACTATGAAACAGACGAGGAGTATCAAGAAGCAAAACGTAAATATGAAGAGTGCAGTTCTATCGGTGGTATCTTCCGTTCATTAGGTGATGCACCTGGTGGTTTCAAAGAAGAGTTGAAAGAGTTCAACATATCAATGGGATTGGAATATTCATATAACCGTAAGTTCATGGTTCGTGGTGGTTACTTCAACGAAAGTGCAGATAAAGGTAACAGAAAATACTTCTCTGTAGGTGCAGGATTCCACTTGATGATTTTCGAATTGAATGCTGCTTACTTGATTTCCATTGCACAAACCAATCCATTGGATAGAACATTAAGATTCTCTCTTGGATTTGATTTAGGCGGAATCAAAACATTGTTTGGTTCGAACGAAGCAGAAACATCAGAGGACTAAAAAAAGATTAACTGAATAATATAATGATGGGGTCACCAAATGTAACCCCATCATTTTTGATTTTTTTATAAAATGAATATTAGAGTCGGACAAGGATTTGATGTTCACGCATTTGCAGAAAATAGAGAATTATGGTTAGGTGGTATATTAATACCAAGTGACAAAGGATTATTAGGACATTCAGATGCAGATGTACTTATTCATGCAATATGTGACGCACTCTTGGGCGCAGCACATATGCGTGATATCGGATACCACTTCCCTGATACATCCAACGATTTTAAAAATATAGATAGTAAAATCTTACTAAAAGAAACGATTAAACTCATAAAATCCAAAGGATACAGTATCGGGAACATTGATTCAATAATATGTGCACAAGCCCCAAAACTAAGTCCATATATCGAAAAGATGGAAGAATGTTTATCTAAGGTTATGGAAATCGATAGAGAACAGATAAGCATCAAAGCCACCACAACAGAGAAACTTGGATTTGTTGGAAGGAAAGAGGGAATCGCCGCATATGCTACAGTTTTAATCAATAAAGAATAAGAACAAGAAAGATGCTGACATTATTCATAAAAGGATTAATTATTGGAGCAATCGTGTCAGCACCGATTGGCCCTATCGGCATATTGTGTATTCAACGAACATTAAATGGAGGAAGAAGGAGAGGAATCGCCACAGCATTAGGCGCTTCTGCATCCGATTTATTGTATGCCTGCATTGCAGTGTTCAGTATGTCTATGGTGGTTGACTTTATAGAGCTTCATCAAACATTTCTTCAAGTCATTGGAACTATAGCTGTTTTCTTTTTTGGATTATATACGTTCCGTGACGATCCAAGAAAAAAACTAAAAAAAATGGATGAAGGGAATAGTGACAGTACCAAGACGGACTTTTTCACCTCCTTCGGACTTACAATTACCAATCCTCTTGTCATATTCCTGTTTATCTTTTTATTTGCAAAATTTCACTATATCAATGATGATATAAGTTTCCCTTGGAACATACTTAGCGTCGTGTTTATCATGTTGGGGGCTGCTATCTGGTGGACATTCATGGTTACCATCGTAGATTTCTTCAGAGGGAAGTTCAATGTCCGTAGATTGTACCTTGTTAATAAGATTACAGGTACACTACTAATGATAATCGGACCTATCAGTTTAGTGTTTTCATTAATCAACTAAAACTATACAACAACAAAAAAGGAGAAGTACTACAACCTCTCCTTCTCTATCTGCTATATTATCTATTTATCATCCAAAATCAATTTCAAAACGACTTGATGAAGATTCTTCCTCCTTCTTAGGTTCTGTGACTACCCCATTCTCTGCATTCTTAATGTAGTTAATCACTTCATCCATCCCTGCTCTAAACTTTTCAAAATCTTCTCTGTACAAGAAAATCTTGTGTTTTTCAAAGGATACCTGGGATTCATCCCCAACAAATTTCTTTTTACTCTCCGTAATAGCTAAGAACAATTCATCCTTTCTATTACGCTTTACATCCAAATAATAGATGCGCTTCCCTGCCTTCAAGGCTTTCGAATAAACAATCTCCTGATCTCGCTTATCCGGTTCCATCCTCTTTTTCTCTTCTTCCATACTCAATCTCCTTATTTTTAAAATATCATTCAATTAAAACGAAATCGGTCAAATGTATTTATTTTTTCGGAAAAAACAAAATTTTATTTTAAAAAATTACAAATATTTAATGTATTTCTTTCTATCATTCTATATAAAACCCCATTTGATCCCCTAAAATACCTTTCAAATTTCCTTCAACTTAATTCTACCTTGTTCTTTATCTTATAAATCATTTTAAATTAAATGGCAATTTATATCGCGATGTTGTATTCTTACCTTTGTATTTTGCAGGAACCCACTTAGGCATCATATTCATCACACGAATAACTTCTGCATCCACTGTAGGAGAGTAACTTTCATCTATTTTAATATTTGAAATAGAACCATCTTTCTCTACATTAAATGAAACAATGGTTTGTACCTCTTCCTTCGAACTAATGTTTTTTTCAACATCTTCAGGCATTTTGAAATTTTTATATATGAATTCCAATAATGCATCCAGACCACCAGGGAACTCAGCATCTTCATCAACAAAATACATCACATACGTTTTGTCCTGTCGAGATATGATACCATCATCCACCTTTGCAAAGCCTAACTCGTATATACTCTTCCGTTCTTTTCTCTCAGCCTCACCAAGGTCTCTATACTTAGCAAACAGAGCCTTAAACTCAGGTGTGTCACGAATCAAATCCATATCAGAATCAAAACTGATATGATTCATTGAACGATTCCCCGCCTCAAATGATTTTTCAAGATATTCTAATGCTAATTTCTTATCTCCCTTTATACTATAAAAGCAAGCAAGCTCATAAAACATATCGCAAGTGTTCTCAGGTGTTTCTCTCATATATCGATTGAGCGAAGCAATCGCCTTTGCTTCCTCATTAAAATATAAATAAGCGAAATAGATTCGAGATGTGTCATTTTCGTCTAAATTTTTATCCTCTATAAGATGTTTGAAATAGATAGAGGCGGTCTCATTGTCACCTTCTCTTCTAGCATTTTCAGCGATATAAAAATAATACTTCTTCCCTGTGCTATCATACTCAGCCGCCTTCAGGTAATCCTCCTTTGCTCCCTTAAAATCACGCATTGACCATTTCAAAAATCCTCTTATATCATACATGGATGCATTCTTAGAATTTTTCTTCAACTCTTTTTCTATCAAAGACTTAGCTTTATCCAGAGATCGTTCTTGTATCAATGTACCAATATACATATAACGAGACATCTCATCTGTTGAATCAATGGCAAGAGACATCTCAAGATAATTTTTTGCCTCGTCAAAATCCTCATTCATAAGGGCAAAATGAGCTATGCTATTTGCGATATCATTATTCCCGACTGCGATTTTATACGCTTGGAGATATCGTTCCAATGTAATTTTCAAAAGAGCAGTATTTACTGCGATTTTATACGCTTGGAGATAATGCTCCAATGCTTTATTCTTCTCCTGATGACAATTATACACACACCCTAAAGCATAAGGCCAGATATATTCGTTAGGGAAACGGTTAGAGAAGATCTTCAAAGAAGGAACCATTTTCTGATATGATACATCACTCTTTATCATTCCATATAATCCCTGAAACCATGAAAGATCATTTTTCAGATATAGAATACTCATCAAATCATTAATTGTCTCTTCTTTCCTATTAAGTTTTATCAAACTCTGCACCCTTATCATATACAAGGCTGCCTCATTGTAATTAGACTGCAATGCTTTATTCGCCACCTCTAATGCTGCTTCATAGTTTCCTAATTCATATTCACAGGCACCTAACCCTAGATATGCTCCTATATCTTCGGATGACAACGATATAGCTTTCTCAAAATCAACTTTCGCCTCCTTATATTTATCCATGCTCATAAGAAGCTGCCCCCTAAGTCCATAAAACTGCTCTGGAGATCCAGGTTTTGATTTTAAACCTTCTTGCAATCTCGACAAAGCCTTAACAGTATCTCTTCGGGCTAACGCCGCATAATACATGGATATGTAACATTGATCTCGATATTCCTTCTCATCCTTTCCTAAATACTTCAATCCCTGAAGAGCATACGAATCCACTTTATCATATTCATTCGTGCTATTCATTACAATTGTCATATACACATAAGCATGAGGATCCTTCGGATTTTCTGCTAATGCTTCATTTAGGTATCCGTATGCTGTAGAGAAATCACTACTAGCAATTGCCTGAGTCGCTAATGTAACATAATATGACTCTTGTTTACTATCTTCTTGTTTACCTCCCTTTCCTGCGAGTATTTCCTGTACAAATAGCAAACTGAAAAGCGGTATCAAAACCAATCTGAACATCTGTTGTCTTGTCATTCTATTTATTTCTTACTGTTAAGTTCTTCTTCTTTCGCCTTCAATTGCTCATCAATGTTAATTGGTGATTTCATCTTATCCAGCTCTTTTATCTCTTGTTCCAATATTTTTTTATACTCACTTACCAAAGATTTGTATTCCTGCATATCACGAATATTATCCAAATCCCAATCGGTTTCCATATGATGGAAGCTTCTAAAGCCTTTTTCAAGTGCTTTCTTCAGACAATTTATTGCTTCTTGTTTCTCTCCTATCAATGAGTAGTAGCATGCATTGTTATAATACGAACTAGCCTGATTTAATTCTGGATCTTCAATCATCTTTTTAAATGCTGCTTTCGCTTCTTCATTTTTACCTAAGAATAATAACACATAAGCATGGGATGATGTGTTTCCATCTGGATCTAATTCAAGTAATTTATTGAAATCCTTCTTTGCTAACTCTTTTTTGCCAAGTTTTTCATAACATCTTCCACGACTTGAATATGCATGGATAGCAGAAGGAGACAACGTTATGGCCATTGAAAGATCCTCTATCGCATCTTCATACTGTTTCATCTTAATTTTAAACTCAGCACGTTTACGATATGAATAACTATTATCAGGTGCTTTCTTAACCAGTTGGTCGATCACCTCCATTGCCTTATCCATCTTATACATATCGGCATAGAGACCAGCTTTCGATCCAAGGTCTTCTACATTTGTTGTATCCAACTTTAATGCCAGATCAATGTATTTCATTGCATTCTCGACGTGACCTAACTTTTTATAGCAGTAATAAAAACGACGAGCGATCACTGCAGAAAACTCTTTTGATATAGCTTTATCATAATACGGAAGAGCCGTTTTAAATTCATTATTCACCTCGTATATCTCACCGATATAGAATGGCCAATGAGCGTCTTCTGGATTCTTCATCATTTGGACTTTCAATTTCGAAGCCATCATCTGATATGCATCATCAGGCATAGTCAGCATCAAATTAACAGCCTTCCGCTGTTCTGAATTAAGCAATAAAGCAGAGATGATGTTTTCTGTTGCTTCATCATATTTCTTTTGTTTTTTATAAGCAGCTGCCTTAAATGCATAAGCTTCTGGATATGAGTTGTCTAACGAAGCAGCGTAATCGAATTGTTTGATTGCTTCATCATATTTCTCCTTTTCTAAAAGGTTTCGTCCGAGACCCATATACGCAATTACCGATCCTGGTTTTAGCGATAATATCTTTTTATAATCAGCATCTGACTGAGAATAGTTGGATTGATAGAAATAAATATCTGCTCGTTTTTCGTATAAAACTGTGGAGCTTGGACATTTCTTGATACCCATATTTAAATCCGCAAGTGCTTTGACGGTATCCTCCATCTCAAGGTATATATACGAACGTGTGTTATAAATAGACTCAATGAATGGCACATCCGCTGATGGAATGAATTTCAAAGCTTCTCCCATCATATTCAGGGCTCTACCATACTCATTATATCTTGCAAGAATATACCCCATCCAATAGTGTGAATATCCACTCTTCGGATTCTCCTTTACATCCTTATAAAAAGACTCATAAGCGTTGCTATAATCTTTTTGCTCTAGATACTCAATACCTTTCTTATAATTAGGAGTCTCCGGCCTTTTCGCAGGCTTGCCAAACGCACAACTCATCATTCCTAAGAAAGTAATTAAGAAAATTATTCTCTTCATACTAATACAATTTTAAGTTCACATATCGGGAATAAATCTATCGATAATCGATTGTTTCACAAATATAGGAAAGACTTATATTAAAAACAAAAAAGAAACATTAATTTAAAATAATTCGAATTTATATTTTAACATCTTTTTATGAACATTTTTACACATACCTATTCAAAATAGGTTATTCGTAACAGATAATTCAAATTTTACTTTTATTTTTGTAAGATAAAATAGATATAAATTTTGCAATAAATATGAAACCTACATTATTAGTATTAGCGGCTGGTATGGGAAGTCGTTACGGAGGTCTCAAGCAGTTGGATGGATTGGGACCTAATGGTGAAACCATCATGGATTATTCCATATACGATGCTATTCGTGCCGGCTTTGGCAAAGTTGTCTTCGTGATACGTCACACCTTTGAAAACGATTTCAGAGAAAAAATCATCCCAAAATACGATAAATCAATTGACGTAGAGGTTGTTTTTCAAGAACTGGATTCCCTTCCTGCAGGTTTCAAAGCTCCTGCGGATCGTGTTAAGCCATGGGGAACAAACCATGCTATCATGATGGGTGAGAAAGCAATAAACGAACCTTTCGCAGTAATTAATGCAGATGATTTTTACGGCAAAGAGAGTTTTCAGATTCTAGCGGATGCTCTTAACTCAATGGCGGGCACTAAAAATAACTACTGCATGGTAGGATATCGATTGGGTAACACATTATCTGAGAGCGGACACGTCTCTCGTGGAGTATGCCAAACAGATGCAAATAAAAAACTAACTACTGTAGTAGAGCATTATGAGGTACAACGCAAAAATGATACTGTTATATTTAAGGATCAAGAAAGCGGTGAATACAAAACAATAGACGAGAATCTACCCGTTTCAATGAACATGTGGGGATTCACGCCTGACTATTTTGAGCACTCAAACAAAGATTTTAAGGAATTCCTTCAAGCTAATGCCGATAATATCAAAGCAGAGTATGGAATTCCAACCATGGTAAATAAACTGATTCAATCTAACACAGCTACTATCAAGGTTCTTGATACTCCATGCAAATGGTTTGGTGTGACCTATCAAGAGGATAGACCTTCAGTGGTAGCTAAAATTCATCAATTAATTCAATCAGGGATTTACCCTTCAAAATTATTTTAAGAATAATGGGAAAAGGAAAGATATTAGTCACAGGTGGAACTGGTTATATCGGATCACACACCGTTGTCGAACTCTGCAATGCCGGTTACGAACCAATCATAATCGACAACCTATCTAATTCTAACATCAATGTATTAGAGGGCATCAAGACTATCACCGGACATCCTGTAACCTACGAAAACATTGATTGCAAAGACTATAATTCATTAGAACGATTCTTAGAGAAACATTCTGAGATAGTTGCCATCGCTCATTTCGCTGCATCAAAATCAGTAGGAGAATCTGTTAACAATCCATTGTTATACTACAGAAATAACATCTTGTCTCTGATTAACTTGTTGCAACTAATGGCTAAGTTCAACATCAAAAACATAGTCTTCTCATCCTCATGTACCGTGTATGGACAAGCAGACGTCTTGCCTGTTACAGAGCAAACACCTATCAAACCTGCCTCTTCTCCATACGGCAGTACCAAACAGATGTGCGAGACTATCCTTCAAGATGCTGCATTTGCAAATAAAGACTTAAATGCGATACTGTTACGGTATTTTAATCCTATCGGAGCTCATCCAAGTGCTGAAATAGGTGAATTGCCGAATGGTATTCCTAATAACCTGCTGCCTTATATCACACAGACTGCAGCTGGCATCCGCAAAGAACTTAGTGTCTTTGGAGATGACTACAACACACCTGACGGAAGCTGTATTCGTGATTATATCAATGTTGTGGATCTGGCAAAGGCTCATGTTGTTGCTCTGAACAGAATGGTTGAAGGACAAAACAAAAAGAATATCGAAATATTTAACCTTGGAACAGGTGAGGGTGTTTCTGTTTTGGAGATCATCCGTACATTCGAAAAAGCAACCGGTGTGAAAGTTCCATACAAGATTGCCCCTCGCAGAGCTGGTGATATTGAGAAAGTATGGGCAGACACTTCGTATGCCAATAAAGAACTTGGATGGAAGGCTGAAACAAGTTTAGAGGATACCCTGCTATCGGCATGGAATTGGCAAAAAAAATTAGCTGAAAAGAATTTGGGGAACTAACAGGTTCCCCCTATTTATTTATACTATGGCGGAAGGACAAAACGCGGTAAAAGAATACACTCATACAAGTTTAAAGGAACCTCACCAATATAAAGTGATTTTCCATAACGACAACTTTACTACTTTTGATTTCGTAATAGAAGTACTGGTATTGGTCTTCCACAAATCCACCGAAGAAGCTCAGACATTAACCATCAAAGTGGATCAGGAAGGACAGGCCGTTGTGGGTATTTACTCATACGACATGGCGGTCACCAAAACAGAAAAGGCAACTCAAATGGCACAAAATGAGGGTTTTCCACTTCATATAACATTTGAACAAGTGTAAAACCCTCACCTAATTGTATCGTGTACGATTCTATTATTTCAACTTAAATAATACAGGTAACGTGTAGCGACTGCGGACCACCTTACCATCTCGTTCTGCCGGTGTCCATTTAGGCATTGATTTCACCATACGTATTGCTTCTGAATCCAGACTTGGATCTACACTCTTCTGCACGTTTACGTCCTGAATTGTACCGTCCTTATTTATAACAAATGTAACTATCACACGTCCTTGTACATTCCGACTCTGAGCATCTTCTGGATAGATCAACTCTCCTTCCATATACTCCACCATGCTTTTCAATCCACCAGGGAATGAAGCAATCTTATCTACAGCTACATATACAGTATTGTCTCCTCCTTGTTTTTTTACAACAGGCTTTCTACTTGACTGGGCATTTGCCACATAAGCGATCATTAAAAAAAATGATACAAATAATATAACTATCTTTTTCATGGCATCTAAATTTAGGGTTTCTGTCCTACAAATATAGGAATCCTATTTAAATACACAAGTAAAAAACGTTTTTATTATTCGTATCAGTAAAAGTTGTTCTTTATCAGATGAACTATCATGAAGTTCTTGCAGGCTATTTATCGAGAAACTTTCATCTCATCCATTCGGTAAAATTCTTCCTTCAATGTGCCATTCTGACTCATTTCCATGAGTTTTTTCAAACTATCAGAAGGCTCAGAAGATTCCACGTTAGAGCGCATTCTCTCTTCCGAGATAAATATCTCAATGTAATCGTAATAGTCTTCCAACGAAAGGACTGGCAGGTCATAAATCAAAACATACTCATCTAATCCATCACTATATCGCTGATTTTCTTCCTTACTGAATCCAAAAATCAGACCCCTAATTTTATTTATTCCAAATACTTCCACCGCTCTTTTCTCTGCTATCGTTCTCTCATACCTTATCTCATGCTCCTCTTTCAATCTTTCTTCCACTTTTGAATAGTAGTTATGGGACCAAGAACTAGAAAATTCATCAACCATTTTCTCATATCGTCTTCCAAGATACCTACAACAATATCCATATCCGAGCAACTGAATCATTTTCCGTCGGAACTCAGTATCATTTCGTCTAAAGTCATCACCCGTAATTTCCACCTCCAACGATAATTTTGCGTTAGGATTTTGCATACAAGTGGCTATAACCGAGTCTCTATCAAACAACATTTTTGTATATGCCTTCTTATTATCCTTCCAGTAATCACTTCCTATAAACGAATCAAATGATCCTTCCTTTTTGGCATTGAGACATCTATCCATGTATCGGCAAAAGCGATCATTGACGGGAAGATTCAAATGCTTCTTAATAGAATCTACATGATTTGCATAAAAATCTGTCACGTAACTCATTGTCTCAATCCACGACTTCTCATCCAACACACATGATTGTCGTATTTGATACAATCTGGCATAAAAGATTCCGATGATGAAATCTAAATCCCGCGTTATAGCATCTGCAAATCGTGCAGGTAACCCGTATTGCTCATTCACAGGAATATCATAGGTGATGACTCTACCAGCAAGACGCATACAATCATTCTGATTTTTATAAGCTTCCTCTACATGCTCTAAAAAATATGCACTTGCCATTTTCTTGGCATCATTCAAGGATTGTCGTTCTAACTCAGAAGCAAAAGCTTGAGCATCACACTGAGCGGAGACAGATGAGACAAATGCCAACTCTGCCACCAAACATACGATAAATAACTTTATAAAGTATTTCATACCTTTTGATTTATTTCTGGACATGTCATTTATGAATATAAATAGAGATGTTATAATATTGTGATGATCTATCCGAATATTAATAGAAACGCAGGGTCCAAATATAGATAGAGACGCAGGGTCCAAATATAGATAGAGACGCACGGCCGTGCGTCTCTACAGAACAAAAATCAAAAATAATTTAAAAATTATCTTTTAGATTCAATCCATTTCTTAGCATTCACAAATGCCTCTAACCATGGCGTTACCTCATCAGAATCTTTTCGATCAGTAGGATAATAAGCCCATTGCCAAGGGAAGATAGCACGCTCCAAGTGTGGCATCATCGCCAAGTGTCTGCCATCCTTCGAACAAACACCAGCCACATTATACATAGAACCGTTTGGATTTGCTGGATAGCCTTCGTATGTATATTTAGCAATCACATTGTATTTGCTCTCTTCATAAGGGAAGTCAAACTTACCTTCTCCGTGAGCTACCCAGACTCCCAACTTGCTACCAGACAAAGAACCGAACATCACTGAGTTATTCTCAGGAATCGTCAGTCCGACAAAGTTAGACTCAAACTTATGTGAATTGTTATGCAACATCTTGTGTTTCTTCTCATGTTCTGGATATAGCAACTCCAATTCTGCCATCAACTGACATCCGTTACAAATACCCAAGCTCAATGTATCTTCACGTGCATAGAACTTTTTCAAAGTCTCCTTTGCCTTCTCGCTGTAACGGAAACCGCCAGCCCATCCTTTAGCAGAGCCCAACACATCTGAATTAGAGAATCCACCACAGAAGACAATCATATTCACATCTTCCAACGTTTCACGTCCGGAAGTCAAGTCAGTCATGTGAACATCCTTCACATCAAATCCAGCCAAGTACAATGAGTAAGCCATCTCGCGCTCGCCATTTGTACCCTTCTCACGGATGATAGCAGCTTTAACACCAGAGCGACCTTTGCGGTCAGCCGTCAATCCTAACTTAGAAAGTTTACCTGCAAATGAATCATTAAATTGGAACTGAAGAGGTTGTGATTTATAATTCTCATAACGTTCCTTTGCACATTGCTCGCCACTCTGTTTACGATCCAATAAATAGGATGATTTATACCATACATCACGCAAAGCGTCAATATCGAAGACCTCTTTTTTGTCATCTTTCTCAACCACGATCTTACGTTCGTCAGAAGGACGAGCTATCATGGCGAAACCGATTCCTGCATTATGAAGGATCTTCTCAACTTCAGATTTCTTCTCAACTTGAATCAAAACACCAGGATTTTCAGAGAATAAAATCTTTACCAACTCCTTTTCTGGAATATCTTTCAAATTCACATCCAAACCACCCTTGGTATTTGCAAAACACATTTCAAGTAAAGCAGTGATCAGACCACCCTCTGAGATATCATGTCCTGCAAGAATCAATCCCTTGTTGATCAATTCCTGTATTGTGTTGAATGCATCAACGAAGTATTCTGGGTTCTGAACAGTAGGTACATCTGCACCTACCTTATTCAAAGTGGCAGCTAATGCAGAACCACCCAGTTTTAATGTATCGAAAGAGAAATCTATATGATAAACATACGTCTCTTTCTTGTTAATCAACACTGGTGATACAATCTTACGTATATCAGATACTTCAGCACCAGCAGATATAATTACAGTACCAGGTGAGAACACTTTATCCTGACCATATTTTTGAGTCATAGACAAAGAATCTTTTCCTGTAGGAATATTAATACCTAAATCAATAGCAAAGTTACTACAAGCTTCCACTGCCTTATACAGACGAGCATCTTCACCTGGGTTCTTACAAGGCCACATCCAGTTAGCACTTAAAGAAACACTCTGAATACCATCTGTCAATGGTGCCCATACAATATTGGTAAGCGCCTCTGCGATAGCCATAACAGAACCAGCCGCAGAATCAACCATTGCCACAGCAGGAGCATGACCGATAGATGTTGCAATACCACTCTTTCCACGATAATCCAATGCAACAGCACCTAAATCATTCAGAGGCAACTGCAATTCACCAGCACATTGCTGACGAGCGATCTTACCTGTCACAGAACGGTCCACTTTATTTGTCAACCAATCCTTGCAAGCAACAGATTCCAATTGAAGAACATCATTAATATATGTCTGAATCTTCTTATCATCTGTTTCCACGGCAGCATATTTCTCTTCTACTGTGTTATCTGTGATAACCGTACGAGGAGGTTTTCCAATCATATAATCCAAGCGAAGGTTGATCGGTTGATCACCGTTGGCACGTTGGAAAACAAATTGCATATCACCTGTCGTCTCTCCTACCACATACATAGGAGCACGCTCACGATCTGCTATTCTTTGAATTAAATCGATATCTTTCTCTTTCACCAGGAAGCCCATACGCTCCTGACTCTCATTACCAATAATCTCCTTATCAGACAAAGTAGGATCTCCAATTGGTAATTTATCCATATCTATCTTACCACCAGTTGCTTCAACCAATTCAGAAAGACAGTTCAAATGTCCTCCTGCACCATGATCATGAATAGATACGATAGGATTATTATCTGATTCTGCCAATGTACGGATCACATTGGAGACACGTTTTTGCATTTCTGGATTAGCACGCTGAACAGCATTCAGCTCAATAGCATTCGAATATTGTCCTGTCTCTACAGAAGAAACAGCACCGCCGCCCATTCCGATACGATAATTATCACCGCCCATGACAATGACTTTCTCTCCTGGCTCTGGGTCACCCTTCAAACTATCTTTTTGTTTGGCAAATCCGACACCACCTGCCAACATGATTACTTTATCATAAGCGAACTTCTTATCATTCTCTGCATGCTCAAAAGTAAGCAGTGAACCACAGATAAGAGGCTGACCGAACTTATTTCCGAAGTCACTGGCTCCATTAGATGCCTTAATCAAGATCTGCTCAGGTGTTTGGTACAACCATTTACGAGGATTCATGATATCCTCCCAATGACGACCGGGTGTCGTACGAGGATAAGAAGTCATATAAACTGCCGTACCCGCAATTGGTAAACTTGCTTTACCACCGCCAAGACGGTCACGAATCTCTCCACCAGTACCCGTTGCTGCACCATTAAATGGTTCTACAGTCGTTGGGAAGTTATGAGTCTCCGCCTTTAATGAGATAACAGACTTGATTTTCTTCACTTCAAAGAAATCAGGCTTATCACCTCTAGCAGGCGCAAACTGTTCAATTACAGGTCCATCATTGAAAGCTACATTATCTTTGTAAGCCGATACAATCTTATTAGGATTCTCTGACGATGTTTTCTTAATCATTTGGAACAAAGAGGACTCCTTCTCTTCGCCATCGATGACAAACAATCCACCGAATATCTTATGACGACAATGCTCTGAGTTTACCTGAGAGAAACCAAAGACTTCACTATCTGTTAGTTTACGTCCTATTTTTTTACTGACACCATTCAGATAATCCATTTCCTGCTGACACAAAGCCAACCCTTCCTGTTGATTATATGCAGCCAAATCATCAATATATACAATTGGATCCGGTTTTTTATCAATAGTAAATATGGATTGATCTAGACCATCATATACACGTTGCAACATAGGATCATGTTCAGAATCCTTTCCCTTTGCTGCAAAATACTCTTCGATACGGCGAATGCCTTTGAGTGACATATTCTGAGTAATTTCAACAGCATTGGTACTCCATGGAGTAATCATCTCACGACGAGGACCAATAAACCATCCTGAAACTTTCTCTACATCCACAAACTCAGCTCCACTGAAAAGCCAAGTAAGCTTCTCTATATCCTGAGCATCAAATTTCTTTTCTGCATCAACAGCTAAATAACCATTATCTGCTTTTTTAAAAAATAGAACCATATATTGAATGTTTTTTATTTTCAATCCTAAGAGTATGCAAAATTAGTCATATTTTCAGAGTTGTACAATTTTATTGTGTCCTTTAAATCCCACATCTCCGATAAGTTATGAACAACGTCACAACCATCTGCCTCTTTCACTTGTGACGCATATATGTATATTCTCCCATGTTATACCATAGAATGCAGGTATCTCCAACTGAATAATATAAATAATAATAAGGATTCACTTCACAGGTAACAATTTTCTTTGAGTTGACCAATTCAACATCAATATACGGAACGTCATGAGGATCTGACTGTAAGCCGTGCTTAGACAAACAAGTGGAAACCTCCTCATATATATTAACAATCACGCCTTCCTCTTCATGAGGTGCCGCAACAGGTTTCGTCAGGAAATAATAAAGTCCGCCGAATATCCCGACAAAAAGGACAATTCCTAAGATTATAAGAAATGACAATGGCTTCTCAGACCTATTTATTGTTTTGACCCTCATTGTATTAATTTTTTAATGAAAAGAGGGAGAACTCGAATCAGAAAATACGAGTTCTCCCTCTTGTTCTATTGTACTAAGAATGAACACTAAGGCTCAACATCCTATAGGTTCAAAGATTTCTTAATAGCTTCAACTTTTGTATTAGCAATATCACAAGCCTTCTTATATTCAGAAGCATCTTTCATATCGCCCTTCACCTCAATATAGAACTTGATCTTTGGTTCTGTACCAGAAGGACGTACGCTGACTTTTGTTCCATCCTCTGTGAACCATTGGATTACATTAGCAGTCTCAGGCATATCAATATCCTTTACTTCACCACACTTCACACATGTCTGCTTCAATGATTTGAAATCTTTTATCTTCTTCACTGGTGAACCTGCCAACTCTGTAGGAGGGTTTTGACGGAAGTTCTCCATCATTGCCTTGATTTCATCCGCACCACTCTTACCTGGTTTCACAACGCTAATAGCACTTTCTCTTTGGAATCCATACTCCTTATAGATATTCATAAGTAATTCATAAAGAGTCATGCCATTATCTTTTGCCCATGCTGCAATTTCACAGATAAGACAGATAGAAGCAGGAGAATCTTTATCTCGTACCTTATCGTAAGGCAAGAAGCCGAATGACTCCTCTCCACCTCCGATGTACTTCTCCTTTCCTTCATTCATACGGATTCTATAAGCGATCCATTTGAAACCTGTATATTCATCGTAAAGTTTCACATTATTCTTATCAGCAATCTCGCGAATCAACTCAGATGTAACAATGGTCTTTACCAAGAACTCATTACCTTTCAATTTACCCAACTTCTTCATGTTGGTGATGATGTAATAACAGAACATCATACATGTCTGATTACCATTGATAATCACCCATTCACCTTTATCATCGCGACATACAATAGCCAAACGGTCAGCATCAGGATCAGAAGCAATCACCAAGTCAGCTCCAAGCTTCGTACCTAAATTCATACCCATTGTCATTGCCTCTGAGTTCTCTGGATTAGGAGATTTAACAGTTGGGAAATTTCCATCAATAACCATTTGTTCTGGCACTACATTGATGTTCTGGAATCCCCAAGAACGAAGACACAAAGGGATGATTACTCTACCCGTACCATGCAATGGAGAATAGACAATATTTAAGTCTTTCTGACGATTTATAACCTCTTGATCCACCATGGCTTCCTTAACAGCCATCATGTAGTCATAATCCATTTCACCACCAATGATAGTGATCAAATCCTTGTTGGCTGTGAACTTAACATCCTCAATTTGAACTTTATTCACTTCATCAATGATACCCTTATCATGTGGAGCCAATACCTGAGCACCATCCTCCCAGTAGGCCTTATATCCATTGTATTCCTTTGGATTATGAGATGCAGTGATGTTCACACCACTTTGGCAACCCAACTGACGGATAGCAAATGAAATCTCTGGTGTTGGTCTTAAGCTTTCAAATAAATATGCACGGATACCATTAGCTGAAAAGATATCAGCAACAATCTCTGCAAATAAACGAGAGTTGTTTCGGCAATCATGACCTACAACAACACTGATTTCCTTCTTCCCAGCAAATGCTTTTTTTAGATAGTTAGCCAATCCCTGAGTAGCCATACCTACCACGTACTTATTCATACGATTGGTACCCACACCCATGATGCCACGCAAACCACCTGTTCCGAACTCCAAGTTCTGGTAGAAAGCATCAATTAAATCCGTCTTATCTGAATTATCCAACAAACGTTGTACTTCCTTCTTTGTCTCAGCATCAAAATTACCACTTAGCCACGCGTTTGCCTTTGCGGTAACATCTTGCAATAAAGCATTATCCATATTAATATGATCTTATTATAACAAATTATCTTTTTCAATTCCCTTAAAATAGCGATATGTTGAGACTCTTAAATCATAAGTAGCCAACTCATCACAAACAATGATACCATTCTTATGCAATTGTAGTGCACTTAACGTACACATCTGACTAACACCGCCTTCGATAGCTTGTTGTAATGCACGAGCCTTATTGTAACCACTTACAAGAATCAATACTTCTTTGGCATCCATGATAGTTCCTACTCCAACTGTCAATGCAGATGTTGGCACACTTGTCGTGTCATTTTCAAAGAATCTTGAGTTTGCTATGATAGTATCCAAAGAAAGATGTTTTAAACGAGTACGGGATGTCAACGATGATCCTGGCTCATTGAAAGCAATATGTCCGTCAGGACCAATACCACCAACAAACAACTGGATGCCACCAGCCATCTTGATACGTGCTTCATATTCAGCACACTCCTTTTCAAGATCTGCTGCATTACCATTAAGAATATTTACTTGATTCTCAGGAATATCAATATATTTGAAGAAATTGTTCCACATAAATGAATAATAACTCTCAGGATGTTCCTTAGGCAAGTTAACATATTCATCCATATTGAATGTTATCACATTCTTAAAAGATACGATTCCCTCCTTATTCATTTTAATAAGTTCACGGTACATACCTAAAGGTGAAGAACCTGTAGGAAGACCCAATACAAACTTACGATCTGCTGTCGGTTGAAACTTGTTTATGGTATCTGCTACATGTTTTGCAGCCCATTTTGAGACGGATGCGTAATCCGATTGTATAAGAACTCTCATATTGTATTAAATTTATTATTATTCCCTGGTTAATTTTAATCCCTCACCGTGACGCATTTCATTTATCGAGTGATATAGTAAATAGGCACCCCATAGAATAAGAGGGATACTTAATATCTGTCCCATATTTAGAATCATATTCTCCTCGAATGAAACCTGACTATTCTTTATGAACTCCAACACAAATCGTGTAAAGAATACAAATTCCAAGAAGATACCATATATGAATCCTTCATATTTACGAGCATTTGTACGCCAATAAAGAAACATGACAACAGAGAACGTGATCAAACAATATATCATCTCATAAATCTGCGTAGGGTGACTTGGATCCGAAAATATCGGAGAAGCACCCGCTTGCCAGCTATGAATATTGGTAATGAAACGGAATGCCCATGGCACATCCGTCACATGACCATAAATCTCATGATTCATCAAGTTTCCAAATCGTATGCATGCGCCACAAAAAGAGACGGACATGATGATTCGATCTAATACCCATAGATAGTTCTTCTTTACCACTTTCTTGCTGTATATCCATAACGCTATAAATATACCACAAGCTCCTCCATGACTCGACAATCCACCTTTCCATACGCAGAACACCTCTAACAGGTTATGAGAGTATTCTGAAAATTCATAGAAAAAACAATGTCCTAATCGAGCTCCTATCACGGTACCGATTAACATGTACAAGAAAATCTTTTCCGTCTGTTCTTCTGGTATTCCTTCTCGATTATAAATCTTTTGAACAATGACGAACCCTATCAAGAAACCGATAGCCCACATCAAACCATACCAACGAACTGTGATAGGTCCGAGTGAAATCAAATCAGGATTAACTGTCCATGTAATAAACTCTAACATATCTTCCCTTTATAGGTTTCTACCATGACAATGTTTAAATTTCTTACCAGAACCACATGGACAAGGATCATTTCGGCCTATCTTAGGTTCCGTACGAGTAGAAGGCTCTACGCGTCTTCTTAAATCAGGCTGTTGTGAATTCTGATCTTGTCCTCTATTGGATTGATAAGCTGGACGATTAGGTTTTGGCTCTGGAACAGCCTCTTTAATCTCTTCTGGATCACGTTGCTGTACCGGAATCTGACCTCTCATCAATATAGATACCGACTGACGATCGATCTCCTCCAACATGTTTTTAAACAAGTTAAATGACTCCAACTTATATATCAACAATGGATCTTTTTGCTCATAACTAGCATTTTGAACAGAATCTCTCAAATCATCCATCTTACGAAGATTCTCTTTCCAGTTCTCATCCATGATATGCAAAAGAATCATCTTCTCGAAAACTTTAATGATCACCTTACTTTCAGACTCATAGGCAGCCTTCAAGTTAACAGGGATATTAAACATCTTCCTTCCATCTGTGATTGGGATAATAATATTTTGATATTGTTCTCCCTGAGTCTCATATACTTGTTTAATAACTGGATTCGCTATTTCTGCAATATGATCCATTTTTCTCTTGAATGAATCCATTGCAGCATGGAACAATTTTTCAACAAGATCACTGTCCTTCATCTCCTTAAATTCATCCAATGAGACAGGTGCATCGATGGCAAATAACATCATTGTATCCTCTACAAACTTATCATATTGTAGATTTATCTTTGAGTCACTTACAATCATCTGTGCCATATCATATATCATGTTCATGATATTAACACCCAATCTCTCTCCCATCAATGTCTGACGACGTTTCTTATACACTACCTCACGTTGTGCATTCATTACATCATCATACTCCAACAAGCGTTTACGAATACCGAAGTGGTTCTCTTCTACCTTCTTCTGTGCACGCTCAATAGACTTAGAAATCATTGGATGCTCAATCACCTCTCCTTCTTTAAATCCTAACTTATCCATGATTCCTGTTATTCTTTCAGAACCAAATAGACGCATCAGGTTATCTTCCAATGATACATAGAACACTGATGATCCTGGGTCTCCCTGACGACCAGAACGACCACGCAACTGACGGTCAACACGACGTGACTCATGTCTTTCCGTACCAATGATTGCCAATCCTCCTGCAGCCTTCACCTCGTCAGAAAGTCTAATATCGGTTCCACGACCAGCCATGTTCGTCGCAATAGTAACGGTACGACCCAAACCAGCCTGTGCAACGATCTCAGCTTCCTTTTGATGTAACTTCGCATTCAAGACATTGTGCTCAATCTTACGAAGAGTCAACATCTTACTTAACTTTTCAGAGATGTCAACCGATGTGGTTCCCACCAATACAGGGCGACCAGCATCAACCAAACGACAAATCTCCTCAATGACTGCATTATACTTCTCACGTCTGGTACGATATACACGATCATCCATATCGATACGAGCGATAGGTTTATTCGTAGGAATAACCACAACATCCAATTTATAGATATTCCAGAACTCACCTGCCTCCGTTTCAGCCGTACCGGTCATACCTGCCAATTTCTTGTACATACGGAAGTAGTTCTGCAACGTAATCGTCGCAAACGTCTGAGTAGGAGCTTCTACTGTCACCTTTTCTTTTGCTTCAATTGCTTGATGAAGACCATCTGAGTAACGACGGCCCTCCATAATACGTCCAGTTTGCTCATCTACAATCTTTACCTTACCATCTATAATGACGTATTCCTGATCTTTTTCAAACAATGTATATGCCTTCAACAACTGACTGATTGTGTGAACACGTTCCAACTTCACAGAATAGTTCTGCATATACTCATCCTTCTTCTGAATCTTCTCCTCTGGAGTAAGATTTTCATTCTCCAATGCAGAGATCTGAGATGTGATGTCAGGCAAAACAAAGAATTCAGGATCTTCTGATGCACCAGTTAAGGCATCAATACCTTTATCTGTCAGCTCTATTGAACGATGTTTTTCATCAATAACAAAGTATAATGGATCTGTCGCTATATGCATATTCTTATTTTGTTCCTGCATATAGTACTCTTCCGTTGAAAGCAAAATCGATTTATTACCCTGCTCACTTAAGAATTTGATGAGCGGTGTATTCTTAGGCAATGCTTTATATGAACGGAACAAAGCTAAAGCACCAGCCTCCTGATCTTTTTTATCGCTCGATTTCAGCAACTGTTTAGCCTCCGTCAGATAATTAGTTGCCATAGTACGTTGCAATGCCACCAGTCTCTCAACACGAGGACATAGCTCATCAAACTTCTGATCATCGCCTTTAGGAACAGGACCTGATATGATTAAAGGAGTACGTGCGTCATCAATCAAGACAGAATCGACCTCATCGACAATCGCAAAATTATGCCGACGTTGCACCAATTCTTCTGGTGACGTAGCCATATTATCACGAAGGTAGTCAAAACCGAATTCATTGTTTGTACCAAACGTAATATCAGCCATATATGCTTTACGACGTTCTGGCGAATTAGGTCTATGCTTATCGATACAATCTACGCTTAGTCCATGGAACATATACAACGGACCCATCCATTCAGAGTCACGTTTTGACAGATAGTCGTTCACCGTTATGACATGAACACCTTCTCCTGTCAATGCATTCAAGAAAACTGGCAAAGTAGCAACGAGCGTCTTTCCTTCTCCGGTAGCCATCTCCGCAATCTTACCTTGATGCAACACAACACCACCGAAGATCTGTACATCATAATGAACCATATCCCATCGGATATCGTTTCCTCCAGCCATCCAGTGATTATGATAGATTGCCTTGTCTCCATCAATCTCAACAAAATCCTTTGTAGTAGCCAACTCACGATCCATCTCAGTAGCAGTCACCTCAATGGTTTCGTTAGTTGCAAAACGACGAGCCGTATCACGTACAATCGCAAACACTTCCAAAAGTACGTCATCCAATACCTCTCCGTATTTCTTTATAACTACATCATCAAGACGATCAATCTCCTGATAAGTACGTTCGCGCTCTTCTATTTCCTGACTCTCAATCTGTGAACGTAACTCAGCTATCTGGGCAACCTCTGCTGCCACATACATTTTTATCTTATTACGTATCTGAGCTGTTTTCGAACGCAATTCATCATTACTCAATTTCTCCATTTCTGGAGCCAATGCCCGTATTTTATCTACATACGGTTGTATAGCGCGCCTATCTTTTTGCGCTTTATTCCCAAATAGTTTGGACAAAAAACTATTAATATTCATAAAACATATTTTTATATCGTTTGCAAATTTAAAAAAAAAAAGAGTATCTGCCCCATATTTCAAACAAAGTTCATAAGTTTTTTATATATTTGCATTAAACTTCGAAAGAAGGTGTTTTTTAAGTCAAGACGCATAGATGAGAACTAAAAAGCAGCAGCAACATACAAGCATCATTAAAATGCTTGTTGCCATAGGAGATTTTCTATGGATAAATATATTGTTTTCCGTTTTAACCTATTTATATAGGGAACAGTTTGGAGGAATAGACTTAGGCCATTTTAAATATGATCTCGTTATTATTAACATGTCTTATGCCATCAGTTTATTTAACTTCGGCATCATATTGGACAAACGTATCGTCTTCTCTGAAAAAATCATCGCTTTAGTCACACAAACAGTAACGCTTTTCGCAATCATTGCACTGGCTTCTTTTACGGTTTTAAATAATTATGTTTTTTCTACCGTCAACTGGTTTGTTTTTATCTCTCTTTCTTTTGTCTTCATCTCTATTTGGCGTATCACCTTCCGATATATTTTGAAATTATACAGAAGTAAAGGAGGAAATTCCAGAAATATTATAATCCTAGGGGCTGGACGTGTAGCCAACCAGGTGTACAATACAAACATTACCAACCTAGTCTATGGATATAAGTTCATGGGCTTTTTTGATGATCGTGAGCCTTCTGACTATAAAGTGAATCCCGACCTAGTTAAAGGAAAGCTCGCTGATGTCGAAAATTTTGTAATCGAAAATCAAATTGATGAAATCATCTGTGCTCTTCCTGCGGGTGACGATCGTAAGGCCGTCCCAATCATGAAATATGCAGAAAATAATCTTGTCCGATTTATGATCGTCCCTGATTTTATGCGTTTCATCAACCGATCGGTTTCTCTTTCCTTCTTGGATAACTCAATTCCTATCGTTTCACTTCGAGAAGAACCGTTACGAAGGACATCCAATCTTGTGATTAAACGTGTCTTCGATATCATTACATCCCTATTATTCCTAGTTACAATATTCCCTATTCTGTTCATTATCTTAGCTCCAATCATCAAATACACCTCCGAAGGACCTATATTCTTCAAACAGAAAAGAACTGGCGAAAACGGAATAGAATTCAATTGTCTGAAGTTCAGAACTATGAAGGTGAATAAGGATGCTGATGAGGTTCAAGCCACAAAACACGATGACCGTGTAACCCCTATAGGTGCATTCATGAGAAAAACAAATCTTGATGAAATGCCACAATTCCTTAATGTGCTTATTGGTGATATGTCAATTGTCGGTCCTCGTCCCCACATGCTTAAACACACACAAATGTATTCCCAGTTGATCGATAAATATATGGTACGGCACTTCGCCAAACCAGGTATTACCGGATGGGCTCAAGTAACTGGATATAGAGGAGAGACAAAAGAATTATCTGAAATGGAAGGTCGTGTAAAACAGGATGTATGGTACATCGAAAACTGGACGTTCTGGCTAGATATCAAGATAATCTTCAAAACACTTAAAAATATGATCAAAGGAGAAGACAATGCTTATTAAAATCACTCCAAAATAAAAATATCGTTCAATTTTTACACCATAGATTACATTCAACTCAACTCCCCTTTTTTTATTTTATTCTCAACTCTCGCCAATAGATAGATTTCTATTGTATCACCATTTTATCTCCTCAATACCTTTTTGACGTAGATAGTCATTTGCCTGACGAAAATGTCCACATCCTATAAACCCACGGTAAGCTGAAAGTGGAGAGGGATGAACAGCTTTCAAAACAAGATGTTTCTTCGTATCAATCACACTACCCTTCTTCTGTGCGTATGATCCCCATAACATAAAAACCAAATGTTCTCTCTTATCCGATAACTCCTTGATCACGCTATCTGTAAACTCCTCCCATCCCTTATTCTGATGTGATCCAGCCATACCTGCACGTACCGTAAGTGTTGCGTTGAGGAGAAACACCCCCTGTTTCGCCCACCGCTCTAAATTACCACTGGCAGGGAATGGGATGCCTAAATCTCTCTCTATCTCTTTGAAGATATTAATAAGAGATGGAGGGAACTGTACACCATCGTTAACAGAAAAACATAACCCATGTGCTTGTCCATATCCATGATATGGATCCTGTCCGATAATTACCACCTTAACCTTATCGAAAGGACAAATATTAAAAGCATTAAAGATCAACTTTGCTGGAGGATATATTGTTTGGGTTTGATATTCTTTTCTGACAAATGAAGTCAATAATGAGAAATACGGTTTCTCAAACTCATCTTTTAATACTTCATGCCATGATGGCTCAATCTTTACTTCCATATATAAAAATTTCTATGTTAGTCATTCCCTTTTAAATCAGCGATTGCTTCTGCTCGAAGACTTTTCACCCATTCTTCATGTTCATCCTCTGGATCTAAGTCCATCCTCGAGAACAATGTCTCTGTTTTATGTTGGTAAGTTGTCTGTATAAACTTTCGAACAAACTCCTTCCCTTGTTTTTTCTCTAGAAAACGATAATAAGACTCCCCCGCCCAATACTCAGAATCGAGCATTCTTTTATCAGGGAAATCTGTTAACAACATACAACTATCCTCAATAAATTGCATTCTTAGGCTATCTCGAATCGGTGTTTTATAATCCATAAAATCATTTGCACAATAATCTGCTAGTCCCTCGATTTGCCAATTGCAGAAACCGATATTCTTTGATAAATCCAACGAAGAAAGAAAAACATAATGATTCATCTCATGCATCAATACACGAAGATAGCCATTGGGTGACCTCGGTGGTTCTTGAAAACATATAGGATGTAATACAATTGAAGCCTTACATCCGGCTCCCCCCATAAAAGAAACGGTAATACCTATGGATCTACTTATATCCGACTGAGAGGCACTTTCCATCAATTTAGTTATTGTCTCAAAATATTCATCTTGACTAGTTGCCAGATAGATAGGCAGTTTCCGTCCATTCTGATCTTGTGGTAAATAATATTTACCCATCAGACGAGTCAAAGGCATAATATTCTCATTCGCTGCTCGCAAGACATTTTGCGCATATCCTTGCCAAACAGCTTCTTTATCTTTCTTATAATATACAATAAAGAACTCATCTTCCTCTAATGACCAACCTTCATCACTCTTTTGCCCTAGATCCTTCGAATTCTCCCAGTCGTACGGACCATTCAGCACAAAATTCACTCCCATCATGTGACCGCCCAAACGAACAAGTCCACGCAAGAAGTTAACTGTATTATCGGAAATTTTTGAATACTTAATTGGTGGTCGGCTTTGTCCTTCCTTATATACCTTTCCCATCAGCATAGCCAACACGGCAAAAACACCGACAACTGAGAGTAATGTTGTAACAATTTTCTTATTCATATCCTTAGTCATTATCGTCTAAATCATCAATATCGCTCACTTGAAGAAACTCCACTCTCGTTTCAAAATCATCTATCCTCATATCTTCTACCATATCACCCACCTGATATCCATCTCCTGTCACCTCACAATATATGTATATACGATGATTCATCTCTACAGTTATATTCTTTTTTATGATAGAATCTCTTAGATAATCCATCAGCCATGGGTGCGACTTTGTTTCTACAGCAATCGCTGAGTGTCGCTTTTTATCTGATGAGAGATAAAGAACATTATATCCAAGGACATACAGTATCATAGCCACCAACATAGCCTTACAATCACTATCTCCTTCCTGATCATATAATGTTTCATCAGGATAACGAACATATTCAGGAGCAAACTGAATGCTCTTGCTGTCCTTATCCATCACAAAATCAATATTAGGTTCCTGAACAAAATCAAGGACAAACTGCAAACTATCCATCTCATCTAAATTGGCATGGATACTCTCATTCTGGATATAACTTGCAATATAACGAACTCTCTCCATGTATGACTTGTCAACTATCATCTTAGCGAACATATCACTGACATATTCATACTTTGTTTTCTCCAATCGTTGAGAGAAATAAGGATTCTCGTTCCGCATCTTATTATATTCATCTAATGAAAAATGAATTGCCAGATTCCCATGAAGCTTCACGCCATTCAACGAATCAAGATCCCAATCATACATACGGACCATCTCTCCCCTAGGAATCTCTATAGAAGAAAAACTAGGTAATAGATTTTCCTCCTCCTCCAAATCATGCTCATCAGTATAATTCGTCATAATCTTCCATGGTCGTTTGGTGGATTTTGTCAATGCATTTTTTGATATACCAAAGGATATCGCAAAAATAAGTGGTATCAAATCATAATCATAATAATTCAGCGCAAGGTAAATGGCAATAGAACAAAAAAGAAGAATTACAGAATCAAATTTCTTAAGTCCCAACTCCTTATTCAGCATATCCAACAGAGGCTGGAAACTGCATGACCTCTCTATACAATTAATCTTTATCTGTCTAATAACTGCCCATAAAACATAATAAAACCCTATCAAAACAAACATGGCACTATAGTCATCACCCAACAGAGGTTTCCTTAATATGCTAGTATATACGTAATAAAGAATCAAGAACAACACACTGTAGATAATGCTTGTGAGTAAGGCTGTATCATTCCAACCATACGCTGCCTCCTTATAAATATTATCTCGTTCTAATTTAGGTCCGTATTTATTATAAAAGAATGCAGAAGCACCTGATTTCGCCTCTAACGTTACAGGTCCTTTGTTATGAAAAGAAATGCCGGATAAACGAACAAAACCTACACGTCTCTTCATCGGTTCATTGAGATTGATGCTCGATGGATCTCCTTCAAACACACAGAGTTTACTATCTAACCATAGGTTTTTCCACGATCTTTTACCCTTAGTAATAGGTTTTTCCGGATGCTTTTCCTGAGCCGTATATCCAACCAAAACAGGTTTTGAAGACTTCAGCCTTTGTTTATAAATCAATCCTTCAGAGGTGATATATCCACACATACGGTAATCAGATACATTCGCATCATCATCTAAATCGCCATTAATCACCCATGCTATCGATTGTTCATCATCCTCTGATTTCATGCGAACTACAGGTTTCTTTATATCCTCATTTGTCAGTCTCATCTCAACCAAATCAACGCTTTCTCCCTCCTCTATAAATCCAACGTCACGAAGAGCTTTCCCTGGAGCAGAAATACTAATCCACACCTTGGGTTTCCAGTAGCGGTACATTAAATAGATAAATGCCACACCGGCTACAAGAAGTATAATATATACATTATTTATATCATCAAACATAGTATCAATCTTTGACGTTTAACTTACTAGCATATATATCACGAAGCAACATAGATTCCTGGAAACGGGTAGCATCAAATAGCTTCAACCACTCGCTTGAATTATCATTCTGACATATAGCCCATAAAATAAGGGAAGAGGTGGCATTCTTATGAAAAGATAATTCATTCTGATTCACCTTTGTCTTCCGAATCTCCATATCAAAGTCCTCTGATGGAAGTATTCTATTCAACGCAACATAGTCAAATGTTCTCCACCTTGTAAAAAATAAATACCTACTCAAGAAAGGATTGTTCGCATCAAACTGATACTGAACATTCATGGTAGGTTTACATTTTTCAAATAGATATTGTAATTTCAGGCTGTTCCCCTTCACATCGCAGTGTTCAATATCCGCAGAGGATGTCAACTCTCCATTGGTAGTAGCAGCCTGAACCAATGGTTTTAATACATTGTCATCATCCATCTTAACTGCATAAGAAACAATTTTCTCTCCTATGGTAGGATTTTTCTGTGGCAACAAATCCCGTGAAATTCGATTCTTTATATTAGTGTAGAACTGTGACCGACATTCATTCCATCTCTTTTCCATCCTTTCTTCTTCCTTCTTCTGAGATATGAATACCTTGTATCCCAACTGCTCATCGAACACACGTTCATGCTTATCTCTTACATTTATGTCACCAAACAGAAGCATGATATCATCCTTATATGAATGTAAGAGCAGATGACAATCTTCATCATCCAACGTATTAATACGTCTAGGCACACGCTGAACATAAACTTCCCTGTCTTCTTCCTCTAAATTCTTTATTAACGTATTCCCTCCAAACATTCCAGACACAACGGGTTGATTGAAGAGCGTAACAGGAAGTTCCAACCCGTCATACTTTTTATCATCAGAACAAGGCCTAACATCTCGGTCTATCCACTTACAACGTTTCAGATACTCATCACATAATGCCACCATATAATCATATAGTGTATTTGCTTCCGCTTCGATACGATTGGCAACACGGGCATACGCATCATGTAGATAATATGCCTTCAGTTTGCACTCTTTTTTATTTTTCTTACGATAATATAATCCTAAACTGATTAACTGCCATATCAAAGGAATGATAAAGATAAACATCGACCAATAAACTGCATTCTCTTTCACATCACCCAGGTCAATCAAATCCTGTGACACCAACGTGACAAATGGCATGAGCGTGAGAACAAAAAGGATTCCCATCAAGAAGGAACGTCCCAGTCTTCCCATAAATGTAGTTTCCTGTTTCAATATATTGATAAGATCCTCCTGAGCAGTTTGTTTCATCTCCTCACATTTACGACTATGAGACTTGCTCTCTATATCCGAACAATAGGATTCATGATATGCTTCAAAATCATCTCGTAAATTCTTCGGAACATTCTGTTCTAATACATGAGCCCAGATATGCTGTTCTATCCGATCATACAATCGGACCTTCATCTTTCCTATCTCCGTTTTGAATGATTTCAAGTTACGAACAATGCGTGTCAGACAACCAACATGGATATTACTTGTGACCAACTGTTTTTCAATAGCAGAAGGAAGCGTAACTTGAGCAAAGACATTTTGGTTTTGCTTGCGCAACGAACTGATCTCCTCCAAAACGGCCCCAGATTCTCGTGATATGACATCCAAGATTCTCATCCGTAGATTAATAGGATAATACCTCAGATACTGATTATAATAGAGCTTCTTTAGCTTTTTATCAGCGAAATTAGCAATCGGATGGGGTTGTGGGGCTGCCATCTCAAAATCAGACAAATCAAAATCGATGTGCTGAAATTTAGATATGATGTTCCCGACATCCACCTTGCTGAAATCAATTATCTCGCTTTCCTGATCTGGATATTCCAAGTCTCCATCTTTACCTATGATGCCTATCACATCGTTTAATACCGTCTCATTATCGATTCTATCTTGTACCATAGAATCAAAAAAGACAGACGCACATCCCATAGAGAAGTAGAATCTATCATCCGAACTACTTCCACTGATGAGAGGATGTATCCTATCACACGCATAATATAAATGTACCAAACATTGGAAAAGATATTCCGCCTGTTGCGTTTCATTCAAGATTGGCATATATGATTCAATTCTATTTTGCACATCCTGAAAGAAGAACATACGATCATATCCACGGACGGAAGGTATGGCATGCTGTACCTCTATTTCACGAAGAGATAAATAGACATTCTGACGTTGCTTCACGTCGAGACTATTCACATTAGATGGTATATAATAGGTTCCAACAATCGATATTCCTTGATGAATATGATTTGGAAGAATACGTCCCTTTTCCTTTTGAAGCATAACCGCAATCGAAGGGAATACCAATTGTGATAATTTCTGCGTAATATCCCCTAGGACACAAATATTCAACGTAGCTGCGCCGTCAACATTTGATTTACGAAGCATATGTACAAATTCTTGTCCTTTTTGTACGATAGACTCCTGAAAATCATATATGTGTTGAGACATTACATCCGCATCGTCCCAATCTGTATCACCAAAGATGTTATCGAAACGAGTATAAAACCAAAATCTATCATCCTTTTCTTCCTTCTCCTGCCACACCTGAATGTCCTCTTCCATCAAGACACCATATAACCGGCCGACAAGCTCACGAAAATGAGTTTGCCGGTCATCCTGATTATTTAAATCAATTATCCAAAGAGGAAGCATCTTTTATTCTTCAAGAATTAATGAGATATTAACCAATAAACTTGTGAACAGTGTCGTAATCGTTACGAATGATATTGAAAAAGATGTTATACAATCGTTTTTCCTCATCTGTCGTACTCTGTTGCTTAAGAAGCGAGAGATTCTTTAAAACAGCTTTTTGCTTTTCTGCATAACCATCCTTCAAGATCTGTTCTCCATTATAGACAAGCGCTGTTCCGTCAGAATTCAGCACTATATTTCCTTTCGCATCCAATTCGGTTTTTTTCTGTCGAAGAATACCTTGCAGCAATCGATCTAATGTCTCACTATATCTTCTATTATAGAACAGTTTGAAATATTCATCAAACTGCAGACTAAAGTCAGCACCCGAAACCTCATCATAAAGCTTCTTTCCGTTTTCAATCTTGCGAAGACAAAGAGCACCCTTATAGATTGAGAATGCCTCAGGTCTTGCTATTTCAAACGACGTTCGATTTTTTGGATTTACCAAGTACATCGATGTTTCATATGCCTCAGGATCAAACTCGTCTTGATAGAACAACGGTTTCAAATCCTCTTCATATTCCTTCAACAAAAGCATCTTTGCAAATGTCCGATGCTGAGAAAGCACCTCATCAGGAAGATCATCCAACGTAATCTTACCCAGGAATTGAGCAAAATCATGATGGAAATGGTACTTCTCACGGAATGTGGCATTATTATATACCATCTCTATATTATCATAGATACGATAATCACGGAAGGATAATCCATACTTAGATTTAAGAACCAATGCAGAGTTCGCATCACCACCCGAAACATAACGATGACGAATATTTCCTTCTTCATAACCAAGCATCTCCTTAGCCAAGTCTTTGTCTTGTGCAACGAATACAAGATGCTCTTCCTTCTTCGTTACTTCAATACGTGCAGTATTATAATTGAAGAACAAAGCCGGACTTAAACTCTTACGCACTTCATCTTTTTGTTCATTTGGAAGGTCACGGAAGAAATGAGACACTTTCTTATTTGCCCAATTCTCTTGTATATTCTTATTCTCACGAGTAGCCACATCAAGTACCTGTTGTGCAAAATAAAGGAAGTCCTCAATGATGGCTTCAGGTTTCCGATCTTCCATCAAAACAGGATTAGCAAAGAATCTACACTCTTCGATAACTTGCTCATCCTTTCCTCTTCCCGCTTTCTCTTTCTGAATCAAGATATATTGCTGTGCCATCAATTGCTCCAACCGTTTCTCATTTTTAGTCTCATAGATTCCCTCGTTAATCAACTTAGAGAGATCTGCACGATTCGGAGTCTCCGCTCTATCCTCATCCGCTTGTATAATATTTCGATAACAACGGCTAAAGAAATTATTTGCCTTCCATCCATTTCCATTACATATCTCCTTCAACATTGGAAGATAAACCGTTGTAACATCTAACGATGTATTACCAAACTCAGTTGCCAGTCGGTCATAATAGCGAACGGCCTGTTCGTTCATCTCTGATGCTTTATCTTTTATCATCATCAACTGACTTTTCAATCTAGCCAGTTCATCACTTTTCTCATTCGTACAGAAATCACCAAGCAAATCATGTGCCCAATCTTCGATTACTTGATCAATATATGCATGTACATACGAATCCAGTTCACTTTGATACTTCTTGATATCATCACGATTGGATTTAATTGTTTTCTCAGCAAACGAACGATCTTCTGCCTTCTTGCCATATTCCTGAAGTTCATTTAATTTGTCTGACATCTCATTCTTTTTCTTGTCATACAAATCATTCTCTTTATCATATCTAGATCGAACATAGCTACGAACAGCATCCACCGCATTTATAGCATAGATTAATCCCTTCTCTCGGATCCAGGTCTCTGCCTGTTTCCAGATTCCCTTAACCAACAGCTGCTTATTAGCACTTCTCTGCTCTGGCGTAACCTTATTTGCTTTGATATTCGACTCAATCGATTCTACCTCACTTAATACGTTATCTAATTTCAAGATACTAGGAAGTTCCTCCTTACCTGATACAACAGAAGGATCTAATACATCTTCTTCCAACTCATTCAGTTTGGCGAACACCAATTCATTGGCTAACGTACCAGGTACCTTATGATCCAATTGCTGGAATAATTTCTTGTATAATGAAGGTATTTCACTTTCTGGTATCTGATTCTCCTTGTCATCAGCATTCAACAACCAAGAACGTAACACATCACGTTCAAAACGTCTATGAAAATAACGAACAAACTGATCCGTTGGCTTATGCAACTGAACATATCCCATTGGAACCAAGAAATCTTCATGATTTCTTTCCATGATATCATTCATATAATTATCGATATCCGAACGGAATGTCTCACCTCCAGCACCATGATGAAGGATATAAATCATCTCTGCCGTATTGTGATACATGACATGCGTACTTCCTAATGATGTACCTTTATCTGTTTGAATATCAATAGGAATCATATAATAGAAAGGACAATATTTACGTTTACTGTCAATTAAATTATAATCATTAAGGAATGCCATACGATGCATCACCGTATTCTGTTTCTTCTCCTGACTCATCTCTTTAAAAGCCTGAATCTCACTAAATACAGCATACGCATTCAGAGCATACTTTTCTTCGGTAGAGTTACAATCTATATAGACTTTCGGCATATACATGATTAGAATCAACTGAGGATCCCCATCACCTACTATTTGCTTGTGAATCTGATTAATATGATACAGTACATCATTAACAATACCACTTCCTGTTCCTCCGTTCGAGCTACCTACTACCCAATAAAAGATGGTGCAACTCTCTCCTCCGACAGTTTTTACATCATTCAATGCAGAGATTGCTGCCTGTAACTTTGTTTGGAAATCTGTTAAGGAATGAGCAAAGGCGATACGAGACTTCATACGAAAAGCACCTGCACCAAATCCAAGAGGTTGATCTGGAATCTTTACAGCCAATTCTGGAGAACAAGCCTCTAAAATTCGTTTATTAATCAACGTTGTCGTATCCTGCGTAGCTTCATAATAGATTGCCTGTGGATTAGCAAGTCCTAAATTAACCAAATCTGACTGTGGATTAATAAATGGAACACGTCCCTCTTCAAAATCCTTTCTGTTTCGTTGATTTGCTTGATCAATATCACGTTGATCCGTATCCAAGAAAAGGAAACGGTATGTTTCATTCATCGCTTCCAAACGAGACTTCGTAGCAGTATGCGTTGGATAACGATTTGCATAAACTTTCTCCTTAATTTGAGTAACAGTCTGACATCCAGACCCTCCTAAACCAATAAAAATGTGTTTTTCGTTTGCCATATATAGTAATTTTTTATTTCCTAAGTACTTGATTAACTATTCTCCACTAATCGAATAGTTACCTTGTTGGTAATCTCTCTCTTATTCTGTCCACAACTCAACTTAGCTATCGAGTTGTTCTTTTTGTCCAATCGTCCTTCTTGTCCCATCTTTGTCCCCACATAACCTTTCCCAGAAGACCATCTGTAGTACGGACGACAAAACAATAGGAATGGTGAAGGTTTAACCTTTTCAACAACAATTTGCCAGTTAACATCATCAACACGGAAAATCGCGCCACTACCAATAGTCAGATTCTCACAAGGAGTTATCTTTTTACTAAATATCTCTTTCCCATACTCATCAGAAACAGATACCTTCCCCTCCATTCTATCTTTGCTATTAATGATAATCGCACGTACAAAAAGGATGAGATATACAATTATCATTACAAGCAACAGGATGGTTAGCCACAAGGGCAGAATAAATGTAAAAATCCATTGATCTTCATCACACAATGACTTCGTGATAGGTTTCACAATACCTAACTTTTCCAGTTCGGAATCATAATCTGTAGGCAATGAAATACCTAGATTAAGGCTATCCTGCAAATGATGAAATCCATATTCCTGATATTTTATCTTACCTAGTTCAACTTCTAATTGAGCATCCCTCACAGAACCATAGTTAGCCGTGTCGTTCACAAATAAAAAACCTGGTTGAGACAAATAAGTAGAATCAATCTTAATCTTTGGATAAAGTCGATTAGGTTTCCATGTAATATGTGCGACCGTATTACCATCAATATCAATCTCAGTATTCATAGAGACTTGTCCTGCTTTGTTCTCAGAATCAATGATAGCACGTAGTTTGACAACTAGAATATCCCTACGTAATTGTTCAAACCATTGTTCAATTGCATCTTTAGAGTTATTCGTTTGTACAATTTCAAGTCCACTCTCAACTACATTAAACACATTATCTCGTAGCTGATTAAGACAATATTCCTTTTGTGATTTATTGTCAATACCTTCATCCGTTAATTCGACAGCAATACAACGAACATAAGAGCCCTGAATAGCGGCTTTTAGTTTTTTCTGCATATCCATCAGTTCCTCTTCCGTTAGTTTCCTTTTATTGAACTGGTGCGGTGGAACCTTTGGAATGTTATTCAAGAAATCTGTGAACGGCATCAAAATATTCACTTTGTATTCTGAATTGGAAACAATTGCTTTAGATATTTCGTTGATAGCCTTATATATATTTGTATGATCCTTGAATAACTGATCATAATTAGGGTTTTTATAGAGTTGCTCCATATTGCTACAAAGCGTACTCTTCATCTCGTCTGAAATGATTCCAGAGAATCCCATAGGATTCTTTACTTCCGTGCCAAAAGGGATGATTGTAACCTTATCACCATTAGGCAATGCATTAATAAAATTTTTTAGTAATGGAACCATGACCCGTTCATATTTATCCATGGATCCAGATACATCAATGGTGAAAATATAATGTGCATGACATTTATCGATATCATCTCTATATATCTCAGTCAATTGAGGGAATGACTGCTCTAAATATTGGAGAGGTGACTGCGCATAGATGTTCGAGCAGATACAAATGAACAAAAATGAACAAATAAGATATCTATATAGTCTCATAACAAATTTATTATTGTATTTATAACAGAAGAACCATCACATATACACATTTTTCAAATTCTATCATACACTACTATCACTCAAAAAAGGATAGTAAAACGACTCTCACAATTGGCATATCAATGTTCTCTGATGTTTATACAAAATTACATAAATTCAAATAGTATGCAACTTTTTTAAACATCAAATACCCTAAAATAGTATCGCAAGCAAATGAATGTATTATGATGCTGCAATAATCTCTATCTCAATCAATGCACCCTTAGGCAACGAATCTACAGCAACGCATGATCGAGCAGGAGCATCCGTTACAAAATATTCAGCATAAATAGAATTTACAGTAGCGAAATCCGACATATTTGTTATAAACACCGTCGTTTTAACCACGTTTGAAAAAGACATATTAGCTGCCTTTAAGATCGCACCTATGTTCTGCATAACCTGACGTGTTTGAGATTCGATATTACCGGATAAGGTACCTGTATTAGGGTCAATAGCAATTTGACCAGAGGCATATAACACACCGTTTACAACAATTGCTTGGCTATAAGGTCCGATAGCTTTAGGAGCATCTGGAGTTGAAATAACTGTTTTCATAATCTTAAATTTAGGTGGGTTCAATATCCCCACATTATTAACTATCATTTATATTAACGGTGAATATACAAAACACCTTTAACAAAATAAAACGAAAAAGGAAAAATCAAATGATCTTCCCTTTTCTTATTGTAGATATAACAAAACTTCATTAATAATTATTAGCTCTTTGCATAGCTGTATAATTTATCTTTAATGCGTAAGCATTTCTTAAAGCTTGTTTAACGTCCGTAACAATACCCATTTTGGTATCTTTATCAACTTTCAACGAAACAATCATAAAAGGTTGGTCTTCCTCTTTCATTGCAGCACGTTTAGTTGCAATATATTTCTCTACTTCATTTGGATTATTAGCAAATTGATCGTCCAACTGAATACGAGATTCCTGACCATACGCCTTTTGTTGTTCTTTCTTTGGAGTACCAATATATACATACTTTACCAAAGACTTCTTTTCCAGCTTTTGTAGTTCTGTTGCCTCAGGCATCTTCTGATCTACCATCAAGGTAACCTCCTTCATGGAAGTTGTTGTCATGAAGAAGAACAACAACATAAAGATGATGTCTGGCAACGAAGAAGTACTAATTGCAGGTAACTTCTTACCACCGTCTTTTCTAAACTTTGCCATTATTGAGCTCCTCCTTGATTTTGTTGACCATAATTCTTAGGTTCAGCCTCAGAAATACGTTGTGGATACACCTGTTGAATAGCTTTTTGTCTATCCTCATCTAATTCTGAATAAGCAGAACCAAATTTCTGACGAGATAATTCTTCACGAAGTTCATTATAAGCAGCCACCAACTCATTTTGAACATTGATGTATGCTTGATATGATGTACCGCGGTCATTCTGTAAGGAAATAACATGATCCTTTGTAATCATCATTGTACCCATGAAAGGAATTTCTTCCGCTACCTTAGCAGGCAATGAACCACTATTACTAGGATTTGCTATAAATTCTTTTGCTTTTTCCTTCAACTTGTTAATAGGCATCACATCTCCGTTTACCATCAAGAGGTCACTACTATTAATAAGAACCATCATGATGTTACGTTTATTGATTTCAACCTCCTTCTCTGTTTTCTGATCCTCAGGAACAGGAGCTGGAAGTTTACGCGACAATCCTTTATCGGTCGCCATTGATGTAGTCACAAGGAAAAAGATAAGCAACAAGAATGAAATATCCGCCATTGAACTCGCGTTAATTTCCTGTACTTCTCTTTTCTTTTTAGCCATAATCTAACTATTAGAATTTTTTAGCCAAGAATCCAAACAATGTTACAAACATAGCCACAGCTGCCAACACAACTGCAGATGTAATACACATGTTTGTTAGACGATATATAGAAGGTTCATGAGATCCCTCATATCCAATGATAGAAATAGGAGTTGTATCAGCACCAAAATAAGTAGCTAATAACAATACACCTAATACAACAGTTGTAATCAAAGGAACAATAACCGATTTAGGATTATAAGATGCCTTTGAAATAAAGACCAATATAGCAAATGCAAGAGTAGCTATCGCTGCAATAATGATTAGGACATATGCCCAACTGATTATCATTGAAGTGTACACCGGAGCATCTGTATCACCAGCAGTCGTCGGTACTGATTCATTTGGACCCAAGTAAAAGAATCCACAAACGACTAATGTAATAGCCATTAATGCAATCAATACAATAGATGCAATTTTATTATTCATAATATCTTACTCTTATTAATGTAAACTTGAATAACTGGACAAGTCACTTAATTATTTATTCTTCTCGTTGTATTTTACAACTAAGTCTAACAATGAAATAGATGAATCTTCCATCTCAGTTGTCAATGCTTCAATACGAGTCAAGATAAAGTTCAAGAACAATTGAAGAATCATAGCTACGATCAAACCGAACACTGTTGTCAACAAAGCGACCTTGATACCTCCAGCAACGACTGTTGCAGAAATATCACCTACTTGTTGAATCTTATCGAATGCCTGAATCATACCGATTACAGTACCCATGAATCCTAACATTGGAGCCAATGCAATACACAATGAAATCCATGTGATGTTCTTTTCCAAACCACCCATTTGAACACCTCCGTATGATACAACAGTCTTCTCTACTACATCTGATCCTTCTTGGATTCTAGACAAACCTTGATACATGATAGATGCGATAGGACCTCTTGTGTCACGACACAAATCCATTGCACCTTCTACATCATTCTCATCCAAGCATGATTCAATTCCTTCCAACAACTTCTTTGAATTAGTTGATGACAAACTTAAATAGATAATACGCTCGATGCAAAGTGCCAAACCAATAATCAAACACAATGCAACAAATGACATAAAGTCAGCACCACCTTCGATGAACTTGATCTTCAAGGCTTTAAACATACTAACTTCTTCTGTCTTTTGCGCAACTTCTGGTGCATCAGCCTTTTTTACTGGAGCAGGCTCAGCCACCTTCTCTGTTGCAGCGGAAGCAGCCTCATCTACTTGTTCTGTAGCAGCTGATTCTTCGCTAAACTCGTCTTCTTGAGCCAATACATTTGAAGTAAAGCCAAATGTTACAGCTCCTAAAATTGCTAATGTTGCAAAAATCTTCTTCATTTTTTTAGTTATTAATTATTTATTTATTGTTATTAATTTCTCTTATTCCGCGGAGAGAACGGGATTCGAACCCGTGATACGCTTTGGACGTATACACGCTTTCCAGGCGTGCCTCTTCAGCCACTCGAGCATCTCTCCATTTTCAGACTTTTCACACGTCCTACACGCGAATCCAAAAACGGGTGCAAATTACAAAAAAATTCATTACCAAAGAACCCTTTTTCAAAATAATTTTTAACACAACCCACAAATAGATTGACTTTGTCCCTCATAGGATGAAATCTACAAAAACATCTCAACCCACATGTCGAATCGCTTCAATGTTTCTTCACCATATTTCTCGAGTTTACACCTCGCCTGCTTTACGTTTCGCTCTATCCCCAAATGCGTTTTGGAAAAAAACTTATCCGCAAAACAGATAACTTGCTCCTCCATACTCACTGGTACCATATCTCGATGTGGCACTGGTAAGTCCTCTTTGATGATATATGGCAGTGACAAACCCGTCCCTGTATGTCGCTCACAAACCAACGCATGCTTCGGATATCCTTCCTGCTGTATCATCTCACTGCCTAAATATCCATGACATATATAGGCATGATCTCCATCACAATGGATGTCTGGTGCATACGTCTTGATTATTCCTATATCATGCAACATCGCCGCTTCTTCTATAAACTTAAGATCTAATGCCAGATCACTGCGCCGGTTGGCTATCCGTAATGCCATATCCGTTACATCCAACGAATGACTCATCAGTATCTTATACAACTCCGAAGAACTGTCATAATATTTTTCTATTATTTGTATAGGATCCATCCTCGTTAAATTAGTTTTATACAAAATTAACTCAATTTCTAGAATTTCCGAAAGACATTAATAAAAAACATGCTATTATCTAACATATTCTCCTAATTACTCATCTTCGATGCAAACCAGTCCAAATTAAAGTAATATTTTTGTATAAAATTTTATCACTATGATTTTAATTGACACTCATTCTCATATTTACGAAGACGACTTCAACGAAGACAGAAATGAGGCTATATCCCGCCTTCTTTCTAACAATGTAAAAAAAGTACTATTACCCAATATTGATCTAGATAGTCTTCCCAAAATGTTGGCATTGGAACAAACAGACCCCACTCTGTTCTCCTCAATGATCGGACTACATCCAACCAGCGTCAATGAGGATTACAAAACACAACTATCGGCTCTTTACGAGTCATCCCTCCATCACAACTACTGCGCAATTGGAGAAATAGGTCTCGATTTTTACTGGGATCGCACTTTTGAAAAGGAACAGATCATCGCTTTTGAAGAACAGGTGGATTGGGCCATTCAAAAAGATCTTCCTCTCGCCTTACACGTGAGAAAAGCCCTCCCTGAGACAATTGCAAGCTTAAAAAAATTCGATAAGAATAAATTACACGGTGTATTCCATAGCTTCTCAGGTTCTTATGAAATGAGTCAGGAAATAACTCGTATCGGTGATTTCTGCTATGGCATTAACGGTGTCGTTACATTTAAAAACGCAGGTGTTGCAGAGGTCGTTAAAAATATTCCTCTGGATCGCATTGTACTAGAAACCGATTGTCCGTATCTCACTCCTGTCCCATATAGAGGAAAAAGGAATGAAACTAGTTATATTAAATATATAGCTGAAAAAATAGCTTCTATAAAAGAAGTTTCAGTCGAAGAGGTTGCTCGTCAAACCACAAAAAACGCAATGGAATTATTTCACATAAGCTCCATCAAAGAATAAGCCATCAACGAATATAAAGGGTCAAAAAAAGGAGGTTTGCTCGATGAACAAACCTCCATACTTTTTTATTTAACTACTAATTACTCAGCAGCAACTGGTTCAACAGAAACAAATGAACGATCGTTCTTTTTCTTTCTGAATACTACGACACCGTCTATCAATGCGAATAAAGTATGATCTTTACCCATACCAACATTTTCACCTGGATGATGAACTGTACCACGTTGACGAACTATGATATTTCCAGCTTTCGCAAATTCACCACCAAATACTTTAACTCCGAGTCGCTTACTTGCTGACTCACGACCGTTCTTGGAACTACCAACACCTTTTTTGTGTGCCATGTTTTTTAATTTTTAAAGTTAAGCAACTACGTTATTAATTTTTAATTCTGTCATACATTGACGGTGACCGTTTAATTTACGATAACCTTTTCTTCTTTTCTTATGGAAAACAAGAACTTTGTCACTCTTAACATGAGAAACAACCTCTGCAGTAACCTTTGCACCTGCGATAGTAGGAGCTCCTACTGTGATGTTTCCACCGTTGTCAATTAACAACACTTTATCAAAATCTAATACAGAACCACGTTCTGCATCCAAACGATGAACATACAATTTTTGTCCTTCTTCAACTTTAAATTGTTGTCCAGCAATTTCTACAATAGCGTACATTTTTTATACTATTTAATGTTACGTCCGGTGGTGGATTTGCATCACTTATTCGAACCACGGAGGACAAATCGGGTGCAAAGATAACACTTTTTATTTATTCAAACTATATTTTTTATATATTTTTCCTTTACTTTGCAAAAAAGGATTTGAAATGGCTAACATACAAATTAAAATTAATAATCTATATCCTACAGAAGAAGGCAGTTATCTTCTTGTAATGGAAGATATTGATTCTGGTAAGAAGTTCGGTATTCTAACCATGAAGAACGAAGCCATGTATATCACCTCCTTCTCATTCGGGAAAAGGCCTCCTAGGCCATCGCTATACGAGTTGTTTTCCGATTTTCTTGTCGAAGAAAATTATAAACTACAAGAAGTTGTCTTAACGCAATACAAAAACAACATCTATTACGCTGCGTTAATTTGCAAAAATTGTAAAACCAACGATGAGAAATATATTGACATCAAGGCAACAGACGCCATTGCTCTTGCCTACCTAAACAATATAGCTATTTTCGCCGAAGAGAAAGTCATCATAGAATGTAGTGAACTGTATAAACGTATGATTGATAAGATGGAGGATAAATATAAAAAACAGTCTTCTTCCATTAATCATACCATGCTACAACACTATCAAAGTCAACTGCAACATGCGATAGAAACAGAAAACTATGAGCTTGCAGCTGAAATAAAAAAGAAACTAGATAAAATTAACCATAAATTCCAATGATGAAACGTCAATTACATACATTCGCATTATTTTTAATTTCTGTCACTCTATACGGACAATGTGACACAACATGGTACACAGGAGAAGGAACCCAATATGGTGGTATTGCTGGCACAAATGGAGGCAATTGTGGTATTTTTGTTGACAAGGATGATTTCCGTCACTGCGCAATGAACCACACTCAATATGACAGTAGCTACGCATGTGGTGCATGTGTAAGAGTAATTGGACCTCTGGGCGAAATAAACCTTAAGGTTGTAGATAGATGTCCAGAATGTAAACCTGGAGACATTGACTTATCAACTGATGCATTTACCTCAATTGCAAAATTAGAGGATGGTCGTGTGAAAATACAATGGCAATACATTCCATGTCAAGATAATGACAAAACTATAAAAATGTACATAGACAATGGCTCAAGTCCGTATTATTTCAAGGCACTCTTTTATGATATAAAACACCGCATCAAAACAGTTGAATGGAAAACACAGGAGGGGAAATACATCCCTATCCATCGTGAAATGTACAATTATTTTGTAGCTCTCAGTGGGATAGACGAAGGTCGAACTGAATGTGGGCCCTATACCTTCCGTATTACGGATGAATACGGTAATATGGTTTACGCATATAACATATCATATAAAACAGGAGAGGAAATAGATCTTGGAGTACAATTCCCCGATTGTGAAGAAAGCAATAAACTCAACGATAGTGAAAATTCGTTGTTATGGAGTAATGATTTAAAAAGAATTGAAGTATTTGATCTTTTAGGTCGCCATCTAAATTGTTTCTATAACACTACCGACTATCTTTCATTTGCAGAGCAATGGAATAAAATCCATATTATAAAACTTCACTTTAGTTCATTCTGTAAAGTGGAAATACACAAATAGTCTAAAATCACATGACAATTATTCATGTTGGATTCTATAAATTCATTTTGTGTAAATGTTGAATAGTTGAAAAGAGAAGGAGTAACACACAAAAAGAGGGTGAATCGAAAATCGATATCACCCTCTCTTCATTTATGAATTAACAACTTATTCTTGATTCAAAGTGAAACGTTTGAACTCAGTAGCTGTTAAGGATTTAGATACAGAAGACATATATTGAGCAACATTCATCTTAGCTTCCTTGATGAAAGCTTGATTCAACAATGTTTGTTCTTTATAAATTTTCTGGATACGTCCGTTAACAATACCATCAATCATTTGTTGTTTCAAGTTAGAAGCAGCTTGTTCAGCGACAGTAGCTTTGATTTCACGAGCCTTAGCAGCTTGTTCAGCTGTCAACCAGCCTTTCTCAACATTAGATTCGATGTGAGCTTCAGAATCTACATGAGCAGGATTGATACCAGCCTTTGACAAAGCATTATCAACTTGCTTTTGAACCATTTCTGCCTTAGTCTTTTCAGTAGCGATTTCACGCTCCTTAGCAACATAATCAGCAGGAACACCCTTCTCGTCAATTGCGATAGGGTTCATAGCAGCTACCTGCATTGCAACATCCTTATAAACTTGAATATCCAAACCAGCTTCATTGAAAGCAACGATAGATGCTAACATATTACCTGGATGAACATATGCAACAGTTGAAGCACCATTAACAAATGTATATTCACCTAATTCCATCTTTTCTCCAGTTACACCAGAGCGATCAGTAATTAGTTGTTGGATTGTTGAGTTACCAATCATCAAACCTAGCAATTCATCTTTAGAAGAAGGTTTAACTTCTATAGCCTTATCCAAGATTTGCTTCGTTAATGCAACGAAATCAGCATTTTTGGCAACAAAATCCGTTTCACATTTCAACGCAACGATACATGCAAACCCAGCATTAGCAGCAGCCAACACACAACCTTGAGCAGCGTCACGATCACTTCTTTTCGCAGCAATTGCTTGACCTCTTTTGCGGATAAGCTCTACAGCTTTATCGAAATCGCCTTCAGCCTCAGTAAGAGCCTTCTTGCAATCCATCATACCCGCACCAGTCATAGTACGCAATTTGCTAATATCAGCCATTGAAACAGCCATATCTTAAAAAAATTTACGTTAATAATTAATCTTCAGTTGATTTGAATTTATCTGCAACCTTTGCGTTCAAGGCATCACCATCAAGGTTATTCTTAGGTGCTTTCTTAGCAGCTCTCTTACGCTCTTTCTTTTCTACACCTTCTGCAGACTCATTTTCTTCTTTCTCAACTTTTCTTTCTTCCAAACCTTCTTTGATAGCACCACAAAGAGCAGTCAAAATTACTTCAACAGATTTTGTAGCATCATCATTAGCTGGAATAACGAAATCGATATCATTAGGATTTGAGTTAGTATCAACGATACCATATACAGGAATACCAAGTCTTTTTGCTTCTTTTACTGCAATGTTTTCTTTAGTAACATCAACAACAAAAAGCGCAGCTGGTGTTCTTGTCATATCAGCGATACTACCCAAGTTCTTCTCTAACTTAGCACGTTGACGAGAGATTTGAAGTTTTTCTCTCTTAGACAAATTATCAAATGTACCATCATTTGTCAACTTGTCAATAGAAGCCATCTTCTTAACAGCTTTTCTGATTGTTGGGAAGTTGGTCAACATACCACCAGCCCAACGTTCTGTTACATATGGCATTGAAACTTCAGAAGCCTTATCAGCAACAACTTGCTTAGCTTGTTTCTTAGTTGCAACAAAAAGAATCTTTTTGCCCGATTTTGCAACTTGTTTTAATGCGGCAGCAGCCTCATCTATTTTAACTACTGTTTTGTGAAGATCAATAATATGGATACCATTACGTTCCATGAATATATATGGAGCCATTGCAGGATTCCATTTTCTTCTCAGGTGTCCAAAGTGACAACCTGCTTCAAGTAATTCATCAAAATTAGTTCTTGACATTTTCTTAAATTTTTAATCGTTTACATTCTTTTTAACTAACCAATTATCCAGTAGTTCAACAGATGCCAAAGTCTGGATAATTTAGATACTAAACGTTTTCTCAAAGAGCATAATACAATAAATGTATAACTCTTCCAAGGACTAACGTTTACTGAATTGGAATCTCTTTCTTGCTTTTGGACGTCCTGGTTTCTTACGCTCAACCTCACGTGAGTCACGAGTTAAGAATCCTTCGCTTTTCAATACTGGTTTATTAGCTTCATCAACCTTAACAAGAGCTCTTGCAATTGCTAAACGCAATGCTTCTGCTTGTCCAGTGAATCCACCACCATCCAAATTAGCCTTTATATTAAACTTATCTGCTACACTAAGATGATTCAACGGTTGTTTTACAACATATTGCAAAATTCCTGAAGGGAAGTAAGTATTCAAATCCTTACCATTGATGGTGATCACACCATTACCTTCGCTTAGGTAAACGCGCGCAACAGCGGCCTTTCTTCTACCAATTGCATTAAATACTTCCATGTTCTTACTTAATTGAGTTTAAATCGAGTTGTTTTGGTTGTTGTGCTCCTTGCTCATGCTCGCTTCCAGCATAAACATAAAGATTACCTAAAATTGCACTTCCAAGACGGTTCTTAGGTAACATACCTTTAACAACCTTCTTGATCAATTTTGAAGGGTCCTTTTTCAACAATTCGCCAGGAGTATATTCTCTCTGACCTCCAGGATAACCTGTGAACTTCAAATAAATACGATCTGTAGCTTTCTTTCCTGTAATCTTTACCTTCTCAGCATTGATAATAACTACATTGTCACCACAGTCAACATGAGGAGTAAAATTAGGTTTATACTTACCTCTTAATAATTTTGCAACCTTTGAACCCAAACGTCCTAATGGTTGATCAGTCGCATCAACAAGCACCCACTCTTTGGTTACTGTTTTTGCATTCGCCGAAATAGTTTTGTAACTTAAAGTATCCACTTTAAACGTTTTTAATCTGTTAATTAATCTTTCACTTCGCTTTAGACTTCGGGCAAGTCCTCCAGCGTAAAAACTTTTGACTATTTTTTTGGATAATAAATCGACTGCAAAATTAGAAAATAATTCTCTAACAAAAAAATATTTTTACTCTAATTTTTATACCCTAAAGTTCTTAAAATAGACATTCATCATACTTAATATAGTTGTTGAAAATCAATATAATGGCTATCAAGTCCCTTAAAACTTCCAACTACCTGGTGTAGTAAAAAGAGAATATATAAAATAAATGACAGATGTTAAAGCATAAAAGCAAGCAGGAGTAATTATACATAAAAGGAAAAGAAGTATTGTTTTTAATCCTCCAGAAAATTTTTTCATCTTATGTTGTTTTATTCTTCTGTATAAGAATAATATAGCTTCGACAATTCCATAAATAATACCCGATAAAAGAATCATCCACGAAAAATCATTGTCTTTTAGATTATATTTTAGCATATAAACTAGAAATATACTACAACATAAACTAACGATAAGTACTCTTATATAAGCTAAATTAGACTTCATACTTGTTATACTTTTAATCAAGAGTATTAGGGAACATGCTGTTTCCATTGCATAATCTAATGACACAAAAGTAAAATTCCCCCATCAAAACGCAAGGATCGGAGCCGCGCCCCCGATCGGGCAAAAAGAAAGAGTCCCCCCGGCCTTGGCCGGAAGGACTCTGAA
>CACXCA010000075.1 GCA_902766045.1 uncultured Bacteroidales bacterium
ATATGTTCCCTGCGAATGTACTCATACGGGTGAATGTATGGGTACGTGTCCGACCTGTGAGCGAGAGCGTCAGTACATAGAGGAACAACTATCCATCAAGAAGAAAAAGGGCAATATATTGAAAATCGCAGGTGTAGCTGCTGGCTTGTCTGCCATCACAGCTTTTCAGGAGGCTGTTGCGCAAGAACAGACGATGAATGTAGATTCTACTTCTATAAAGTTTGAGTGGAATTTCAAGAATTTCACCATGGGGGCATTTGTTTCTCCAGAGACAATTAATCAATGGAATGAAATGGCTGAATTCATTTCTAAATTTCCCAATGACACATTTCTTTTGGTAGGACATACAGACGAACGGGGTAGTGATACATATAACCTAAAATTTTCAGAAATGAGAGCCAAATATTTGCGTCAATTACTCATCGAACGTGGTGTGGATCCAAAAAAGATCATAGCAATTGGTTGCGGTGAAGCAGAACCTAAGATACCCAATGCGGAAACAGAACTTGAACACGAACAAAACAGAGGCGTTACCTTGGAGTTTTATTTCCCACAAAGAGTCAAAGAGATAGAAGAGAAGACAAAAACTTCGCGTCAAGAACTCGAAGAGATAAAAAAGAAGGCAAAGAAGAAATGATAGGCGGATTTTAATAGAAATTCTACAAACGAATAGGCGTATGTACTAAAATAATATTTATGAATCTCGGAAAGAAAATTATACTAGGCTTATTAGTCATCATAGTCTTTCAGGAGGCTATTGCGAAAGGAAAACAGATAGACGTGGATTCTACTTCGGTTAAATTCGAGTGGAATTTTTATTCGTCCCCTTTTACGAAAAGTGGCATGACTCCTGAAGAGAACAATCAAATTGACGAGATGGCCGAATTTATCTCTAAATTCCCTAATGATACATTTCTTGTAGTGGGACATACGGATAGTCGTGGAAGTGATGAATACAATTTTAAACTTTCAACTATAAAGGCTAATCTTATCCGTACATTACTCATTGAACGTGGTATAGATCCAAGAAGAATCATAGCGTTTGGTTGCGGGGAAAAAGAGCTTAAGATACCCAATGCGGAGACCGAACTCGAACACGAACAAAATAGACGTGTCACCTTGGAATTTTATTCTCCATAAAGAGTCAAGGAGATAGAAGAGAAGACGAAATGACAATTTTTCTACATCTGAGATTTTTCTCTATCTTTGCACTTTCAAAAAAAGTGAAATAAACTGCTTCTAAAGCATATAAGATATATGATATGAAAATATTTTTGAAAAGCTTGTCATTGGGACTAGTGTTATTTGGGTTGGAATGTTCTGCACAAACTGTTAGTGGTAATGTGGATGGATATGATTATGTGGATCTAGGTTTAGATAGTGGTAGATTATGGGCAACCTACAATGTGGGTGCATCAAAGCCTGAGGAATATGGAGACCATTTTGCTTGGGGTGAGACGAGACCAAAAGAAGACTATTCAGAAAATACATACAAATGGAGCACGGCTGATGCAATGGGATGGTTAGACCAGTTATTGAAATACAATCTTGATGACAGCTATGGAGTGGTAGATCGGAAGACTGTCTTGGATGCTGCAGACGATGCTGCTACAGCCAATTGGGGTCGCTCATGGAGAATGCCAACAGATACTGAAATAAAAGAGTTGATAGCAGGTTGTTCTTGGGAGTGGACGAATAATTTCAATAACACTGGCGTTGCGGGTAAGGTAGGTACATCTAATTCTAATGGTAATATTATCTTCCTACCGGCCGTTGGTGATTATGATGGAACTGCTCACGATTACATTGGCCGTTCGGGTTACTATTGGTCATCAAAGATTACGAATGAATCAAAATATGCGTATCACTTGTACGTCATTGAAGGTAACATTAACTGTTTTTATAGCAATCGATACTATGGAAAATGTGTTCGTCCGGTGTTGTCGGTAAATGTTAGTGGAGTTCCAACCATCAGCAGTCAAGCGCTGCAAGTTTATACAGAAAACGATGGAACAGTTCACGTTATTAATGCACAAACAAATGCTATTCTACAAGTATCCGACTTAAATGGTAAAGTGGTGATGTCTGCACGTACTGATTGCTATGGGAATTCAGATATAGTATTTTCTGACTTAAAAGGTGCTTATGTCATTACGGTTGGTAACCAGTCAATCAAGGTTATTCTAAAATAAGCAAATATAAATAGAATAAAATGAGCATAACATGAACTGTTGCGAGTGAAAAAGGGGAGATATTATCTTGTTTCGAACTTTTATCATGTTTTCGTGAAGAAGGGATATTTAAAATAATCATTCGATATGGCTTATTCCATTCTTACGTATTTCATATATTCTTCGTAACTGATATGTCTTCCTCCCATGCTTTTCAGATGTGGGGTTTCGAACTGGCAATCAATCATCACACATCCGTTCTCATCCATTATTTGAGATAGAAAGATTAAAGCTAGTTTAGATGCGTTTGGAACGAGCGAGAACATGCTTTCTCCAAAGAAACATTTGCCCAATGTCACTCCATATAATCCTCCCACAATACGATTCTCTTCCCATACTTCTACACTAGCAGCGAAGCCTTGTTCATGAAGTTGCATGTAGGCTTTTATCATGTCATCTCCCAACCAGGCTCCTTCCTGTTGAATGCGTAACTGACTGCAATGGTGAATCACCGTTTCAAAATCTTGATTGAAGGTCAACATATGGATGCCTTTGTTCATGAGCGTGCGCATCGAGTGGGAGATGTGTATCTCGTTAGGGAATATGACGAACCGATCCATGGGACAATACCAAAGGATAGGGGAGTCGCGAAAAGAGTACCATGGGAAGATGCCATTGGAATATGCTAATAATAGTCGGTCGATAGACAGATCTCCTCCTGCTGCAAAGAGTCCGTTTTCCTCACCATAGTGCGGATCTGGGAAATATAAATCGTTGGGTTCCAGTTTAACTATCATATCTGTGGATGGTTTAAAATGAGTTTTTCTTCGTGTACCTCTATGTGGGCATCTCCTCCATCTTTTAGAGAACCGAATAATATCTCCTTGGTGAGGAGTGTTGTGAGATAGGAGTGTATGGTTCTGTCCATTTCTCTGGCACCATACTCTTTCGAGAAGCCTTTGGTTAGTAATAGTTTGTGTGCCTCTTCGGAGATTGTTATATGGATGTTTTTATTCTTCAGTTTTGTCTGTAGCTGAGATAGTTTCTTGTTTAAGATCATCTCTGCCATTGTCTCATCCATATCATTGAAGACAACGATATCATTTAGACGATTGATAAATTCAGGTTTGAATGTACGTTTGACTTGACTCATCATGGCATTGCCTGCGGTGACCCTGGATCCGAAGCCGATGTTTGCCTGATGGGCATATTGCGCACCTGCATTGGATGTCATCACCAATATGACATGCCGGAAATCGGTCTTTTGTCCTTTATTATCTGTTAGGCTGGCATAGTCCATTACCTGTAATAGGATGTTGAAAATGTCGGAATGAGCTTTTTCTATCTCATCTAATAGCAGAACACAGTTAGGAGTGTTGTTGACAGCACTGGTCAGAAGTCCACCGTCATCATATCCTACATAGCCTGCAGGCGAACCGATCAGTTTGGCAACAGTATGTTTCTCTGTATATTCGCTCATATCAAAGCGAATCATGGTGATTCCTAATTTCTCTGCTAATACTTTGCATAGTTCCGTTTTACCTACACCTGTTGGGCCGACAAAGAGCAGACTTGCAATCGGTTTGTTATCGTCTAATAGTCCTGCCTTAGACATTTGGATGGCTTCCACCAGTTGTGTGACAGCATGATTCTGTCCGTAAATCTGTGATAAGATATCTTGTTCAAGGGTTTGCAACAGATTATTGTTCTCTTTTGATTGAAGAACTTTTGCATCAATCTTGCATACTTTGAAGAGGATAGCATCAATCAGTTCTTTCTCTATAGGATATATCTTATCTGGATCATCAGAGGAAGGACGATGGGTTTGAGAATAGGCTCCCGCTTCATCTATCAGGTCAAATGCTTTGTCAGGAAGATGTCGGTTGGATATATATTGTGCACTTGCCTTTACTGCATGTTCAATGGCTTCTGGCGTATATTTCACATGATGATATGTTTCATATTTCTCCACCTTCGTCTGTAACATTTGAATGGTGTCTTCGACGGAGGGTTCATGGATATCGACTTGATGAAACCGTCGGGTGATAAGGTTGTTTTTAGAGACAATCTTATTGTACATCTCGTAGGTCGTACAGCCGATGAATCGTATTGTATCATTATCGAAATAGGGTTTGAGCATGGCAATAGCATCTATTGAAGAGTCGCTAGTGGTTCCTGCTCCAATGAGAAGATGAAAATCATCGATGAAAACGATAGTTTGACCATCGGATGATATATTCTCCATGAAGTTCTTGATACGTTCTTCGAACTGTCCACGGAACTGTGCTCCGGCAAGAAACTGCGTGATGTTAAGTTCTACGATTTTCGTATGAGTCAGTTTCAATGGCACTTCATCTTTGTTGATAAGCTCAGCTAAGCCGTATATAATCGCTGTTTTGCCCACACCCGATTCTCCGACAAGAAGAGGATTATTTTTTTCTTTTCGACAAAGGATTTGCATGATCCTTTCCAGTTCATTTGCTCGTCCTATGACAGGGGTATGAAGGTCGGTATGATCGTTAAGATAAAAATAGGTATTGGTAGCCGGCGCTTCTTCATTAGGGTCTTCCTCGGTAATAGGCGAAGTGGTGTGTGGCTGTTTATTATCCTCAAAGAGGATGATTAGTTTCTGTAGAGCTTCAGCGAAAACACCTGTCTGATTCTTATGTAGGAGGTATGAAGCATGAGAGTTCTCCAGATAATATAGTCCATGAAACAAGAAGGGAACGGAGATCTCTTCTGTGTGGGAAAAGTCTGCATTTGCCAATATATTCACACATAGCGTATTCCCCAATGCTGAAAATTCCACTTCATTTAAAGATATATTCTCATCCTTATTGTCGGTTAGATATTGAGTAGTATCAGTAACTAATTGTGCAATATCAAAATAGGAGGCAAGAATATTTTGAATGGGTTTGTTATTAACCAACGCAAGCAGAATATGTTCGGGCATAAGATACTCGTTTGAGAATTGCTCGCGTAGATTGATAGCTTGAAGGATAATGTCCTGTGCCTGCGTGTTCAGTGGAAATTCAATAGGATTCATTGTTAGATATATGTTTATTTTACAAAGGTAGAAAAAGTTCAGAATACTTTTTTGTTTTGTATGATATTATTAGCTACCTTTGGTAACTTATATTGAAAAGACAAAAAACATGGAGCTATTGTGTAACTAGAAAACTTATTTAAATGACAAAAAAAGCTTTATTTAGAAGGTTATGGGTGCCTATTTTTCTCTTAGTGAGTCATTGTATTGTGGCACAGACCTTCACGTTTAATAACTGGTATGCATTCTCGTCAGCAAGTGTAACAGAGGCGGATGATTGTGGGACAGTCTTTCGGGTGAATGCATCGTTTAATAACTGGTCGCCTGCACATTTCCAAATTCTAAAAGATGGTGTTCCTCTGGGGAAGAGTGATCTGGTCTCTAGAATTTCTTCTATTTATTATGAATCGAATGGTAATGATCCAGCTTGGCGTTGTGCAAAGGATAACTCTGGACAGAGTTGGTCCTACACGTTTTATATAAACACTCGTGTGACGCCTTATGAGATTGTCTCTTCTGTACCGACTGATCCGTTCAATGCATCTAAGATGACTGTTCTGACAGGTAAGACGGTCCTGACAGACCCTGCAGAGACCTTTACTCTTTCAGGTAAAGGATGTTCATCGGTCGATACAGCATCCTTTACGTACCAATGGATGAGCAGTACAGATGGTGAGAAATGGACGGCAATCAAGAATGCCACAACGGATGAATATACATCAAAGCTATCTAAAGATAGTGTTTATTATGCTCTGAAGACTACGATTATTCATGATGAGATCTCATCTACGGGAGATACCCTCTATCATGTAGCGCATGAGGTGATGTCTGCTCCTGTGTTGTTCTCATTTAAGCCTGTAGAGGTAACCTTCTCAGCTAAGGAAGGAGAGAACGCACATCGGTTTAACGATGCAGAGTTTGAGGTAAAGGAGGGTGGATATGTAGCATTTACGGCTTTGTCTGAGTCTTTTAGCGGGACACCCACCTATACGTTGCAATACAGATCACTGGAGATAGCATCTGATGATGCGAAGTGGTCGAATGTTACAACGATGAAGAATGGTAAGCTTGCAAAGTTCATTCCGGATATAAGTGCAGAGTATCGTGTAAAGGTGACAGGAACATCTAAATATTCGGGGAAGAAGACAACTGTATATTCATCAGAAGTGATTGCTGTTCGAAAGATTTATCTGGTGGATACAGAGAAGTTTGAATATGATGTATTATGGAGTGATGACTTTGGATACTTCTCATCCGCTATGGTTTATCATGATGCATTAGGAAATGAGTATAATAAAAGTTTTAAGGATCCTGTTTCGGGTAAATCATGTACAATTGAGAATTTCTGGGCGCCTGATCCGTTCGGTTATGTAAAAGAACATCAGTATGCAGCCTTCGATCCTAACTTTATAAATAATACAAGAGACTGGTGCTCGAAATATCGTTTGGAAGATGGTTATTATATCATCACCAATAATCCTTATAAAGGTGATGGAAAGAATGATTATAGAGATCGTGACTATTGGGAAGGAGAGGACCATACGCCAGGAGATCAGAACGGAGCTATGTTGTTTGTTAATTGTAAGGGTGGTTTGGAAGGAGCTCTGATTTATGAAAGGAAGATGTCTTTAAAGTGTGAATTAGATAAGACAAAAGGTGTCTGGGTAATCTTTAATGCGTTTCTCAATAATGCAGTTTATAAGTTAGGTTCTGAGACGCCTGTCAATGTTCGGTTGGAAATTGTAGATCCTGACGGCAAGGTGGTTCACTCAATCTCCTCAGGAGATATTCATCAACGTAAGGGTACGTTCAATCAAGGAACTTGGGCTAACCTATCGTTCCGTTTCTTGGCAGAAGCACAGGATTATACGATTCGTCTATACAACAATGCTCCTGGAGGAGTCAATTGGGGAAATGATATTTTGTTGGATGATATATCGGTTACATTGTGTTATCCGAAGGTCTATTTGCTGACTCGTGACGAGAAACATTCAGATTTCCGTAATGCTTGTAAGGGGGAAGAGTTTGAGTTGATAGCCTACAATAAGGATGGCTTGGATAAATACATTGGGAATCCGAAATTCTTGTTTCAATATGCAAATGAAAAGACGGACTATGAGTGGAAGAACTATGGTAAGATCACGACAGATAGCGTCTTGAAGGTAAAAATATCGGATGATCTTCTTGGCGTAACAGTATTCCGTGTGATTGTAGCCTCTGAGGAATCAGTGATTAAGAGCTTGGCTGATGGTAAAAAAGTGGAACTGAGTTGTGCTACGATTTATGCCATCAATGATAAGATGGTAACCTATGCTTCTCAACCGTTTGATTTGGCATTGACTCTCTCTGATTCGCTTCTTTGCTTAGGTCAAGATTCGGTTATGGCATCGACGGCGAGGATTCAGCGGGGTGTCGATCCTTATATTTATTACTGGTATCTGGAGGGTGTATTACAGGACTCTACTACTGTTCCGACTTACGTCTATCGTGGAGAAGGTGCTAGTCTGTTTGATAAAGTAGGATCCTATGAAATGGAAGTGCGTGCGATCGATAGTGTATGTCCGGAAGAATTTTCTAAAAAGAAATGGGCTGATTCAAATAAAGCATATTTGGATGTTGTGAATCGAACTAAATTGGGATTGTCTGTAGCAGAGTCGAATTTATCTTTCGGACAGCCGGCTCTCTTTACCATTGATTTGGATAACTATAATGGAGATAGTCTGATATGGTATGAAGAAGGAGGCATAAAGAAGAGTTATATGACGGAGACAATGGAGGGCGAACATTCGGTTCAGATTGATCAGAATGGTCGGGTTTCATATTATATCTCAGCCACAGATCAGTATGTATGTGTGGATCCGTCTGATACGATAATTCTAAATGTGGATTTCTCTATTCCTAATCTGATCACACCTTATGATGACGGCGCATCTGCCATGAATAATACCTTTATGGTCGGAAAAGGTGTGAGTGTGCAAATCTTCAACCGCTATCAGCAACTTATCTTTGAGGGCGATAATGGATGGGATGGAATGTATAAAGGAAAGGTGGCAGAACCTGGCACCTATTTCTACAAAGCTGTTTTGCCAAATGGAGAAACACGTAAAGGAACACTTGAAGTGGGGAAATTCAGTAAGTAATAAATTTAGACTATTAAGATATGAAAAATATAGTAGTATTGATAATGTTGATAGGACTTGCATTGAATGTTTATTCAGTGGAAGAGAGGCTTACGGGTGCATCATCCTATTTTGAATCATCGGAGGTGAATACATCTGCAAAAGAGTTGCCGATGTCTCCATATAAGAATGGTACGATAGTTTTCTTCAGAAAGGATACAGCTTATATGTTTACGCCCAATCAATATTTGATGATTGATAAGATCACGCCTTGTCCGGAGTTGATGGGCTTGGGCATTGAGGGAACTTTTGCTTACGATGAGAAGGCGAATAAATTATACTTTTCCAAGAAAGGAGAAACGGGCGGAAACGACCTGTTTGTGGCTACATGGAATGAAAAAGAGAAAAAGTGGGATTCTGTTGAAATGCTTCAGATACGTGGAGTGATGAAGCAACAGAAGGCCTACAAGAACTCATCGTTGGCGGTTGCTCGCTGGGTGCAGACGGGCAGAGGTGCTTCTGGTTTTTATAACCCTTCTTTGAGTGCGGATGGAAAGAAAATATATTTCTCAGGTGCATTTAAAGCAGGTAAGGGAGGACGAGATATCTGGTATATTGAAAAGGAATCAGATGATATATGGAGTCGTCCGCAATTGATTTCCGAATCCGATGCAACCGCTTCGAATGAGGATTATCCGTTGGTGATTGGGGATACGTTGCTTTATTTTGCATCGGATCGTGAAGGAGGATTAGGTGGATTGGATATTTATTATGCAAAGAAAGGAGCACAGGAGCATACTTGGGGCAGGGCAGAGTCCTTGTCGGATGTAGTCAATTCCTCTGCGAATGATTATAACGTGGCATTTGGAAAGATGAATCATTCAGCATTCTTTATATCTGACAGAACAGAGGGACATGGAGATGCCGATATCTACTCTGCGGTGTTATTGAACATTGCTCCTGACTTTGATTTGATAGCTTTGCCAACAATGGATGAACCCAAAGGATTTAACTGGATATTGTTCTTTTTCGATTTGGATAAGTATGATATGAAGCCTGAGTATGAGGTGCAATTGGGTGAGTTGATTGCTGCTATGGCAGAATATCCGGGAGCAAAGTTTGAAATCAGTGGTCATACCGATGTTCGTGGAGAGGATGATTATAATGTGAAACTGTCAGAGAAGCGTGCTCGGTTTGTTCGTGAACTGTTGATCAAGCGTGGTGTGGATCCATCATCTTTGGTGGCTGTAGGACGAGGTAAAACAGAACCGATCATTAAAGATGCCCAGACCGAACCTGAGCATGAACAGAACCGTCGTGTAGAAGTGAGAATCATTGAAGAGGATGTTAACGAATAGTTTGAGGAGGAACGGATATGAAGAAAATAGCAATCATAATAATAACTCTCCTTTCAATAGGATTTGGAGTGAATGCACAGCAAGAGTTGCTTATGTCGCAACAGTTTTATTCACGTATCAATAAGAATCCTGCTGGTATCGGTAATGTGGAGGATATTGATATCTTTGCATTGGGACATTTTCAGTACGCAGGTATGGAGGATGCACCGAATACGATACTACTTAATGGACATACCTTTGTGGATAAATGGAACTCAGGTATAGGTGTCTCTTTCTCTTACGATAATCTGGGAATAGCACGAAGTTTCACCAATGTCAAGGTAGAATATGCGTATGGATTACGGTTCAACGATGATATGTTGGCATCCTTCGGATTAGGATTGGGTGTGCTGGTCTCCTCGTTTGATGTAGATAAATATTCGGTGGAGAATGGACTTGAATTGAATGAGGATTTCTTAAGAGATGCAGAGGATAAGAAGGCACGTCCGGATGTAGATCTTGGCGTTGAATTCACCTGGAAGGAGAATCTTCTGGTGGGTGCTTCTATTACCCATTTGATTGATGGTAAGGTCACTTCCTATTCTTTGGGACAACATCTATATTTATATGGACGTTATCTTTTCCCAATAAATGACAAGTGGGATGTAGCCCCTATGTTAACGTATGTACATCACAAGAAAGTGAATCTTCTGGAGGTGAATGTCACGGGTTTCTATAACCGATTTATTTGGGGCGGACTCACTTGGCATCCAGATATCTCATCTGGGTTCAAATCGAATCCATTGGCCATCACGTTGGGTGCTGAATACAAACGATTCCGTTTGGGTTATACATTTGATATGGGATTGGGAGAGGTGCATAACATAGCAGTAACCTCTCATGAGGTGATGCTTTCGTATTCTATTCAACGGAAAAAGAGTGCCACGACATCTTCAGAATCAGATTTCTTTGAATAAGATGGGTACTATAAATTTATTTCGTGGGATTTTTGAATTTGTAGAGACGCATTGTCATGCGTCTCTGTTTGGTGGAGACACAAAATTTTGTGCCTGTGTTTTGTAGAGACACACGTCCGTGCGTCTTTACGGTGATAACCGCCAAACAATCAGAATCTTCAAAAATCACCGAAAAATTTATTGGTTCATAGATTATATTAATTTTGTTTAAACGGTGAGATAATAGAACTCACCATACATAGTATGAAGTATTATTTTGCTCCGCTGCAAGGCTATACCGATGCAGTCTATAGAGAAGTTTTTGAGAAGCATTTCAAGGGGATGGATGCTTATGTAACCCCGTTCTGTCGTGTAGAAAGGGGAGAAATGCGTTGGCATGATCAGAAAGATATTAATCCAGAGCGTAATCAGGGGTTGTTTACCTCTCATCGTTTGATTCCTCAGATCATTGGGAATACAGAAGAGGAGGTTACGCTCTTGGTGGATAAGTTGCATCAACTGGGGTATCGTGCTATCAATATCAATTTCGGATGTCCATTCCCTATGATTGCTAAGAAGCAGAAAGGTGCTGGAATATTGGCTTGCCCTGATAAGGTTGAAAATGTTCTTTCAGCAATAAAAAAATATCCTGACTGCTCATTCTCTGTGAAAATGAGACTTGGTATGGAGTCCTCTTCCGAAGGAATGCAGTTACTACCTATGTTGAATAATGCCGGACTGTCCCATATTACAATCCATCCGAGATTAGGGAAAGATCAATATAAAGGAGAGATGGATTTACAAGCATTAGATTCATTTCAGAAGGAATGTAAAGTGCCACTTCTATTCAATGGAGATATTGTGGATCAGCAGACGATGGAGGAAGTCGTTAAACGATTCCCGAATCTTGAAGGGGTGATGATTGGTCGTGGGTTGTTGATGAACCCTTTCTTGGTGGAGGAGTTGAACGGAGCTACTATAGATAGAACAGAGAAAGCAAAACGATTAAGAGCATTTCTCTCCGATTTACAGGAAGGATACTCCATGGTAATGAATGGAGGTGAAATACAACTGGTTCAGAAGTTAGCTTCTCTTTGGGAGTATCTTTTGCCTGATGTGGAGAAACGACTTCGTAAGAAAATCATGAAGAGCCGCAAATTGTCGGATTATAATTCAAACGTTGTGGAAGCGTTGAGAGATTATAAAACAAGTGGAGAATAAGGAGGCAACCATCAAAGAGGTTGTTCTTTATTCCTGACATTTAATTGATGGTATATCGTCCGATGCTCTTCAGATAGTTGAGGATAAAATCGACGGTTCCATCGATGCCTAACGTGCTAACGTTGATGGAGAGGGTGTAGGTACAGCACATGCCCCATGTCTTGTTGGAGTAGAAGTTATAATAGGCGGCACGTCTTTTATCTTCTATTTCCATCTTTGCAAGGGCTTCCTCTTTGGAAATGTGTGTTCGTTGAGAGATACGATCTGCTCTATCATCATCAGATGAATGAAGAAATACACTGATACAATTAGGGTTATCTCTTAATACATAGTCTGAGCATCGGCCTACGATGACGCATGATTTCTCTTTTGCCAGACGTTTTATGGCACTGGACTGCATTTCGAACAGGGTGTCTTGTGACAAGAAGTTCTTAGTCTGGAATCCTCCAGTGACTAAGCTTTCCACCCATTGTAATACGTTGCCTGAGAAGGAGGCGGATTGTTCATCCGTCTTTTCGAAGAACTCTGGCGCAAACCCGAAATCTTTTGCAGCTTCTAATATCAGTTCTTTGTCGTAATAGTCGATGCCTAGTTTTTCAGCTAGTTTTCTACCTACGGCTCGTCCTCCTGCGCCAAATTGACGTCCAATACTTATAATCAAATTCGTATGTTCCATGGCATTCAGTATTATAATGTAGTGTTATTAGATTCAATGATTAGGGTTTTATCCTTTAGCTTGGAGAAATGTTTCATCTCTCTTCTTAACAGTGTGAGTGCAATGATAGTGGATAGACAGTCGGATATCGGCATACTGGCAAAAACACCTATTGTTCCGTAGAAATTAGGTAATATCAGAAGTAGCGGAATTAATAATAGTAATTGTCGGGTAGAGGATAAAATAACTGCCATTGGTGCCTTACCGATGGATTGGAAGAAGTTGGAGGTTACCATTTGGAAACCAACAATTGGGAAAGCTATCACACAGACTCTGAGTCCGAGAATGGTTAGTTGAATCAGTTCCTCATCATTAGTGAAGAGTCGTGCCATATAGTACGGAATGGATTCAGCGATTAAGAAGGCACATGTGGTGGTGATGGTTGCGCAGATGATGGTGATTTTTAAGACTGCACGAACCCTTGAATATTGTTGAGCACCAAAATTATATCCGGCAATAGGTTGCATTCCTTGGTTGAAGCCCATCACCAGCATGGCAAAGATCATTAATAGACTGTTGACAATACCGTATGCACCGATGGCTAAGTCGCCTCCATGGGTGTATAATGCTTTATTGATGATGATGACCACCAGACAGGCACAGGCATTCAACATGAACGGCGCCATGCCGATGGATAGGATAGAGCTCACAATCCGTTTATCAAACTTAAAGATGGAGCGTTGAAAATGAAGGAATGAACTCTTGTTGTTGAAGTGATGAATAACAACCAGTAAAGCGACTAACTGAGAGGAAATGGTGGCCGTCGCTGCTCCACGTATTCCCCAATGGAAAACAAAGATGAACAACGGCGCCAATGCTAGGTTGATAAGGACTGTCATGATGGTGACGAGCATGGCTTTTTGTGGATTTCCAGAAGCCCTCATCACATTGTTTAATCCTAGGTATAAGTGTGTGATAACATTTCCTATCAGAATGACCTGCATGAAATCTCTTGCATAGGGTATGGTATCGTCGCTGGCGCCAAAGAAATAGAGTATCTCATCAATAAACGCTAGTCCAAGAATCATGAATATGATACCCAGCACAACATTTAATAACACCACATTCCCTAACACTTTAAGTGTGCTTGGATGATCTTGTTGTCCCATCTTAATAGATGTCAGAGTGGCGCCACCCGCTCCAATCATAGCTCCAAAGGCGGCTGACAAGTTCATCACTGGCATTGTGATAGCTAGTCCAGAGATTGCCAAAGCAGAAACACCTTGACCAATAAACATACGGTCGATAACATTATAAAGGGCAGATGCCATCATGGCGGCAATGGCTGGTCCCGAATATTGAATCAGAAGCTTTCGAATGTTCCCAGTCCCTAGAACAGCTGCTGATGAGTTTGAATTAGACATATATATACTCTTTTGTGCAAAGTTAGACTATTTTATTTAAACTGATTTACTTTACTTTTACTTTTTTATCCAGACATGCGGTAGGATAGATTGATACGTTTCATCGGATAACCCATACACATTCTTTAGATCTTCAACGGAGGAGAATCCGCCCAGTTTGTTCCGATACTTTACGATGCGGGCCGATAATACACTACCGATACCTCTCAGTCGTTTCAGTTCGGTGGTGTCGGCACTGTTTAGTTCCACCCGTACCGTATCGTAGGAGAAAGAGTACGCCTTTTTGTTATAGTTATCAGCGTAAGGTTTGTTATTGACAGAAGGTTGAGAAGAAGCGTGTTCTCTCTGTTTAGTTACGATGGAGGAGGACTGGCAGGTGGTCGAAAGATCAGAATAAAGGTGCTGGTCAGTAGTGTCTGAAGATACACTGTCTGATTTTTGATTTGATACGTAAGATAACATTTTCTCCTCCTCGGTGCTTCTTGTTGGCAGACAGAAATTGATAGAGAACATCAGAACGATTAAACAACATAGAACGTAGATGCCGCCACGTTCCCCACGGGTGAAATAAAAGAAGTCTTTAAACATAACAAGTATAGTTTTATTCATTTCTAATTATGATTTTTATGTAACTAGGTAGGTTTCCTGACAGATAAATGATGCGACATTCATTTTTTGAATATTTTTCAGATTTTTGTCAAAAAACGGTGCAAATATATATAAATTTTCATTGATAATGTAAGTTATTAGAATTATGCTATGCTGTATTGCTGAGGAGATGTATTTTTATACTAAAAGATAGATTATATTTGATATTTATCAAAAAAGATGAATGGGGTATATTTTATATAAAAAAATTTTGTCATAATAAATTACCGATCAATATCTTTGCAATGTTATTCTGTATAGACTGGTGAATTTATAGAGCTCACCTATAAGAAAACAAACAAATAAAACAAACGACTATTTAGAACCAATATTACATTATTTTGATACACTTATTATTAATAATTTATTGTTTATTGTATGGGAAATGGATTTTTCAGTAGAATCCGTTTGCGAAGGTGTCTTGTGCCTATTCTTTTGGGTATAAGTTCATCGTTGTGGGCGGCGAAGAGTGACGTGATAACATCCGTCACGGCAATTGGACAAGACTCGTTTGTAGTAGAGCGAGCGGATGCTTCGGCGGGAACGCTTGTGTATTATCGAACCATGGACGGATCGGCAGTAGGAGGCATACATTTTGAACATACTTCGGGTACTTTGTATTTCGAGAAAGGTGTGACAAAAAAGAGTGTCAAAGTGAATTTGATTGATGAATTATCAGGTATGAATGCGTTCAGTAATGTGGACCGAAAATATGGTCTTGTTGCTTGGAACGACTATAGTGACAACGTTTATGGGGAAGCGACCTATACCAATCGAAAAAGTTACAACTATAATGGAGATGAGATATATGAAGTGTTGATGAGCAATAATTCCTTCTTTTGGTCTGATGGTGAAAAAATATGGACAGATTGTAGGTTATATCAAACATGTCCACCCTCAAAGTTGGAGTACATGAATGCTACAATGCAAACATGGAAAGCTGATATGGCTTATAAATATAGTGTTCGTCGAATTGAAACGGGTTGGTTTTATATAGATATACATGTAGAAGAACGAGCGGTAGGTAGAGATACGTATGATGGAGATCATATTCCAGATTATTATACTGAATTGGGATCGACCACGCATTGGACTGTTGATTATAAATTTGATACTCGATTACTTCTTGCGTTATGGGCTGAAGGGAATGGTGACGATATACTTCATGTCCAAAATCTTCGTATGCTTACACGTATATATGATACGAAAGCACCTGAAATAAAAAATATATCGTGTAACACAGAGAACATATACTATAAGGGAGATCTGTTGACGATTGCAGTAACATTCAACGAACTTGTTGGTCTTAATGAGACAAACCCCGATGATGTAAAATTATCCACAAATGTTGGAGACTTTTATTTATGTGGTGGAGAAGGTACGAATACTCTTTACTTCAAAGGCATATTAAATGAAGAAAATGATGTTTCAGAATTGAAAATAATAGGAATCAATAAGCCTGTAAAAGATTTGGCAGGGAATTTTGCTACTCTGACAAATATTAAAAGTTTGAAAGATTCGGACTTCCGATATGTCTCTTCAAGAGCTACTAATGTAAAATGCGAAGGAGACTGTTGGAAAAAATCAATTAAGGTAACGTGGGATGAAGATAAGGTGCTAAGTTCAACTAAAGGAAAGTGGTATGTGTATCGTTATACAACAAATAATGGTATAGCTAGTTCATCCGATTGTAAATTGGTATCTGAAATCACAAAATCTGGTGATGAAGATACAGATCCTTTATTGCTATACAATGTTGATTATACGTATTGGGTAACATTTATTCCTGATGGTCTTTCGGAGAAAATGAAGGTTGATCGTCACGCGGTCTCCCAAGGTAGAATCGTGCCAAAATTTTCAATGGAAGCAAAGACAATATCTTTTGATGATTATATTCAAATAGAATGGACAAATCCTTCATTTAATGATCAAGGAACTCATTCATTCCAAATATATAGAAAAGGAGAATCTGACACGATTTTCTCGCCGTTGTTGCCTACGGCTATCACGGTGACAGATAATTCAGCCACACATTATAGTTATCAGGATAAATCGATGGAAAGTGGCTGTGCTTCTTATCAGTATTATGTGGAGACATCACCAATCTTTAGTGATGATTCACTTCCTGCAGGACGAAAATATGTTAGTAATCAGGTCTCTGCAATGCTTACATCCTCTTCACAAGTTACTTCTGTAGAAGCTTCGAAAGGAATGTATCAAGGTGTTGTGAAATTATCTTGGAATGCTATTCAGATTGGAACACAGAGTACAAATTATAATGTGTATCGTCGTGAGTTAGGCACATCTGTGGAATGGGTGAAGATATACAATGTCTCTGGAACACAAACAAGTTATGCTTATGATGATAACTCTGCTTTGCCAGGTAAATATTATGAATATAGGATCTCTTCTTCTTATTACTGTTCGGAAAGTAAATCGGAGACACAGCCTGTATCTAAGTTTTCAGATGGTTTCTGTCGTGCGACAGGAATTGTCTCCGGTCGTGTGACATACGGAACGGGTACTCCAGTGGAAGGGGTGAAAGTGATGGTTACTAAAAGTGAAGAAGAGGAAGGACGGAATCAGTTCTATGCTCTTCGTGTTGATGGAGATGGTATTCAGTTGCCTTTGACGGAAGAAAAAGGGAAGGCCTATTTTGAAAACACTCCGTGGACTATTCAGTTGTATGTGAAACCTGAGGACAATATTAAAAACCGAGGAGGTAAAAGTGCCGAACGATCCATGTTGATCGATTCTAAAAATAATTTCGGATTATACCTGTCACCTTCAGGTAAAAAGAATTACATTGTCGGGGTGATGTGTCCTGCTGGTGATTCTATGCAGTACAAGAAGACGGAAGTTAAAATACCAGCAAATACATATTCTCATTTGACATTTAGCTACGATGGAACAGGAACATTCCAAGTGAGAAGTACAGATGTGTATGGAAAGATTAAGAACGCTATGGTATCGGCTGATCCGATTGTTTATGTAGCAGATTCTTGCTTGATGTTGGGTGCGGCATCCAATAATGAGGATATCTTCCGTGGTTATTTGGATGAGGTGAGAATCTTTTCAGGCAAAGAACTGACCGATGCTGAGGTACTTAAGAACTATAATCATACACTTTCTGGAGATGAAGCTGGTTTAGTGGTATATTGGCCGATGGATGAGGGAATCAACAATCAATCGACTCTATATGATTATTCTACGACATCGGATTTGAACAATAATAATCATGGAACTGTTTTGAAAGGATGTAATGTTACGTCAGACCATATTCCATCAATAGATCAATTGAGTACATTTGGATATACTGATAAGAATGGTAACTATACTATCAATGGCATACCATTCTCAGGAAAGGGTACAACATATATGGTTGTTCCTACTTATGGTATTCATAAGTTCTCTCCACAATATGCTACGCGCTTTATGTCATCCTCTTCATTGATTCATTCAGGTGTTGATTTTGAGGATGTGTCTTCTTTCCCTGTATCTGGTGTGGTTTATTATTACAACACAAATTATCCAGTGGAAGGTGTAACTGTATATGTAGATGGTACGGTATGTAGCAAGGATGGCAAAATGATAACAACAGATGCTAATGGTGAATTCGTTATTAGTGTGCCGATTGGTGACCATCATATCGAAGTGAAAAAAGAAGGACAGATAATCAACCATGTTTTTGTAGATAAAGGTCGTTTCCCTTCTAATTCATTGATAGATTATACCTTCGATCGTGAATTATCTGAATCTTTGGTTTTCTACGATTCTACATTTGTCACATTGACTGGTCGTGTATCAGGAGGACTTCCTGAAAGTAAGAAATCCCATGGATTAGGTGAAGGTCAGGCTACCATTGGTAAAGCTACTATCACATTGACAGCCGGAGAACAATATCAGTTCAACTTGGATGCAAATAACAATCGAGTCTTCGGTAATCCGTCTGAATATGTTAACTCAACAGTTACAACAGGAAAATTTGATGATGGTGAAAAGGCACGTATTCTTACAGTCCACACTGATGGTGAGACAGGTGAATTTGCTGTTTCTTTACCTCCTGTTGATTATAAAGTCAAGAGTGTAAAAATAGATAACAATCCAGACATCGACTTCTCAACAGAGAATATTGAAGCAATCTTGTTTGGTAGCGGAACACTACAAACTAAAACAGATTCACTTGCAGTAGGCGAAGGCGATACTGTTACATTCGATTATTTATATGCTTTGGATTTTATTTATCGTTCTAATCCAGTCTTAGAGTTGACATCCTTGAGTACACCAGATGGAGCTTTTGGAGATGAGAAATATGTATATTGTGATGATGTTACAAAAATATGTGACACAATACCGTTGTATTCAGTAGATAGTTTAGGTAAGATCACATACACTTTAAACTATCCGCTATATACACAGGGAAAAACATACAACCATGAAATGTATTTGTATGAACCATACTATAATTATGATAGTGTAACGGTTCGTAAATCGGAAATACCATTGACAAATGCAAGTGTTCAGATTTCTAATAGTATGGGTGCTACTATGGTGGCTATTGGGGATGGTGTAGATGAGTCAGGTAATGAAGTTAAGGATGGAGATATAGTGCAGACAGGTAATATGAATTTAATTTCGGATTCTTTGGGAAGGGTTAACTATTCTTTCCAAGCTACTTACCCGAATATTGTGGCGCCATATACACTGGGTATGAATATCAATTTTGTCTATAATGGAGAAAATTATGAATGGTCTGAAAACAATAAGTTTGCAGGTATTGTTATGGGAGGTTTATCAACAGGTAGTAATTTTATTACTGCGGGACCAGACAAAGTTTTGTTTGTTTTAAGAGACCCTCCTGGATCAGGCTCTTCTGCTCAAATAGCAAAAGGACAGACATTTACTACATCATCAAAGGTTACCACATCATATAATTCTGAATATAACGCAAATATAACATGGAAAATAGGAGCTGAAATTAAAACTGCTACTGGTATTGGATTTGCAGTTATCACAGAAAATACGGTTAAAGCAGATCTTACTGGTGGTACAGAAATCAGTTATAGTAGTACGCACGACAAAACAAATACATACAAAATCACTACGACAGAAAACATCAGTACATCAGATGCTTCTGATTATGTGGGTGAAGGTGGTGACGTGTATATTGGTTCCGCCACGAACATTATTGTAGGAAAATGTCGAAAAGTTGCTCCTGTAAAGGATGTTGATGGGAACTTTTCTATTGATATGTATGAGGCTATTGCCTTGGGAGAGGAACTTACAACTCAGTTCAAATATACTCAAAGTTATATTGAAAACGTATTGATACCTAATTTAATAGCAACTCGTAATTCATTCTTGAGAAAAGTTAGTAAGTCGGAGTACAATAAAAATTATCCAAATAAAACACATGGAACGATATATATTACGACAGAGAATGAAAATAGTGAAAACTATGGTGCTAGTGGAACTTATATTCGTATTCCTGCGAATATAAATAATAACACTGATACCGTAGGTTATTTTAATACGCAAATACAACGTTGGGTAAATGCGTTGTTACAGAATGAAAAGATGAAAGTTGAAGCAATTGAATCATCTTTGGGTTACGATGAAAAGGAATATAATGAAGCGGTAAAAAAATTCGAAGAAGCTAAGATACTGGAAAATGCAACTTTCTTATTGTATGATCCTTATGTTCGACACTACGTTAAGTTGGACTCTACATTTTGGTTTAACAAAGACGGTGAAGTTATAAAATATGCTGATTATGGTACAAACAAGGCTATGATTGATAATATTTTAGAAGGATATTTAATTAATCGTAAAGAATATGAAAAATATTTATTGGCAAAGCCAGAGGATAAAAATTTCACTTTGTTTTATAAGCAGGGATGGAAAGTAAAAAATGTATCTTTTGATGCTGGTATAAAAGTCGAAGAATCTGTAGAACGATGTGGCACAACATCTTCTACTAATGCTACTAATACTCAGGGTATGTTTTTAGTAGGAGCTAAATCAGGATTCTCAATCTGTGGATATGGATTTGAATTTGAACTACAAACGAAACAAGGTGGTTCAGAAGCTTTTGAAGAGGTTTCTGAGTCTGAGAATTGTGTAACTGTTAACTACACATTGGCAGACGATGGAATTAATGATGCTTTGTCTGTAGATGTATTCCAAGCTCCTGATGGTTATGGACCTATTTTCTATACTCGTGCAGGCCAGACTTCCTGCCCTTACGAGGATGAAAAGAAGACTAAATATTATGAAAAGGATAAACACACATTGGCTACCAAGACCATGCAGATTGAGATGCCAAGAATCACAGTTGCTGAAAATAATCTGAAAGCTCAAAAACAGATTAACATTCCAAGTGGTTTTGCTGCTAACTTCACCTTGAATCTCGACAACTTGTCAGAAACAAGTGAAAATATTTGGTACACAATAAGAGTCGTAGATGAAACCAATCCAGATGGTGCCGCTTTGTCTATCGATGGTGTACCATTCGCTACTGCTCGTCAGATCTTGGTTAATGCGTTGGAGACTACTCATAAGAATCTTCAAATCAAACAGACTCGTACCGATATCATGAAGTACGACAGTATCGCTGTTGTCCTTTCTTCTAATTGTCAAGAGGATATCGCTGATACGATTTACTTGTCTGTTGAATTCGTTCCAAGCTGTTCTCCATTGACTCTTCAGATCGACGACAGAACAATGAACAGCACAACAGGCGACACGCTTCAATTGATTGTAAAGGATTTCGAAAAGGATTACCTGAACTTCAACGAGATCCGTCTGCAATACAAGGGTGAG
>CACXCA010000076.1 GCA_902766045.1 uncultured Bacteroidales bacterium
AAATAGAAAACCATATCACTATTGAACATGGTTTCACCATTCAAACTATCTCTTGAGAAGCAGTAATTGTCATACCAAGGCTTGATGATGTCGATCAGTTCGTCCGTTGTGTGGTTGAACGGATGGAACTGGCGGTAGTAGTCGAGTATGGCGCGTACCTCCTTCTCGGTGAAGCCCATCATCTCGTTGAAGGCGGCATAGCTTGTGTAGTTGAAGTTGATGTTGAACCCGGAGGTGAGGTCATCGAGCGTCACCGGACTGACACCCGTGATGAAGATTTTCTTCAGACACGTACTTGTCGCCGACTTCAGTGCCGCAAAGAAAGTGCGGTAGAAACTATCCTGATGAGTGATACTTTCATATTTGCGAAGTGCGGAAACATCGCTCAGCACCTTGTTGGTGAAGTTGTCGTACTCATCGATAAGGAGATAAACATTTATTCCGTTCAATGCACATTTGGAAAATAACTCGTTCATATTTGCAGCCGCATTACCATTGACAATCATATTTTCTAAAATGTCTGACGGCAATAAACTCTTATACAGCGCACAGAAATTAGAAATGGCAGTATAACAATTAATATTGAACGACTCTTCACACTCATCAAGATTTGACGACACACATGAGAAATCCAGCCTCATCACCGCATAGCTGTTGCGTTGTTCCGTGGGATGCTGACCAATCCAGAGGTCACCAAAGAGGGCGTCGAACTTTTCCCTGCGGTTCATATCGTAGTAGTTCTCCAGCATGGAGAGGAAGAGGCTCTTGCCGAAACGGCGCGGACGAATAAAGAAAAAGAAACGGGCAGACTGTTCCACCTTTGCGATAAACCTTGTTTTGTCGACATAGTAGTAGTTGTCGAGGATGATATCCGCAAAGTTCCCCATTCCGTAGGGTATCTTTTTCATTTTCTTTCAGTCCATATGTTTTCGAATTGATTTACCTACAAAAATAGAATTATTTTGTCGGATGAGGAAAAAATTAGGTCTCAACTTTATGTTTGCACCAGCTAACGTTGGCAACAGACATCCATTTGATTATAAGTGTTTCGTAGACTTCATCTATGGGAAACTTGTTGCAGACAAGGGGTATATAAGCAACCTGTTTTAACGCTTTTTTGTTGACGGAATACAGCTGATAAGAAAGCTAAAGAACAATATGAAGGGTGCGTTAATGAGTTACAATAATATCATACAGCCCATTTTTCTCTACTAATACAGACAATCTTTCCTCACCATTCTCATCATATAAGACATAACGATTCGGCATTGACAAATCCACACATTCATTTATAAAATCAGCAAGCAAAGACAAATTCAAATTTTCGAAAGAAGAGACAAAAGAATTAGAATCCGCCCTTGGGGAAAAAGAAAAACCATGAGTTCCTCTTTCATATTCAAATTGTCCATCATATTTTCCTTCTTTTCTTTTCACTAATACATAGGAAGCCCTGGAAGAACAAGAGACCTGACAATCCCACTCATCCAAGAAAAACTCATCGTGATGAAAATCATAGTTTCCCTCAAAAAAATATAAATTTCCATCCTCACAATTGCGACACTTCTCCAAAAAAGCGGACAATTTCTCTTTACTATCATTCATTTCAACGAAACGGAACAAATACAAATCCTCAGCGCAAATATTAGAATTTCGCATATTTTCAATCACTTGAAATCTATGGCAAAAAGAAGAAACCGTATTAAGTGACAAATAATTGAAAGATACTGTTATAAAAAAAAGAGATAAAACATATAACAAGAAAGAAACAACTATCCGCAATGGCACCTGAACTTCTTTCGAACATTTCTCCTTCAACAATATGCACAATACATATACTGAAATCACCTCTAAGGCACATTTGGACAAAATAACAAAGAAAACGAAATTAGGAATTAAAACAAGGAAAGACAAAATCATAGACCAATAGAATAATTTCTTATACTCATTCATTTGTCTCAACACCCAAGAGAAAAAGAAACCCATAAAAGAAAAGAAGACAACATCCCTACCAAAGAAAGAATGCATGTCAATATATGTTTCTTCCTTTAAAAAGAAAAGCAGCAAAAAAGTTGTCACACAAAAACACACTATTTTTCTCATAGGCAAATCAACATTCGATAGTAATGCAATAAGAATTGCATTGACGAATAGAAACACGCCTGACAAGTGACACAAATTCAAGTATAACTCAACAAAAACCATCTTCTACTTTTTTAGTATAACATAACATTTATATTTTATTTGAGTCTTAAACGGAGAACATCCATAATGTTGTTGCAACCAAAAGAATGCATTCATACAAGCCATCCAATGTTTAATGCCAGGATTAATTTTTTTCACCATTTTTTCATAAAGAAAATCATGTTGAAAATAGTAATATTCATTCAATGCTACAGACAACTCTGAATTATAATCAAAGAGCAACGTAGTATTTGGAGGCAAATTTTTATTATAAAAATAAGACAATACTTTCTCTAATACCCCATTGGATAAAGCTTGTCTCGTTCCTATATTTCCATAAAAAGCACAAAGAAAATCCCCATCTTCAAGATTAATAATATTTGCCTTACCCAGAAAAAGCTGGAACCTACAAATTCACCATCACCGTCACGTTTGAGGGCGGAAAAACACTTACGTAGACAATTGAGGCTGAACTGCCTTCAGCAAGTTCTATTAATATGTAGAGGCGTGTATATAACGCCCCTACTATTTCATTATCTCTTTCTTAAAATCATTGCTGTACGAGAAGGAAGATATAATTTCAACCAACCTTTTCCTTCTGCTGTTTTATTAATATCTTCGATCGTGAAATGAATCTGGGAATCATCAACTAGTCCAAAACCACCAAATCTTTTATCATCTGTATTTAGAATCATTTCATAACTCCCCTCTTCCGCTAATATTCCGTATCCCTCAAATGATTGATATGGATGGAAATTATATACAAATACAAGATTTTCTCTTTGATATGCTAATACCTGATCATCCGATTTATCCCATAACTGGTAAATAGGCGTCTGATTAAACTTCTTAACAGACTTGATGACATCAATCATTGCTTTATCAAAATCTCCTAAATATTTATATTTCAGGTCTGTATCATCCACCAAATGCCACTGCCTGCGTGCATGTTTGTATGACCATCCATTCCCCTCTCTTGGAAAATCAATCCATTCTGGATGTCCGAATTCATTTCCCATGAAGTTTAAATAACCTCCATTGATGGTACTTATTGTTATCAATCGGATTATTTTATGTAATGCGATTGCCCGATCTACCATATAGGATGAATCAAACAAACGTGACATGTGCCAATACATATCAGCATCTGCCAGACGAAACATCAGTGTTTTATCTCCCACTAATGCTTGATCATGACTCTCAGCATAACTGATTACCTTCTCATCTGCACGATGATTTGTCAGTGTATATAATATGTGTCCGGGTTTCCAATCTTCGTCTTTCACCTCTTTTATCATTTTAATCCAGAAGTCAGGAATACCCATAGCCAGACGATAATCAAATCCCATACCGCCATCCTTTATGGAGGCAGCTAAACCTGGCATACCGCTGACATCTTCAGCTATGGTGATAGCTTTGGGGTTTACTTCGTGAATTAAAGCATTGGCTAACGTTAGATAGCAGATTGCATCGCCGTCTTGATTCGGACTGTAATAATCGGAATAATTTGAAAAAGAAGAGCCCATTCCGTGATCTAAATATATCATGGAGGTTACACCATCGAAGCGGAATCCATCAAATTTAAATTCATCCATCCAATATTTACAGTTGGATAATAAGAAGTGAATCACTTCATTCTTTCCATAATTAAAGCAATAGGAGTCCCATTGGCGGTGTTCTCCCCGCTCTCCTGCATGGAAGTATTGATAACGGGTACCATCAAATGCTCCGAGTCCCTCGTTTTCGTTTTTAACCGCATGAGAATGTACCAGATCCATGATTACAGATAAGCCTAATTCATGAGCCTTGTCGATTAAGGCTTTTAGTTCCTCTGGCGTACCGAATCGGGAAGAGGGTGCAAAAAAGCTGGATACATGATAACCAAAAGAACCATAATATGGATGTTCCTGTATGGCCATCAACTGTACACAATTATACCCATCAGCCACGATTCTTGGCAATACGTTATCTTTGAACTCCGTATAGCTGGAAACCTTTTCTTCCTCTCCTGCCATACCTATATGGGCCTCGTAGATAAGTAAAGGCGTGGTATTGGGTTTATGCTTGTTTATCTTGAATTTATAAGGCTTTTCTGGCGCCCAAACCTGTGCGGAGAACACTTTCGTATTATCATCCTGTACAACTCTTCTACACCATGCAGGGATACGTTCTCCACAGCCATTTGGCCAATAGACCTTTAGTTTATAGAGATCCAAGTGGGACATTGCTTTTTCTGGAAGTTCAATTTCCCAGACCCCATTGGAGATATTTTTTAATTTATATTCTTCGGATTCTTGCCAGTTGTTGAATGTTCCTATTAAATAGATGTTTGTTGCATTAGGAGCCCACTCTCTGAAGACCCAATGTTTTGCAATTTTATGTAATCCAAAATATAGATAACCTGTAGCAAAGTCGGAAAGCGATTTACTACTTACTTCAATTTCATTTTTTTTCTTGCAGAAATACTTATATCTACCCACTATGGCATCTTGATAGGCTTTCAGTCCAGAATCATTTTTTATTAATTTCAACATTTCCATAAGTATCTAATTTTTGTGTTGGGTAAATATAAAGAATTTTTATAAAAAAATAAGGGGAAAGAATAAAATTCTTTCCCCTTACGAATTGTATTATCGTATTATTCTCTAACTATCTTTACGAAGTTAACGATAAATTCTACACGACGGTTCTTTGCACGACCAGCAGCAGTTTTGTTTGTGTCAACTGGCTTGTCTTGACCGTAACCAGCAGAAGTCAAACGGTTTGCTTCTACACCGTGATCAATCAAATATTGTTTTACAGCAGCTGCTCTATCTTCAGACAATTTTTGGTTCTTATCTGCCTTACCAGAGTTATCTGTGTGACCATTGATTGTTAAGTTATATGAAGGATTTTCCTTCATGATTGTAACAACTTGATCCAAGATAGCGTTAGAAGATTTCTTGATTTTTGCAGAACCTGATTCAAATTGAATACCGTTCAATGCTTTCTCAAATACTTTCTTTACTTCAGCTTTTACTTCTGGACAACCATTGTTCTCTTTGATACCAGCTTCATCTGGACAAGCATCTTGGAAGTCATATACACCGTCGCCATCTTTGTCAGTAGGACAACCTTTAGCATCTATATAACCTTTTGCAGCTGCTGGAGTACCTGGACACTCATCTAAGTAATCTGCTACACCGTCACCGTCAGTATCAAGTGGACAACCTTTTTCGTCAACCGATACATTTGCAGGAGTATCGCTACATTCATCCAAGTAATCAGCCACACCGTCACCGTCAGTATCAATAGGACAACCTAAAGAATCAACTGTCACACCAGCAGGAGTACCAGGACATTTATCTAAGTAGTCAGCTATACCGTCACCGTCTTTGTCAACAGGACAACCTTTAGCATCTACTTCAACACCTGCAGGAGTATATGGACACTCATCAAGCTTGTTAGGTACACCGTCACCATCCTTATCATTATTAAATGAGAAGTTGTAGAATACACCTAAATTATGAACTAAGTGCTCATCATTGAAGTTTCCACCGATACGATTATCATTTGCATCAGCTGTACCACCGAATGGATAACCATATTTTACGAAGTAGCGGATACCCCAAGATTCGCTTAAACGAAGATCACAACCAACACCACCACCTAATACGAAGTTAAATCCTTCGTTTTCTTCATATGTAGTTTGGTATTCAAGTGCTTCTGCATCCAATCCATAGATAGCTCTTGCGCCTAAGCTCAAGAAAATGTATGGATGAAGAAGTTTCTCCTCATCTTTAATGAATTTGTACTTACCAGATAGGTCAATATAACCCATTCCAGCTTTGAAGTCAGGATCTGTTGCATAGAAATCGCCACCTTTTATACCATATCGACCCCACAATGCTTGTAATTCAGCATCGAAGTGTCGATTTAAATAACGACCTACCGTGAGCGATGCAGCTCCATAAAATCCATCTGCAACATGGAAAAACTTATTTCCCCAATCATTTGCAGCTTCAACTTTACCACCATAAAGACCAATACTCCATGGTTTGTCTTCTGTTTGAGCTATTACCGTCATTGACGCTAATGCTGCGCAGACTGCTACGAAAACTTTCTTCATTTTTTGAAATTTTTCAATTGTTATTTAGTTTAATTAATATATTCCACTTTATATTGCAAAGAACTAATTGCAAATATAGTATAAAATTTCGCAAAAGAAACTTTTAATTTTAAAAAAAATTAACTTAATAAAACTATTTCTTTATCGTGTTGATTACATGGATGGTATGACAAGCTACTACACCTGCTGTTTCTGTCCTTAATCGACTCTCTCCTAATGATATAGGTTTAAAACCGTTTTCAATAGCCATGGCGACTTCTTTTTCGCTGAAATCTCCTTCTGGACCTATCATAATTAATGCTTTCTCCCCTCCTCTGTATTCTGTTGCCAGTTCTCTTTTGTCTTGTTCGTAACAATGTGCTATAAACCGATCACCTTCTGTCTGTAATCTTAAAAAATCTTTAACAGGTATCATTTCATTCAATTTGGGAAGAAAGGCTTTCTTGGATTGTTTCATCGCCGATATCAAGATCTTTTCTAGTCGGTCTAATTTGACAACTTTCCGTTCTGAGTGTTCACATAACAATAAACTGATTTCAGATACGCCTATTTCTGTCACCTTTTCTGCAAACCATTCTAAACGGTCCATGTTCTTCGTAGGGGCTATGGCAACATGGATATAAACAGGTTGTGGACAATAGTTTTCTGTCGTATTTAATATTCTTACTTGACAATGTTTATGATGAGGGAGCTCTATCTCTGCATCATAATAATTCCCCTTCCCATCTACCAATTCTATTTTGTCTCCAGCCTCTAACCGAAGAACTTTTATTGCATGTTGAGACTCTTCTTCGGGTAAGAATAAACTTTGTTTTATGTCGGGCGTATAAAAAATCATCGTTTAAATGAAAAAGGGAACAAAGGAGAAAACAGTTCTGTTTCCTCCTTTGTCTAATCTTATTTATAAATTGCTTTTTTACCTGCTAATAATGTGTTCTTTAACAAAGAACATATTGTCATTGGTCCAACACCGCCAGGAACTGGTGTGATATAGCTACACTTAGGTGCTACATTCTCAAAATCAACATCACCTGTCAGCTTAAATCCTGTTTTTGTTTCTGTTGAAGGTACTCTAGTCGTTCCTACATCAATTATCACAACGCCATCTTTCACCATATCTGCTTTTAGGAACTTAGGTGAACCCATCGCTGCAATGATAATATCTGCTTGTAATGTAATCTCCTTCAAATTCTTTGTACGGCTGTGACAAATCGTTACTGTAGCATCTCCAGGATAGGCTTTCTGCATCATCAAACTTGTAACTGGTTTTCCTACAATGTTACTTCTTCCGATTACGACACAGTGTTTTCCTGAAGTCTCAATTTTATATCGTTTCAGAAGCTCCATTATACCTGCTGGCGTTGCAGACACAAATGAAGGAAGACCTATTGATGTACGTCCCACATTGATTGGATGGAATCCATCCACATCTTTACGATAATCAATTGCTTCAATAACCTTTTGCTCTGATATATGTTTTGGCAAAGGTAATTGTACGATGAAACCATCTATGTCATCATCATGGTTCAATATATCAATCTGTTTCAACAACTCCTCTTCTGTTATATCATCTTCATAACATATTTTTGTGGATTTAAACCCTACTTGCTCACATGATTTTACTTTGTGTGCTACATAGGTCTCGCTTCCTCCATCATGTCCGACAATGATAACTGCCAAATGAGGTGTCTTGCCACCCTTTGCTTTAATCTCTTTTACTTCTTCTGCGATTTCTTGTTTAATTTGATCAGCAATCGCTTTTCCGTCAATTAAGTTCATATTTTTATCCTCCTATCTTTTTCTACCAAATGAAAATTTCGCCGGACGATTTTGTGTAACCATACGCATCATCTTACGAGTTTCTTCGAATTGTTTCAACAATCGGTTTACATCTTGAATGTTGGTACCACTACCCTTAGCTATACGAGTTCTTCTGCTACCATTCAACAATGCAGGATTGACACGCTCTTCTGGTGTCATTGAATAGATGATTGCTTCTATACCTTTAAATGCGTTATCATCTATTTCAATATCTTTCATTACTTTGCCCACACCAGGAATCATGGATGCCAAGTCTTTTAGATTACCCATCTTCTTAATCTGCTGGATTTGAGAAAGGAAATCGTTGAAATCGAATTGGTTCTTGGCAATCTTCTTTTGTAGTTTCCGAGCCTCTTCTTCGTCATATTGTTCTTGTGCACGTTCTACCAATGATACAATATCACCCATACCAAGGATACGGTCTGCCATACGTTGTGGATGGAAAACATCAATAGCTTCCATCTTCTCTCCTGTTCCAACAAATTTTATTGGTTTGTTGACAACTGAACGGATAGACAACGCAGCACCACCACGTGTATCACCATCAAGTTTGGTCAGTACGACACCATCAAAATTCAACCGATCATTAAACTCTTTAGCTGTATTGACAGCATCTTGTCCTGTCATGGAATCTACGACAAACAATATCTCCTGCGGTTGGATAGCTTCTTTAATTGCTGCTATCTCATTCATCATCTGCTCATCTACCGCTAAACGACCTGCCGTATCTATGATAACAATATCGTTTCCTTTTGCTTTAGCCTGCTGTATGGCATTTTGTGCAATCTTAACAGGATCTTTACACTCTTCTTCCTTGTATATATCGACTCCGATTTGTCCTGCCAATACCCCTAATTGTTCAATTGCAGCCGGACGATATACGTCACATGCCACCAACAGAGGTTTCTTGTTCTTTTTGTTTTTCAACATATTGGCCAACTTACCAGAGAAAGTGGTTTTTCCTGAACCCTGCAAACCAGACATTAGAATTACAGCTGGATGTCCGTTCGTGTTGATGTCAACCGCAGTTCCTCCCATCAACTCAGCCAATTCATCGTGAACAATCTTCACCATCAACTGACTTGGCTTAACCGCTGTCAATACGTTTTGTCCTAAGGCTTTCTCTTTTACCATATCGGTAAAGGATTTTGCCACCTTATAATTGACATCGGCATCCAATAATGCTTTTCTAACATCCTTTAATGTTTCAGCAACATTAATCTCTGTGATTTTTCCCTCTCCTTTTAATATTTTGAAAGAACGTTCTAATCTTTCACCTAAACTTTCAAACATAACTTTTATATCATTATTTATTATTTATTTTAACGGTATCGAAAGAAAAGGTCATGGCTTCTTTAATCCACTCTTCTCTTTTCTTATTTGCTTTCTTAGTAAACGAATTCACCTCTATATTATAGCCTCGGTGACATGTTCGAAACAACACTACCCGATTGCCAATCAGTTTGTAACGATTCAAGTTCCACTCTAATGTAAATGGTTGTCCTCCTTGAACATTCCCTTGAATGTACTCAATCCATATCTCACCAGGAACTTGAGCTTCGATCTGTTGAAAACTATAAACGATATTCTCCTCTTTTTTTAAGGCCAATGTTCCCAACATCTCTCTTACTTCATTTCCGATTTCCTTTCCTTCAGAAGAACATTCAAGAATCAGTTTGATCTCGAAAGATGAGAAATTTGCTTTAGCTGGCAAAAATTCTTCTAGGAATCGACCTGTTTTTGTCTTTGCAGACCATCGCAACAAGTATGATTCATTATCAAAATCGATGGAAGTTATTCCTAAATAATCTTTTTGTGCAGACAAATTGAAGCTGACTGCACAAAGACTAAAAAGAAGGAATATTTTGAATATGTGTTTCATATATTTATGCTTGATGAACGTGTACATCCATTTGAGGATATGGTATATTTAAACCTTGTTTCGCAAATTCTTTATATACAGATTCGTTGATATCAAAATAGACACTCCAATAATCCTGAGGAAGAGCCCAAACTCGAACTACAATGTTTACCGAACTGGAATCTAACTTTGTCAAGGCTATAAAAGGAACTGGATCCTCTTCTGACTTGAGCACTTTTGGGTTTTGTTGGATGATGCTATATAAAACAGATTTTGCTTTGTCGTAATCATCTCCATACGCAATGGAGAATTCAAAATCCACCCGTCTTTTATTTTCTCTGGAATAATTTGTAATGATACCCGTCGATAATCCACCGTTAGGGACAATGATCACTTTGTTATCGGTGGTTAAAACAATAGTGTTAAAGATTTGTATTTCCTTCACTATACCCATTATGCTTTGAGCTTCGATGAAGTCGCCGACCTTAAAAGGTTTGAAAAACATGATCATCACTCCACCAGCAAAATTTTGTAAGGTACCGCTCAGTGCCATACCAATCGCCACGCCAGCAGAAGCAAATAACGCAACGAAGGAAGATGTTTCGATACCTAAAATACCGACGATAACAATAATCAAGCTGAAGTTAAGTACGATATTCACCAAACTTTTCAGAAAAGAAGCTAAAGAAGGATCTGTATCTTTCTTCTCTAATGCTTTCGCAACAATAATATTGATTTTTCCAATTAACCAATGGAGGATAATATAGACGATAATAGCCAAAAGGATGTTCTTTACCAAATTCATCCCCATCTCTATGCTCTTATCCAATACAGTCTGTATCGCTGTTGAATAATCGCCACTCGCAGCAGCATCTTTTATTCCGTCCACCACGACTTTTATTGAATCCGTTTTTACTGAATCTATTATATCTTCCATCCTTTTTATATTAATTTTAAAAAAAGATACCGATATTTTTTCTATCGGTACCCTAGGCTTTGCCGAATGCAAACCTGCTCAGCCTCGTCTGACAACAGTCAGACAAATTTTAGAGTTAAACTATCCCTATTTGGATAGCGCCATTTCACGGGCTAAGGTTTCTACAAAATTATCATATTTAGATGGAAACACAAAACTTTTGATTCCATTTATTTTTTTTTCTCTTAATTTTGTTTAACTTCGCTTAAATTTTAATAAAAATATCATGAATATATTTGATCCGGAGAATTTTTCTCTTTTTTTGTGGATTATGACAGGTGTCGCTGTCATTGTTTTTTTCTCTCTTTATCATGTAAATGCAGGATATGGTATCATGTATAACAAGAAATGGGGTGTTACGGTAAATAACCGTCTTGGATGGATTTTAATGGAAGCTCCTGTTTTTCTTGTCATGCTTCTCTGTTGGTGGTTTTCTGACAGACAGTTCCATACAGTGCCATTCATTTTATTTCTGTTATTTCAATCTCATTATTTTCAACGTTCGTTCATCTTCCCTTTATTATTTAAAACAAAGAGTCGTATGCCTATCGCAATTATGATGTCGGGTGTGCTTTTTAACACGTTGAACGGATTAATGCAGGGAGGTTGGATATTCTATGTCTCTCCAGAAAATCTATACACGATAGATTGGCTCACTACTCCACAGTTTATCATTGGTGTTATTATATTCTTTATCGGAATGGGTATAAATCTTCATTCTGATCATATTATCAGACATCTTCGCAAACCAGGTGATCATAATCATTATCTTCCTAAAGGTGGTTTTTATGATTATGTTACTTCGGCTAATTATTTCGGAGAATTGACCGAATGGCTTGGGTGGGCTATTTTAACATGGTCATTCGCAGGCTTTGTCTTCTTCATTTGGACATTTGCCAATTTGGTGCCTAGAGCTAATACTATATATAAGAAATACAAAGAGAGTTTTCCAGAAATGGAACATCTTAATTTAAAACGAATAATACCCTTTATCTACTAAACAGTATGTCAACTTTATTTACCCCAGGAAAGATAGGTCCGTTAACGCTTCGAAACCGGACTATTCGTTCAGCTGCATTCGAAGGTATGTGTCCGGGAAATGCTCCATCCGAGATGTTGTATAACTATCATGTCTCCGTTGCTGCTGGAGGAATTGGAATGACAACCTTGGCCTATTCGTCGGTTGATCAAAGTGGTTTGTCTTTTCCTCACCAGTTATGGCTTAAGAAAGAGAATATCTCAGGACTGAAACGAATAACAGATGCAATTCACAAAGAAGGTGCAGCGGCCAGTATTCAAATTGGACATTGTGGTAACATGTCGCACCGAAAGATATGTGGGTGTACTCCTATTTCTGCTTCTTATGGTTTTAATCTATATTCACCGACATTTGTAAGAGGTATGAATATGGATGATATTGAACGTATCGCTTCTTCATTTGCTGAAGGTGTTAATTTGGCTCGAGAGGCAGGTTTTGATGCAGTGGAGATCCATGCGGGACATGGTTATCTTATCAGTCAGTTTCTTTCTCCTTCTACCAATCATCGTAAAGATGAATTTGGAGGTTCTTTGGAAAACAGAATGCGTTTCATGAAACTTTGCATGGATCGTGTGATGAAGGCTGCTGGTAATGATATGGCAGTACTTGTTAAAATGAATATGCGGGACTACTGTCGAAACGGAATGGATATTGATGAGAGTATTGAAGTGGCAAAAACACTTGAGCAATGTGGCGCTCATGCATTGGTGTTGAGTGGTGGTTTTGTGAGCAGTGCCCCTATGGATGTTATGCGAGGTGCCATGCCTATCAAAACACTTACCTATTATATGAAAGGTCTTTTCATGCCTCTATTGGTAAAAATGGGTGCATCGTTTATGATTCCTCCAAGAAAATTTGAAGAAGCTTATTTCTTAGAGGATGCCCTGAAGTTCAGAGCAGCTGTGAATATGCCTCTATGCTACATCGGCGGACTTGTTTCAAGAGAAAAAATAGACGAGGTGTTGGATGATGGTTTTGAATTTGTAGCAATGGCTCGTGCTTTACTTAATGATCCTGCCTTTGTCAATAAGATGAAGGAAGACGAGCATTATCGATGTTCTTGTGATCATACGAATTATTGTATCGGACGTATGTATTCGCAGGAAATGGCTTGTCACAAGTGTATCCTTCGAGAAGGAAAGGAAACGATTCCTCAGCGATTACTTGATGAATTAGAGAAGAACAAACAAAAAGGTTGGTAAAACCTACGATATATAAAAAAATGGTGCATTTTAGTGCACCATTTTTTTATGCTATTTGAACAACAGAGAGCTATTTCTGACAAGCCGGCACCATCACCATATCACACATCTCCGCTGTTGGAGGGAATGGCACACAGGAGCCAAGCCTGCGAATATCATCTTCCGAAAGATACTATCGAGACTAATCATGCTTCAATCTTTTTATGATATCTTCAATAGAGATATTATCTTTTCTCCTATTATACACTATTACGGCATCGTAACCACCCGATTCTATTTTTTGCTGTTCATTGAAGAGATGCAATGGGGCATTATGAAGGAAATCAGATGAAACTGTTTTTTTCGTCTTCCTATACAAATAATATCCTTTTTTAGAATATTATACTTGTAGCATTTATCAAATTCAGTCAAAAACAAACAAAATACTGGTAGAAAAAAGGGTGTATCGCATTGATACACCCCAATAGTTTTTTTTACAAATTTGCTTCTATCTTTTCAACTATCTCATTTTTAGGAACTGCTCCTACAATCTTATCAACTACCTCACCATCTTTGATTAACAAGATAGTTGGTACATTACGAATAGAGAATTTTTCAACAATATCAGGATTCTCATCCACATCAATTTTTGCGACAATAGCTTTTCCTTCGTAAGCTTTTGAAAGATCATCTACAACGGGTGATAATGAACGACATGGACCACACCATTGTGCCCAAAAATCAATTAGGATCAATCTGTCTGTTGCAGCAATCTCTTCGTAGTTTGCATCTGTAATTTCTAATGCCATAATCTATTGTTTTAAATAATTTAATAATTTTTTCTTTTTAACTAATCGCTTTATTTATTTGATATTTTATCTGCATACCATCTAGGTTGGTGAGTAATTCGCGCGTCACCTTTACATTCGTGTTTTTTGAATGGAAAAGCATGGAATTACCACCTGCTTCTTCTGATATTGAAAAATACAAAGATGCACCTTCCTGATTCTCAGCTTTTGACTCATCTATTGCTGTTGAAATATCTTCTACAAAGGTAGTAGTAAAATCATCTTCTTTAGCATAAATAACAATATTTTTTATTGTATTGTTAATTGCATCATTCATCCATTGAATTTTATTGAATATGATTCGTCTATCTTTATCGTAAGATTTCCGCTTTCCATATTTCCCTGTTATATAGAGTACATAATCTTTTTGCAAATAATTTCCAAAGTTTGCTAAATCATCGCTAAAGAAAGAAAACTCATGTACTCCTGTATAATCTTGGATGGCAACGATTTTAAAATCTGCTCCGTTTTTGGTCTTCAGGTTCTTTACATTCATCACCATTCCTCCGAATGAAATGTCTGCATCGGCTAACTGTTTTTCTTTCTCCGGGTCAATGAACTGCGGACCACTCCATTCATTTGAGAGATCTGCCATTTGAACATTGCATACATTATTCAGAATCACGTAATAATCATCCAACGGATGTGCAGACAAAAAGATTCCTACGAGTTCTCGCTCTCTGTTGAGCATTTCAATACGTGGTAGCGAATCCACCTTTGGTATCTTAGGTTTTGCAATGCTTGCTCCTACTTCATTGTCATCGAACAGACTCAGTTGTAATTGAGACTTGCCGTTTTCAGACTGTACTTTTGTGCCGTACGCATGAATGGAATCTACAAATCCTGGCAAAAGGAAGTGTTCTCTCTTAATATCTGGGAAGCAATCGAACGCACCTGCCATCGCCAACGTTTCTATTGTTTTTTTACCACAAGAGGTAAGATTGACGCGTTCTACAAAGTTGAAAATATCAGTGAACTTACCATTGGCTTTTCGTTCTTTCAAGATTGATTCAACAGCCCCCTCTCCGACTCCTTTGATACCTGCCAATCCAAAACGAATATTACCTTCTTTGTTGGCCGTAAAGTTCATATCACTCTCATTGACATCTGGAATCAACACCTGTATTCCCATGCGTTTACACTCATCCATAAACTTGGTGATATCCGTGATGCTATCTTTGTTACGTGTCAGGTTGGCAGCCATGTATTCTGCTGGATAGTGTGCCTTCAAATAGCCTGTTTGATAAGCCACCCAACCATAGCAAGCTGCGTGGGATTTGTTGAACGCATAGGAAGCGAACTTCTCCCAATCAGCCCAAATCTTTTCTAATATCTTAGGGTCATGTCCATTCTTCTTTCCGCCTTCTAAAAATTTAGGTTTCAAGATAGCCAGCATGGCGAAGATCTTCTTACCCATTGCTTTACGTAATGTATCAGCCTCACCTCTAGTAAAGTTGGCTAACAATTGGCTTAGAAGCATTACCTGCTCTTGATAGACCGTCACACCGTATGTATCCTTCAGGTATTTCTCCATCACAGGAATATCATACACAATAGGTTCCTTTCCTAATTTACGATTGATAAATGTCGGGATATAATCCATTGGGCCTGGACGATACAAGGCGTTCATGGCTATCAAGTCTGATATCTGTGTTGGTTTGAGGTCACGAAGATACTTTTGCATTCCTGGCGATTCAAACTGGAATGTACCTATGGTTGCCCCTTCACTATATAACTTGTATGTCAATTCATCATCAATAGGAATATGGTCAATATCAATGTCTTCGCCCGTTGTTATTTTAATGTTTTTTATCGCTTCTTTTATGAGGGACAATGTTTTAAGTCCCAAGAAGTCCATTTTTATCAAGCCAACAGATTCAACCACATGTCCATCGTATTGTGTCACAGCCACATCTTCACCAGAGTCTTTATCCTTGATGGTACAGATAGGCGCAAAATTTGTCAAGTCATCCGCACCAATAATTACACCACAGGCATGAATACCGATCTGTCTATTCGTATCTTCCAACTGTTGGGCATATCGAAGCATTGACGATATATTCTCATCACTTCCTTCCAAAAAACGTTTAAGCTCTGGTACATATTTATAACAGTTCTTGAGATTCACCTTTGGCATCTTCTTCGGCACTTCTCCATCGACAGCTTTCACCTGATTTTCATCAAATCCCTTATCAGGTACAAGACTTTTTATGTAGTTTACTTCACTTAGGGGTACGCTCTGAACACGTCCCACATCCGCAATACTCGATTTTGTAGCCATTGTACCATATGTAATGATATGGGCCACTTTTTCCTTTCCATATTTCTTAGTTACCCAATCAAGCACCTTACCGCGACCGTCATCATCGAAGTCCACATCAATATCGGGCAATGAGATACGGTCAGGATTCAAGAAACGCTCAAACAGTAAATCATACTTCAAAGGATCCAAATCTGTAATCTTCAAGCAGTATGCCACAACAGAACCTGCAGCCGAACCACGGCCAGGACCAACAGAAACGCCCAGTTCCTCACGTGCACCTCTGATATAATCTTGAACGATAAGGAAATAGCCTGGGAATCCCATCGTTTTCATGATATGAAGCTCAAAGATGATACGTTCCTGTTGTTCTTCTGTTAATGTATCACCATAACGTTCCTTAGCACCATCCCAAGCCAGTTTGTTCAGATAATCCGCTTCGAGTTTGATACGATATAACTTATCGTAGCCACCTAGTTTTTTGATTTTCTTCTCTGCATCCTCTTGACTTAATACAACATTGCCTTTTTCATCACGAGTAAACTCATCAAAAAGATCTTGTTCTGTGAATTTTTTACGATACTCCTCTTCTGTACCGAACGACTCTGGTATAGGGAATTTCGGCATGATAGGATCAGAATTGATGCTGTATGTCTCTACTTTCTCAGCTATTTCCAATGTATTAGACAAAGCCTCCGGTATATCACTAAAAATAGCTTCCATCTCTTCTGGCGTCTTCAACCATTCTTGTTTGGTGTAAGCCATACCTCGGTTGGGGTCATTCATTAGTTTGCCTGTGCTCAGACACACCAATCGTTCATGAGCATCACCATGCTCCTCTTCAACAAAGTGAACATCATTGGTGGCAATCACCTTGATGTTGTGCTTTTTAGCGAACTCCAAAAGAACGACGTTGACTTTTTGTTGTTTTTCATACGTGTCGGTCGCCGCATTGGGTTTATCCGTTTTATGACGTTGAAGTTCCAGATAATAATCCTCACCAAACAGGTTTTTAAACCATAGAATAGACTGTTCAGCCTTATCCAGTTCACCGCCTAATATATATTGAGGCACTTCCCCACCCAAGCAAGCAGAGCAACAAATGATGCCTTCGTGCCATTTTTCCAGTACATTATGGTCAATACGAGGTCGGTCATAGAAACCATCCGTATAAGCAATAGAAGCCAGTTTACAGAGATTGTGATAACCTTGTATGTTTTTAGCCAATAAGATAAGGTGCCAACCACTACGATCGACGATTCTCTCCTTCCCTGACTCTTTGGATATCTCTTTTAGATTTTTATCTTTATCATAGAGGGTACGGCGTGCACAATAAGCTTCCGTGCCGACAATGGGTTTGAATGGAATAAACGAACTGGCTTTTTCCTTTAATTCTTCTAATTTCTTTGCCAATTCAGCTTTTTTCCCTTCATCTGTTTCTTTGCCAAGTTCTTCTTCGCACTCTTTTACCTTCTTTTTGGGTGCGCCATTCACTTTCCCTACATAATCCAAGAAATCTTTGATACCAAACATGTTTCCATGATCTGTAAGTGCCATAGCATGCATACCAGTATGCATACACTTATCGACCAGATCTGGTACTTTAGACATTCCATCTTGTATGGAATAATGTGAATGGACGTGCAAATGAACAAATTCTCCCATATTGTTATTTCTATTTTATGTTTGCGAAGATAAGAAATAAAAAGCAGACAAAAAACCAAAAAAAACACAAAGAATTTTGCTTTATTAAAAATATCGTGTATCTTTGCATCGCTTTTGAAAAACAAAGTAATGCTTCCTTAGCTCAGTTGGTCAGAGCATCTGACTGTTAATCAGGGGGTCCTTGGTTCAAGCCCAAGAGGGAGCGCAGAGGTTACACTAAATCATTTATGTGTGACCTCTTTTTTTTGTGTTATTTTATTTACGGCAATGCAGGGGACATTTTTCACATCAGGATATTGGTCAACAAAAAAGGAAGATGAAATGAATCATCTTCCTTTTCCTTCATTTGTGATTTAATGTCGATCTTATTTTTCAATACACGTTTTCAAGTAATCTTCAAAAGCTTTCTTTCTAGCTTCATCTTTATGACCTTGGTCTATCTTAGAAGCAAGTTTAGCCAACTTGTTAAGTTTGCTTTCTTTCTTACCTGTAACATCTGTGTATTCGTTGTTCTTCCAACGTTCAACAATTTGAGGACAACGAGTTGCATAGAACTCTTCAGGTTTTTGGTCAGCCACCAAAACTGTTCTGCCAGTAGATGGCAAATAAACAGCGTAGTGTGAATGAGTGAATGGTTCAACCTCTTCGTATGTTGGATTTCCAAAATTCACATTAAATGGATAGTAATATTCGTAGAATATTTCACCATTTGGAAGGTCTTTCACATATTTAGCAAATGTTTCTCCGTTGTAAGTGAAATTACCACACTTCATGTTTACAGTTCTGAATATAAGGTTTTGTCCGTTATAATCATAAATGTATCCATTGAGCAATTTAGGAGAATATGTTTTATACATGCTGTTTTTAACTCTCTCTGCGTTGAAATCTGCTTCAGACAAGAATTTTATTTTGCAAGAGAATTCTACCTCAGGTGAAGTTACAACTACATTAACATGCTCTTCAGGTGGATAATAACCTAGATCTTTAGCAGTAGGCACCTTCATGATTCTCAAGTAACCTACAAGGGTATCTCCTGTTTTTGTGATAACTTTTGAAGGGACGATTCTTTCTCTGTCCATTCTTTTCAGTTGTGCTTCTGTGTACTCTTGTGCACAAACAGACAATGCAGAAAATGCAATGGCTGCTATAGACAATAATTTTTTCATGATTGATATTTGTTTTATTATGATAGATAAATAACAATATAAATTATTTTTTTAACACCTTTTTTTCTTATAAAAAAAAGGATGCCTTTTTTCAGGCACCCTTCCTATTTATATACAATTATAGGCTGATAGTAGCACCTTCATTGATTGCTTTCATCAATCCAGCAGGAGCCTCACATCTCTTATATGTAGATGTGTAGTTAGACCATCCGATAGTCAATTCATCACCATCGATTTCTGCTTCGTAATCAAGATCCAATACCCAACCAGTTTTGATTGTCAAATAACCTCTTTTGAATTTAAAATCACATGACAATGAAACAGAGTATGAGTCATCATAAGACCATTTTGTTGCTTCATAATATTTTCCATCCTCAGAAAAATAAATATAGTCACTTCCATCAACAGCAACACCACTTGTTGTTGAAACTAGTTGCCAGCAACCATAAAGATCTTCTTCTTTATCACAGCTTGTGAATGACAACCCTAAAACTAATGCAACAAGTGTTGCAAGCACTGTAAAATTCTTTTTCATCTTAAAATAAAATTAAAATTTAACTTATAAAAACAATGAATTTATATAAAAAAAATATGTATTTATACGTAATTTTATTTTGTCCAAAGGTATTTATATTTATTTAGTTCTTGAATATCATACCCCCTTATTTTATTATTTATTGTTATTAAATCAGTATGAATGATTAAAAATATAATTATTCATTGATTATTGTTTGGTTGTTTTCAATTACTCCCCCCAATTATTGCTTTAATAACTAATTGTACATTTAAATTTTCATCTACAACTTTTATGTTCAGAGTTTAGCTAAAAATTGCATATTTATTCAAATATACACAAATAACTGTTAAATAAACTTAATTCGAAAAAATATTCTATAATTATGTTGTATAACATAAATATAAAACATATCTTTGCATCGTGTTTTTCATGGTATTAGATTTAAGGTTAGAGAGATTGGATGTCGAGATGACATCCTTCTTTTTTTTATTCTTATTTGGTCTATCGTTATTAACCCACAATTTTTATTATTTTTGCTAAAATGGTGAATTTATAGAACTCACCTAAAGATAAAAAACTATATTTGTATATTATTAATAATAAAAAAGAAACATTTTATATGTTTAGCAAATTAAAAAATTACAAGATAGGTGTTGCCTTGAGTGGCGGTGGTGCAAAGGGTATCGCTCACTTGGGGGTGTTGAAAGCTTTAGAGGATAGAGATATTCATATTGATATGATATCGGGTGTGAGTGCTGGCGGACTGATAGGTGCTTTGTATGCTGATGGACATACGCCAGAGGATATCTGCAAGTTTATCCAAAAGAGCAACTTGTTTAAGATGGTTTCGTTGACAATGCCGACAAAAGGTGGGTTGACGACCATGTCTGATTTTAAGAGATTCATCGGTAAGAAGTTGAAGGCGAAAACCTTTGAAGAGTTAAAAATACCTTTTTATGTGAATGCAACGGATTTAAATTCGGGCACCAACGTCTATTTCCATTCGGGCGAGTTGTTGGAGAAACTGATTGCCTCTGCTTCTGTCCCACTCTTTTTCAGACCTACTATAATTGATGGTAAAATGTTTGTGGATGGTGGTTTCTTCTGCAATATGCCTGCCTCTATTTTACGTTATAATGGTTGTGATTTGGTGATCGGTGTCCATGTGAATCCAATCAACCAACAGGATGAGATTGATGGTTTCTGGAGTGTAGCGGAGCGTGTCTTTCATTTGGCAATCAATGGCAATACCATCGAGCAAAAGAAGTATTGTGATATTGTGATAGAGACTGAAGAAGCCCAAAAATATGGTATGTTTGAGGCGGAAAAAGCTGATGAACTCTTCACTATCGGTTATGAGTCAGCTATTGCAGCATTGGATAAATTTGACTGGGATGAATACATGACGAGAAGAAAGATATCTACTCCCTACATAAACAAATAATCTTTAGCCGTTGGTTGATTCATTTGTTAATCTGTTATTACCATTACCCCCTTTCATTCTGATTCAGCCAACGAGTAGTTTTTTCGGACCTAAGGATGTATATGAATTCCAACCCTATACATCCTTAGGTTTTATTATGTTCCACATCACCTCAAAAGAGAGCAAAAAAAATAGCTGTTTCTGTATCATGTGATGATAATTCAATTATCCCTTATTGTCGAACTTTTTCAATTCCTGATATACTCGTTGAACGGGCAATCCCATCACATTATAAAAACTACCATCAATATGTTCCACTGCAACATACCCGATCCATTCCTGTACACCGTATGAACCTGCCTTATCAAAAGGACGATAACGCTCTACGTAATAAGCTATCTCTTCATCACTTAGCTGAGCAAATGTCACATCAGATTTAGCTACAAACGAAACCTCTTTATGTAATGTACGAATACAAACACCTGTATAGACTTGATGTGTTTTCCCCGATAATCGATGTATCATCTGAATAGCATCCTGAGCATCTTTTGGTTTGCCAAATTGCTGATCATCAGACCATACAATGGTGTCTGCTGTAATCAACAACATTCTATCCGTCATAATCGAATCATAAGCATGAGCTTTCTGTTGTGCAAGATATAAAGGAATCTCTCCTCCTTTTAATGTGGCAGGATAGGATTCTTCCAATCCAGGAATCGTTTTCACCTCAAATGAGATATCTAAACCCGCCAATAACTCACGTCGCCGAGGTGAATTGGAGGCTAATATTACATCATAATTTTCTAACATAGTCATTAAATTTTACGGCTACAAAGATAACAGAAAAAGATATGCCACGAATAAAAGCTAAAAAAACAAATTATATGCTAAGTTTTTTTTAATTTTGCTTATAATTGCTAATATATAAGGTGAGTCTATCAGATTCACTGGATAAATAAATTTAATATAAATTATGGGTTGATAAACGTTTCGGTGATTTTAGAACCCACTATAATATTATTCTGTATGGAAACTGAAAATAAAACAGCTCTAGAAAAAAAAGAGAATCCTTTTGTAAGTATCATCTTTAACATTGTTATTCCTGTCCTGATTCTTTCAAAATTTGCCAAAATAACTGCTAAGTTTTTTCCTGACCAAACGATCAGTCCTGTTTGTGGATTGCTTATAGCGTTGGCATTCCCTACTCTATATTTTCTTTATGATTATTTTACGAGACATAAAACCAACTTTATATCAATCATAGGCTTTGTGAGCATTCTGCTTACAGGTATTATCGGTGTATTTGAATTTCCAAGTGAATGGATTGCCTATAAAGAAGCTTCTGTTCCTTTTATCATTGGTCTCGCAATATTAATATCGTTGAAGACACCTTATCCATTGGTTCGCAAACTTTTATACAACAAAGAACTAATAGATGTGGAGAAGGTGGATGGCATATTGGAAGAAAAAAATGCCACAGAGAAATTTGACAAAATATTGGTCAATTCCACTTATATGTTAGCGCTCTCTTTTTTAGTTTCCACCATACTTAATTTCACATTGGCAAAAATTTTGATTCATAGTCCATCTGGAACAGAAGAGTTTAATCAGGAATTAGCTCGTATGACTGGACTTAGTTATCCTGTCATTGCCTTACCTTCCACATTGGTCATGATGCTGGCCTTATGGTATCTGATTCACAATGTGAAAAAGATTACGGGTCTGACAATGGAAGAGATGTTGGCGCCTCAGCTTAGAAACAAGATGAGTGAAATGGACAAAAAAGAGGAAGAAAAGAAATCCATAGAAGAAAATGATGCACAAGGTACAAATGATGTATCAAACGAATAATATATAATAAAATGCTATATTCAAGTTCAGACATTGCCAAGATAGTTGGAGGACAACTATTTGGTAGAGAAGATTTACAAATCAGCCATGTACTGACTGACAGCCGACTGATTTCATTCCCTGAGGAATCTATGTTCATTGCATTGAAAACTGGGAAAAATGATGGTCACCGTTATATAGAAGATTTATACAAAAACAATGTGAGGTGTTTTATGATTAGTGCCTCAGTAAAGGAGTTTGCCCGACTCAAAGATGCCACATTTATTGTTGTTGAAGATACCTTGGCTGCTTTACAGGCTTGGGCCAGACATCACCGTGAATCATTTTCCATTCCAATCATTGGAATCACAGGAAGTAACGGCAAAACCATTGTTAAAGAGTGGTTATATCAACTATTAAATAAAGATTATAAGATAACGCGTTCACCAAGAAGTTATAATTCGCAGATAGGTGTACCATTATCAATTCTTCAGTTAGACCAACATAGTACGCTTGGTATTTTCGAGGCTGGTATCTCCTTGCCAAATGAAATGAGTCGTCTGCAAAGTATCATCCAACCCACGATTGGTATATATACGAATTTGGGAGAGGCTCATCAAGAGAATTTCTCTTCAGCCAAAGTGAAAGGCACGGAGAAAGCAAAATTATTCCAAGATACAGAGCTGGTCATCTACAACAAGGAACAAAAACTATCGGATATCTGTTTACAACAGACCTGTAAGAAATCAACGTTCTTATCATTTGGAACCGGGTCAAACGCAGATATTGTGATCAATAAAAAGGAAACAAAGGCAACCCAAACAACGATTACCTATACATATTCTTCTCAGCAATCCTCATTTTCTATTCCATTTGTGGATGATGCATCGGTTGAGAATGCATTGCATTGTTTAGCTGTCATGCTTTATCTTAAAATTTCAAGAGAAGAGATTGCCAAAAGAATGTTGCAGTTAGAGTCTGTCGCAATGCGAATGGAGGTAAAAGAGGGTGAACGAGGCTGCATCGTTGTCAATGATAGTTACAACTCAGATTATAATTCATTATCAATTGCTTTAGATTTCCTTTCTCAGCAAGCATCGAACAAACAAATCAAAAAGACCTTGTTCTTGTCCGACATTCTTCAGTCTGGTATGGATGCCAAGGAACTGTATGGTATGGTTGCTAAATTAGTAAAGGAAAAAGGTGTAGATCGGTTTATCGGCATTGGCAAGGAATTGTCTAAACATATTGATTTAATCCAGGTCTCTGACAAATATGTCTTTTTAACTACCGAATCTTTTTTACAAGATTTTGATTCGTTTGATTTTGAGAACGAAGCCATCTTATTGAAAGGTGCACGGGAGTATCATTTTGAAGAGATCTCTGATAAATTATCCAAAGTTGTTCATGAGACGACATTAGAGGTTGATTTAGCTGCATTGGTGCATAACTTTAATTATTTCCGTTCCTTTTTAAAACCGACGACTAAGCTAATGAGCATGGTAAAGGCTAATGCGTATGGAAGTGGGGATATTGAAGTGGCTAAGACCCTGCAGAACAATGGTTGCGACTATTTAGCAGTAGCTGTTGCCGATGAAGGGGCCATTCTTCGTCATGAAGGAATCCATTTACCTATTGAAGTGATGAATCCGGAGCCAAATAGTTTCCCAAAGATTTTCGAAAATCATTTGGAACCTGAAATTTATAGTTTTGCTCTTTTAGAGAAGATTATGAAAGAGGCGGAGAAAATGGGTGTATCAGACTACCCTATTCACATAAAAATAGATACGGGTATGCACCGTTTAGGATTTGAATTAAAAGATATAGACCGTTTGATTGAGATCTTAAAAGGACAGAATTATGTAAAGATTCGTTCTGTCTTCTCTCACCTTGTGGGATCTGACAGTGCACAGTTTGATGATTTCACTCGCCAGCAGATAGCTATCTTCACAGAAGCGAAAGATAAGATTACGGCGGCCTTCCCTCATAAAATTCTTGTACACATTCTCAATTCTGCAGGAATAGAACGATTCAGTGAGTATCAATTTGATATGGTACGATTAGGTATTGGTCACTATGGCATGAGTGCAGTGCAACCTAATGTGTTAGAGGAGGTTTGCACACTCAAGACAAAGATCTTACAACTACGAAGAGTAGCCAAGGAAGATACAATCGGGTACAGTCGCAAAGGAACGCTCACCAGAGATTCTTTGATCGGGGCTATTCCGATTGGATATGCAGATGGTTTGAATCGCAAATTAGGAAACCGTGCATGGAAGGTATTAGTGAATGGTGTGTATGCACCAATTGTAGGAAATGTCTGTATGGATGTCTGCATGATTGATTTAACAGATGTACCGAATGTCAAGGAGGGTGATACTGTAACAATTTTTGGAAAGGGAAACTCCATTCAAAACATGGCTGATTTATTAGGGACTATTTCGTATGAGATTCTTTCAACTGTATCACGTCGTGTTAAAAGAGTCTATTTTAGAGAATAAGGTCAATCGCTGATCTCAACACAACTTTTACGGCAGTGACATTGCTACACGTTTGAGATTATTCTTTATTTGATAGTTTCATTTACTGCATAAAAAAAGTCTGGCAAAGCGCCAGACTTTTTTTGTATATATGTACTATCCTTATTTAACAACACATTCACCACTCTTCGTACAGCCATAAATCTTATTGTTGTACATAGCTTCAACTGCGATTGAAGGAACATAATAGCTACCTTCATACGTAGCGGATAGATTCAGAATGATGGTTGCTGTCGAACCATTTTGAAGCACATCAATATAAGACAACACACGGTCATCACGAATATCTTGATAGCTGACCTTTGCATCGTTCTGTGCATTTAGTGTTTCAAATCCGGAAGGAAGGATATGTGTTACAGCAAGGTTCTCTATTGTAGCACCCGAAATATTGGTAACGCTGACAACTGCTTTGATGGTAGCGCCTTGTTCAACGCTGTTCAAGTCGATACAACGGTTATCTTTTTGATAAGATACCTTGATTGACACACCACTCTCTGATGCTGCCACAGGTTCTTGAACTGCTAAACCTTCCGATGCAACACTTAAGAACATGACACCTTTGGATTTATTATTCACTTCTGCAGCAACTGATGAGCCTTCAATAGGAAGATTAGCACTCCAATTCAAAGCTTTCGTATTTACTTGAGCATAATCCTTTTTGTTCACCTTAGCAGTGAAGTTCAATTCATCGCTCACACCATTCTTCTTATAGTAAATATTCATAGCATGCAAAGCCATTGATGTCTCGATGGTTGACATCCAATCATTTGAAACCAAGTCTTTACGAAGTTCCTCAGCAAATTGAGATGCATTTGCATTTCCGACCAATGAGTTTGCAATCACATTTGTCACTTTAGAACTACACCAATAGAAGGTAGAATTACTTGGTTGATGGAGTATTTGTTTAGCTGTATTAACCTGTCCGATAAGAGCATAAGATGCTGCAAGTAGGTTCATATCATTATCAGACAATTGGTTTGCCATCTCCTTCATTCTATTCATTGTACTCTTCTCTGGTGCATTTGAATTAGCTAATGCATATAATGAATATGCTGCAATGTGAGTGTCGTAGTTTCCTGAACCTGCTTTCCAGTTTTTAGCTTGAGAAGCAACATACTTAGACAAACTCTTTTTCATCTTATCATTGACAAAATAGCCTTTTTCTGATGCTTTATCAAGGAATAAGAGGATGTAAGCAGATACCCATTTGTCAGGATAACTACCACCTGGCCAATAAGCCATACCACCATCGTTTGTTTGGTATTTAGCTAATTTACTAATAACTGTTTTTACATTATCTTCCACTTCTTGTTTTTGCTCTGCAGTTAATTGAGAGAACTCATCCAAATACAATTGAGCAAAACCTTTTGATGTGATCTGTTCAGCGCATCCGTGAGGATAAGCAATTAGATTTGCCACTCTTCCTGCCATATTCAATGGTTGTACAGAAGAGGCTTCCATGCGTATCACTTGTTGTTCACTTCCAACAACATTGATCTTCTCGTTCCATTGTGAACCTGCTTTAATTGTATAGACATCAAACTTCTTCACTTTCTGGCTGACAGTTCGAATTGTGATGTCAGTGACATATGAAGATTGGTCTGATGATGAGGTACAATTGATAGAAACCCTACCCGTTCCTCCTTTGGATCCTGCCTTCACTTTGAATTGAACAGTTTTATCGCCTGGTTCATTAAAATCAGTCGAAGCGGTGTTGTTACCTACAACCTGAAGGTCTCCTGAGCATGTCAAAGTAGTCTTAACATTCTTCACACTCTTATCGGCAGCAAATATTGTAGCTGAAACCGTCATCTCATCATTTACACCAATCTGACGTGGCATTGTACCTGTTACCATCAACGGCTTGCGTACAAATGTTGATTTATCAGCTGAACCGTAAGCAGCACCATCTGTTGCAACAACCATCACACGAACTCTACCATTATAGTTTGGTACATTCACCTCATGTGTATTGGTCTTACCCTTCTCTACCACAAAAGGTCCTTCAAAATAAACCATTGGAGTGAAGCGGTTCACGATAGCCTTAGGTCCACCTTCTAATGCCTCATCACCTCCAACGCTGAACATTTGATCAATTCGTCCACCAAACGCTCCACATACATGACTGTAGAGATCCCATGCACGTAAATTCAAAGCCTCTTTTGCAAAGAAGACAGACCATGCATTTGGCGTTTTAAAATGAGTCAAATCAAGCAATCCTTCATCCACAACAGCCAATGTATATGCCATCTTTCTACCCTCTTTCTCACTTACTTTGATTGTATATTTAGAAAGTGGTCTGACTTCATCTCCAGCATTGATGACTGGTGTCAGTTTACTTTTTTCTGACGATACAGAAATAGGTTGTACACCATACAAACGAATTGGAAGGTCATTTCCTTCGTGTTGATATGGTTGAATAAGTGTAGTATAAATATAGGCATTAGGCATCATCTCGTCGGTGACAGGGATGGAAACAACGGTTTGACCGTTTTGACAATCCACAAACTTCATGTCTAATATTCCAGCACTATTGCATACAGTAACAATCGCACGGCTACCAGAAGTGGTTGACATTGTAAGTTTTGCCACATCGCCCGGTTGATAAGAGTCCTTATCCGTTTTTGTAGAAAGTGTAACCGATGTCTCACGTCCGTCAAGACTACGAGCTGAAGTCAACGTCGGCCAATCAAAGTATGCCAAGATACCAGTTGAATGTTTACCTGATTTATCAGTAACATGTATCAAATATGTACCCCAATCCTTGTCAGGGAAATTCAATGAGAACGATGTCTTACCGCTACCATTTGTTGTTAAATTGAACTTTTTAACTGGTTCGTTATAAGATGATGTTGTGTAATCTGCCAAATCATATGAGTTACAATTCCACCACCAATACCATTGCACTTTGTAAACCTTTACGTCAACATTTACTCCATTGACTGGATCGCCATTATAGGATACAGAGGCAATGTCAAATGTTTGATTAGAACCGGTTGGAATGAAACCATATTCCCCTGCATTAGGTGCTTTTATACCCACGTAACGAGTATATGGAGAATAGTTAATGATTTGGTCATCCGTACTAAACTCACCGCTTTCTTCATACACTTTTGTTGTGATGCTACAACGTAATTTTCCTGGTGCACCATCTCTGACTGTCGTATTGAATGATACAGTAGCATTACCTGATTCATTGGTCAATCCACTAGCAATCTCTTCTTCTTTTGAACCGAAACTCTTGGTTGGATCATCGAACTGATATCCTTTCCAATTATCAAAAGAAGTAGTACCTTGAACAAATTTAGACGTGATGACATATTTTTGTTCATGAGCTTTGCTACCATTCAACCATTCAGTATGAAGAGAGCTTGTTTGATTACCATATACCAGTTGATTAGGCAACTTCAAATCAATCTTCAAACGATTCGGTTTGATGGTTTCAATACGTAGGCGTTTGGAGAAAGTGGATCCTCCTACCTGAATATTAACCAACCAACTTCCTGTAGGGTCAGATACTTCCGTAGGTATATTGAATGTATATAATCCTAATTGACCATTGTTCTTAGTCATTTTCTTGTATGTCTGACCTAATGGGTTGATTAATTCCATTACTACTGGGTGATTCTCTGGTAATTTCTTCTCACGGTCATTCAACATAAAGGATAGATGCAATGTGTCACCTGGACGCCAAACACCTCTTTCACCATAGATATATCCTTTCAATCCTTTCTGTACTTCAGAACCAGACACATCAAATGTACTGGTAGATAACTCTTCGCCTCGTTTCACTCTTAAACAAGACACATCTGCATCTTTACGAGCCAAGATATAGAAAGCACTTCCTTCACCTCCATCCATGGAGAAGTCAACACGTCCGTCAGAATCTGTTGTTCCTTTGGCAATCAAATGAGACTGACGATTATATGCTTCCACTTCAATACCAGCATATGCCTTTGCAGTTAACAGATTGGTAGCAACAACAGTCAATTTATTTTGCAATGGAGACATAGCGACAAGACCAATATTTGTTGCCAACACATTCTTAGCACAGTAACGGTCTATGTAATATGAATCCGTACAAGGATCTAATCTGTCATGATAATCATACTTACTCCAATCAGCAAACTGTGAAGGGTAATAATAATAGATTTCAGAATCAAAACGTTGATTCATATCAGTCAACAACAACTGATCTTCTCTAGCAATCTCATCTTTATTAATCACCTGTGCAGAATCACAAGGCCATGTGCTTAAACGTTTGTCTAAACGTAACTCAACATGATAAATACAGCCTGGCTCAGCTTTTACTAGATTGGATAGATCTAATGCATAGTTGTGCCATTTATTAAAGTCGCTGGACTCATCCATATAGAATGTTGTAACAGCTACCGGACGTCCGACCAATCCTAGTTTCTCAAAACCATTGATGTCTTCGTTAGCCAACATCTGTCCGATGTTATGACTATAAATCTTAAACACAAAGACCTTTACACCTTTTGTATAGATGGCACGGAAAGGAACTGTGATTTTATCCGTTTGAGGGATAATCGTTCCGTCACCAATAAACTCCACATTAGGCTTATCCACATTCAAGGTTATCTCTTGAGAGATATCTTCACCTAACAGAAGACCATTTTTGCTGCGAATATTCTTAGAAAGATGAACTGTCACATTTCCCTCTTTTTTCATATCAGGGAATAATTTCAGCTTATTGCCAGAAACCTCAACAGCCTGCGAGGTATTACCTTCTATATAAGCCAATCCCATCATGTTTTGTTTCTTGTCCAATTGCTTGTTGAAAGAAACTTCTATGTATTTCGTATCGTTGGCAACATAACGAATATCATATAAACACAATGCGTTAGGATTAGGTATTTGAACTGATACTAATTCTTCAGCCTTCAAATCATACTTTGAGTTTTCAAGAGATGAGATACGCAAATCACCTTGTGACTGTGGTTTGAACGTTACCGTCATCTTCTGAACATTCTTATTTTCTGTATTCCACTCAACCTTTGCGCTGTTTCCCATTGATTGTGTAATCAATGACTGAACAACCTCTGGACTCTCTTCATCCAATGTGCGGACCTCAAAGTTATATACATAATTATCGTTATCATCCACATCAAATGATTCAAAGTTTGTGGACATCTGGAATGGATATGTTTGATAAGAAAAGACAAAATCCTTTGAGTCATCATCAAACACTTTCTTCAGCTTAGCCGTGATGGTGTAAACGGTGTTATAAGCCATCTCTTCTTGTGGTTTGAACACAATTGTGTGAGAATCTGCAAAAGAAAAGGTTCCATTGACTGACGGAGAAATCGACATGAAATCATTCGGATTTAACCCCTTTAACTTTTCTGACTCAATATCTGTTGACAACAACAAATACGCAGAAGCTTTTCGTGAGATACGTCCAGAGGTGAACCCTTCAACATGCTCGTTGTAATCAGGCTTTACTCCAGCTTTCTCATCTGATGAACATTGGCAAAAGAGCAATGTCATCCATGCTAATAAAGCATAAAGATAGTAACGTTTCATATAAATTTATTTTTAATTATATTGTTTTCATTTTAACATTTCCGTTAACCACTCATCTATCGTATCTACAAAAATACATAATTCATTTATGAAAAGTATAATTACTTCACATGAATTATAATCATTTTACGATTTCCTTCATCATCTACGATAGACAATGTGTGACTACCAGGCGATGGCAGAGCACTCATCTGATGTGTACCTTGTGTTTCTCCTAAATAATCATTATCTAAATGCCAATAAATGGTTGCATCTCTTTTTCGTGAAACAGCTGTAAATATGACTCGTTCTGTTGTTCCATCAAATCCTTTGGGCAACACAATGGTATTTTGATGTTCCGGATAGATAAAATCCAACGGTTCTGATTGAGAGCCTTGGCAACCCTCCATAAAAGGAGGCAAAGGAAGATAATCAGCGTGTTTTGTTTTATAATAATACTCTTGAGCAACAGGCAAGATAAATCGTGACTCAGTATATATCTCATCCACTCCCATGCAACTTGAATTGACTTGCCATTTCTTATCTGCTGACAAATGAACCCGTCGGCAGTAGTTACATGGCTGTGTCTTCGTCGCTTCTTTGCTCATAAGAGTCGTCTCAACATCTGCACATACACTAGAAGCCAACCGTCCGCTATGCTTACATATTGTCATGGATTCCAACTCATTTGTCGGTGGTGTAAACCAATTGGTGTTATCCAACATAGCAAAGACGTCAAACATTACTGGTGCAGAATAACCGATGCCTGTCAGTCCAGCTCGTCCCTCTCCTGTGGCATTTCCTGTCCACACACCTACTACATACTTGGGTGTGATTCCAATTGACCATGCGTCACGGCTACCCCAACTGGTACCCGTTTTCCATGCTAGGTTTTTCATGCTTCTGAACTGTGACCATTCCGACTCTTCTTCAGGACGATTCAGTTTAGACATGGTATTAAACATAAACCAGGATGCAGCCAATGAGATACGTGTATCCTGATTCTCTGCTGTTTTGTGTAACAAACGATAGGCTAACCGTTGATACATGTGACACACATCCCATAGTTTCACTTCTGCCCCACCTAATATCAAGGTGGCACCATAATGATCTTCATCATAATGTAATGTGGTCATTCCCAGCCACTCTAAATCCTTCATGAAACGACCTGTTCCATGAGTCGATAACATACGAACCAGAGGCACATTCAGCGATTGTATAATCGCATCATCGGCATGAACGGCTCCACTAAATGTATGATTGAAATTAGAAGGCGTAAATCCATTGATAGAAAGAGGTGTGTCAGAAATGAGTTGTCGAGGTGTCAGTTCCCCACAACTAATCATGGCAGCATATAAGAATGGTTTAAGCGTACTGCCAGGACTTCGTTCACATTGGATGATATCCACACACGAAGCTTCGGCTCCTGCTCGTGTAGTATTTCCCACATACGCAATTGGCTGTCCAGTCTCCACATCCAACACAAGGATGGCAATGTTATCCACATTGTTTGAATTACTATATCGACTGCTATAATCGTTGGCTAGTTGTTGTACAAGGTGTTGCAACCGTGCATCGATATGGGTATGTAAATAGGTCTGACTTTTTGTTTTAGACAGATAATCCAATAAGTGAGGTGCTTCATTCGGAAGAGCATAAGGTTTATCTGGCAAAGGTTCATCAATGGATAGTTCATACTCATCGGCTGTGATAATCTTCCTTGTCTGTAGAATGGCAAGAAGCTGATCTCTTTTTTTCTTGAGAATAGACCTATTCCTACCAGGATGTATAAGACTGGGAGAATTGGGCAAAACAGCCAAGGTTGCCACCTCAGACCATGATAAGCAAGAGATATCTCTGTTGTAGTACCTCCAAGCAGCTGCATTCACGCCCACCACATTTCCTCCAAATGGAGCATGAGATACATACATACGAAGAATCTGCTCTTTCGAATACGATAATTCAATATCAAGAGCATATAGGACCTCAATCAGTTTATTCTTCAAAGTTCTAGGTTGGTTCCCTCGTACCATGCGGGCCAATTGCATCGTCAGTGTACTGCCCCCTTCTTTCACACACGAAGACTGCACATTACGTTTGAATGCTCGCACTACAGCGATTGGATCAACCCCTATATGATAATAAAACCGACGATCTTCATAATTAACCAAACAGGTAATAAACCGTTGATTCAGCGTGTCAGATTCAGGAAATCGCCATTGATCATCTCCCGCTATACGAGCTCCTAATAAATTTCCACGTTCATCCAGCAAGACAGTAGAAGTGGTATCCTCAAATAGCTTACGAGGCATCACTTCAACATGAAAGAATAGAAATCCTATTATAATAGATAAAAGGAGTGTTTCCAATTCATATTTCAACTTGCTTATTTTCATTTATTCATACAATCATTCGTAATCTTATTTATCCATATACCAAAACAAAATCATCATATATCTCATAGTGCAAATGGTAACTCCTATTTTGCTTGGTATCATAAGCCTCCATCTTGCCATAGTTATCTTGAACTGAGAATTTCTTCACGATAATATCCTCTGAAAACTCAGGCAAAGGAAGAGCAGATAGTTTGAATATCGTTTCTTTCGCACACCAATGTAACAGAAGAGACACTAACGCTTGTGTACCATCAATTGTCTCCTTTGGAGATAGAAATTTATCCTTCACGCGAAAAATCTTTTCCTTTTTCATCTCAATATCAACACCCACAATTTGAGTCGGACACATAATAACGGATACATATTGATTTGTGTGCGAGATACTGATACGAAGGGATGAATTCTTTAAAAATGGTTTCCCCTCATCCGTATGTTCTATTTCGGGTTCGCGATGCGTAAGATGCAATAGCAAAGCTCTTACTGTCAGGTATTCAATTCGTCGATGAGCATTGGATATCGAACAGATCTCTTTGGCATACAACTCTCTTGATTCATGAAACAAGGATAGCAGTTCCTCTTCCGTCTCTTCTATTTTCCATACAGCCAAAGATGTATCGTTCTGTAATATATGCTCAAATAATAACATTGTTTATTTTTTTCTATCCAAAACTTCTTTGGTAAAAAACAGAAATAGAATTGTCACAACAACAAAATAGACAATGTCACGACTATCTATCACCCCACGACTCATGGATTCATAATGCGCATTGATACCTAAAGAAGCTATCATGCTTTGAGAAGAGCCACTCGAAGCTAATCCGGAGATGATATCAAATCCTGCATATATAAAGAAACATAAAACAGCAGCTACAATAAACGAGATGATTTGATTGTCTGTCAACGATGAAGAGAACAAACCGATGGAGACATACACTGCAGCCAAGAAAAAGAGTCCTATATACGAACCCCAGGTACCACCCGTGTCAATATTTCCCATTGGATCACCCAGCAACCATACCGATAAGAAATAGATAAGTGTTGGAATCAACGAAAACAATACCAACAAAACACCTGCTAAATATTTAGAGATAATAATATTGGTTGTTGTTATTGGGTGAGTAAGCAATAATTCGATGGTTCCTGTTTTTCGTTCCTCAGCAAATAAACGCATGGTGACTGCAGGCACTAAAAAAAGATAAAGCCAAGGTGCAAAGTAAAATAATCCGTCAAGATTAGCATATCCTGCATCCAACACATTGTATTCTCCTGGGAAGATCCATAAGAAAAGAGCTGTTAGCACTAGGAACACACCAATCACAATATATCCCATTGGGGAAGCAAAAAAGTTATTATACTCTTTTTTTAGTAACGTCAACATTGGGTTTATATAATTAATTTAACTTATAAATATCATAACAAATCGAACAAACAAGCTTCTTTTCTTTTCAAAGCCACTACTGGAATCTTATGTTGCAGCGCATCACTCATAGTTGTCACGGCCAACTCTGGAGTGTTGTTTTCTTCACTTAAATGGCACAGAAATACTTGTTTTAGATTAGGATTAGCATGAGACCTCACCAATTCGGCAGCTTCATGGTTACTCATGTGTCCCATATTGCTTGAAACTCTAATCTTCAACTTTTCCGAATAGGAACCATTCATCAGCATATCTATGTCATGATTAGATTCAATTATCAGATAATCAGCCTCCTGCACAGCCTGTATCAACCTTGGCGTCACGTGTCCGACATCTGTAGCCAACACTAATTTCTTACCTTGATATTCAATAATATACCCCGAATTATCAACTGCATCATGGGGAATATAAAATGACGTGATATGGAAATCGCCTAATTGGACACGTCCTTCATGTTCCAGGTACTTACGATTGGTGACCGCCACTTTCTTATGAATATAATTAGCACGGTCCATCATCGAGAAGAATGTTTGGGTTGCATAAACTGGGATGTTCCATTTGTTACCAAACACACACATGGATTGAGTATGATCCTTATGAATATGAGTGATAAACAATGCACGTATTTTATGAATATCAATGTTGATGGATTTTAGATATTTCACAATAGAGCGAGCACTAATTCCTGCATCTATCAAGAATCCATATTGATCATTACCGATATAATAACAGTTTCCGCTGCTACCACTTGCTATACTATAGAAAATCCAATCGTTCATTTCTACTGATGAAAATATAATTTGCAAAGTTAAGAAATTAATCGATGATTACATCATTATATTCACGATAACGCAACATGATTTCAGAAACGAACTCATCGGTCTCTTCTCCTCTAAGGTATCCATGACGGACAACAGGGTCATTGAAAAACTCAGGTTTAGCTTTCATTCTTACAAAGATTCGGACATCACTCCATTTATCAGGACTCTTTCCATGTTTTTCTGCCAATGCCATTGCATCACGTACATGTCCGACACCTGCATTATAACTAGCCAGAACGAACTTTGTCCTTTCTTCATCATCTTCAATGTAACGAAAGGCACCATCAACATTTGTCAAGTATTTCACAGCAGCTTTTATGTTCAGTTCAGGATTGGAGATACCTGCACTATCCACACCAAAACGCAGGGCTGTTGCCGGCATCAATTGCATAAGTCCAAGAGCACCCGCCCATGATTTCGCATCAGGATTAAAACGAGACTCTTGATAGGCAATCGAAGCCAACAGTTTCCAATCCCAATCAATCTGTGCGGCATATTTTTTAAACAATGGGTCGAAATTGGAAATTTTCTTCGAATTGATGTATTTAGGTGTGTCTTTCGCATACTTTTTCTTCTGCTCGAAATATTTACGATGGAGATATTGGTATGTGAAATTTCCTTGAATATCATTGAACCAATGGGAAATCGTGTCCCTCAACTCAGTCGAACCTCTTCTAACCACCCAGGCAGAGCGTTGAGAATGGCTAAGCACGGTACTGATATCTATATTATTGTAATAGGTCTTGTTGATGGAGGCAATATTGTCATCCGCAACAGTATAAGGAATCTCACCTTTCGACACCTTCTCTATCAATGACTCCTCATTTTCTTCATTTGATACAGTTTGGATGAGTATTCCCCCTCCTATCTCATCATCTACATTAATAAGATGTTTATGATATTTTGAGTTTTCAACAACATAGACTTCCAATCCTATTAGATCCATAGCTTCTTTCACATCAACCCGTCGTTGTTTGTTCCTTCGCTGTATTAATACCTGTTTTGTCCTATATTCATGATCGACAAAATCAACATGATTCTTCATCTCATTCGATATTGTAACAGGATAAGCAACCAAATCTACCTCCTTATTATTCAGCATCTGAATCATTTGTGCCACATCCGGCGCAGTTGAAACTTTCAATTGAACTCCTAATGATTTGGCTAATTGTTGTGCTAATTCATATTCATATCCCATCTCAACTCCTTTATAATCAAAATAGGACGTCGATCTGGAAAGAGTAACAACATGGAGGGTGTCCGACATCAAGATTTTTTCCAAATCTGAATATCGTACTCCCTGATCACTTTTCGAAACGCATGCGAACAATAATGGGAGACAAAACCATATCCATTTTAATTTTTTCATCTTATTGCGTTTTTCCTAGTAAAGACTCTAAAACAAAAATAATATTTTCCGATTAAAAAAAGAAATATTATTATCTCTATTTTCATATGCTTATGATTTAGTCGTGTATTTTTTGATGGTCAATAGACTTGAATCAAAAGAAAAATAGTAAATTTGTATTGATTTTATATACGATAAAGAATGCAGAAAGAGGAGATATTGAAAAGTCTTATTCACGAGAATAATTTCGTGATTTATCATATGCCAGGAACAAAGGTCATCCGGATTATATCCTCCTCTCTTTTAAAAGTGACAGATTGGAATGAGCTGACTGTTTGTTCAAAAGGGTTTATTTTTGCTCCTTTTTATATTGATGACTTCCCTACCTATATTTTGACGGACTCAAAATCATGGGAAGTTCCCTATGTCGAAGCTGTTCAATCAACGTCATGTAGTGAATCATCATCTTCTCCTGACCCTTCTTATCAATCCACTTTTAAGAAATTTCACGACAAAGTATCGTCTGGTGATTTTTCTAAATTGGTATTGGCTCGTACAAAAGATATAACAACGGATGTGAACCCTATCGATCTGTTCTGGAACACTTGTCAACTCTATCCGAATGCAATGGTTTATCTTTTTCAATCAAAAGAGGCTGGCACATGGTTAGGAGCTACACCTGAATTATTACTCGAAGGAGATGCTATTCAAATGCACACAGTGGCATTGGCGGGTACCATGAAATGTGAGAATGGTAGTATTCCTAAGCTATCTGACTGGTCTGAAAAGAACAAAAAAGAACAACAGATCGTAACTGATTATATTCGTGAATGTATCCGTTCCTATGGAGAACTGAAAGATGAATGGGGTCCCTATTCCTGTAAAGCAGCAGACTTGGCTCATCTGAAAACAGATCTTTATTTTAGACTGGACCCAGAGAAAATGCCAGATCTATTGTCTCTTCTTCACCCTACTCCTGCAGTATGCGGTCTTCCTAAACAGAAAGCTTTGCAATTCATAAAGGAGACGGAGCCTGATAAACGCAGCTATTATGCTGGTTTTTTAGGTTGGTACGAACCGTATGGAAAGACACAGCTCTATGTTAACCTGAGATGTTTAACTTGGAAACAACCCTCCCAGATTCAATTGTTCGCAGGGGGTGGTATTCTCCATTCTTCGTCAATCGAAAATGAATGGAAGGAGACTGAAATCAAGATGCAAACATTGCTCCAATCTATCCAGAATATAAATCCTCATATTCAATAATTATAGGTATGTATTCCATCAAAAAAAACATACAGCAATTAATATCCTTGATGGTTCAACATCATATATCGGATGTGGTTATCTGTCCAGGCTCTCGTAATATGCCTATTGCTGAATCGTTAGCCTCGAATGCCTACTTTCATTGTCATGCCATCACCGATGAACGAAGTGCAGGATTCTTCGCAATCGGTCTCTCTATAAGTTTAAACAAACCTGTTGCAGTATGTGTGACCTCCGGTTCTGCATTGTTGAATCTTGCTTCTGCCATCTCTGAGGCATATTATCAGCAGATACCACTTCTGGTCATTTCGGCCGACCGTCCTCAGGCTTGGATTGGACAAATGGATGGGCAGACACTTCCTCAAACACAATTGTTTACATCGTTGCTAAAAAAGGAAGTCCATCTTCCCGAACCAGAAAACTCAACCGATGAATGGTATTGCAATCGTTTAATCAACGAGGCCATCCTAGCTCTTCATCATCATAGTAATGGTCCTGTTCATATCAACATACCTATATCTGAACCATTCTTTGACTGCTCCGTTGAAGAGATCGAGAAGGAACGGATCATTCATCGGAATGCTCCTTATAATCAGATTTGGATGGATGCTCAGCGACCTCTTTTTGTCGTCGGACAACTACCTGTCGAGGAAACAAAACATCTCAAAGGATTACTCCAGACAATAAACTGCCCTATATTCTGCGAACATCTCTCGAATTTGGGCGACGACGCCTCTTTCATCTACAATGCCGACTGCATCTTAACTGATGAGATGAAGGAAGAGATGAAACCAGATCTTGTCATCTATTTAGGCGGACATGTTGTTTCCAAAAGAATAAAAAAATGGCTTCGACAGATTCAGGCCCCTCACTGTTGGAGAATCAGCTCCGATGGCGAATGTGCTGACACATTCCAATGTCTCACAAATTGTATCGAGCAAACACCATATGATTTTGTGCAATCACTATCTCCCAAAGCAGTGAACAATGATTTCCTTTTGAGATGGAAAGATGCAAGACAAAAGGCGGAAAAAAACAACTCACAAACTGAAAGCTATACCGCTCTCTCTGTTGTTCAACGGTTTATATCATTATTGCCAGACAATGTCTCTCTGATCCTAGCTAATAGTAGTGCAGTACGATATGCACAAACGGTTCCGATAAAAGCCCAAAACGTATATGTGTCATGTAACCGAGGAGTAAATGGCATAGATGGTTCTCTTTCAGCTGCAATGGGTTATGCTACAGCTCAACCAACAAGAGACTGTTATCTTATCATCGGTGATCTTAGTTTCTTTTATGATATGAATGGGTTGTGGAACAATGCGTTGCCTCAGAATCTGAAAATAATACTTTTGAATAATGGGGGCGGTGAAATATTCAAGACGTTGCCAGGTTTAGCTGAAACGACGGGAACGGAACAATTCGTCAGAGCTTGTCATCATACATCGGCAGAAGGATGGGCTAAATCTATGAATCTGAATTACATTGGAAATCATGAAGAAGCATCGGTTCTCACTAATTTACAACAAATGATGTCTTCTCCCCGTCTAACGTTAGTTGAGTTTTTCTTCTAACGCATTAACAAACAGGATTGAACGATTTCACATTTTTACCCTAAATTTGTAATACAAAGATTAATCATTATAATCATGGAACAAGAAAACAAAAGAGTATGGAAGACAATAAAAGAATACAAGGAGATTCTTTTTGAATTCTATAATGGTATTGCACGTATCACCATCAACCGAGAGCGTTATCGTAATGCTTTCACCCCTACTACTACTGCCGAAATGAGCGATGCTCTCACAATCTGTCGTGAGAAACAAGATATATGCGTTGTTGTTTTTACTGGTGCGGGAGATAAAGCATTCTGTAGCGGCGGTGACATGCATGTAAAAGGTCGCGGTGGTTACATTGATGACGAAGGGAAACCTCGTCTTTCCGTTTTAGATGTTCAGAAACAGATACGTTCTTTGCCTAAACCTGTGATTGCTGCAGTCAATGGCTTTGCTATTGGTGGTGGACATGTACTTCATGTTGTGTGTGACCTTACGATTGCGTCTGAGAATGCTATCTTTGGACAAACAGGTCCTAAAGTAGGCAGTTTTGATGCTGGTTTCGGTTCTTCTTATTTGGCTAGAATCGTGGGACAAAAGAAAGCTCGTGAGATCTGGTTCTTATGCAGACAATACAACGCACAGGAGGCATTAGATATGGGTCTGGTGAACAAAGTAGTACCGTTAGAACAGTTAGAAGATGAGTATGTTGCATGGTCTGAAAAGATGATGGAATACTCGCCTCTTGCGCTCCGCATGATTAAACGAGGATTGAATGCAGAATTGGACGGACAAGCTGGTATTCAGGAATTCGCTGGAGATATGACCATGCTTTATTACTGCTTGGATGAAGCTCAAGAGGGAGGTAAGGCATTCTTGGAAAAAAGAAAACCTAACTTCCAACAATATCCTAAATTTCCGTAAGCGATGATTCAAATAAACGTATATCCATACACCTTACATTTCAAGCAACCGGCAGGCACCTCCCGTGGCATTTATACGGAACATAAAGTATGGTTCCTTCGCGCCACAGACACCCAGCATCCAGATCGATGTGGCTGGGGCGAGGTAGCTCCTCTTCCGAATCTGAGTTGTGATGACACACCCGACTTCGAGATTGTGCTGAATAACACATGCGCTCAATTCAAAGAAGAGATTGATTATGAAGGATTGCGAAATTATCCTTCTATACTATTTGGCTTGGAATGTGCATTGGATGATCTTCGTGCATATCATCAACCATTATATGATACGCCCTTTGCCAGAGGCGAAAAGAACATCATAATCAATGGACTGATCTGGATGGGCTCTTACGAAGAGATGCGGAAACGAATAACAGAAAAACTATCAGCAGGATTCCACTGTATCAAGATAAAGATTGGCGCAATAGATTTTGAAAAAGAATATAGTCTATTAGAACAGATCAGAAAAGATTTCTCTTCTGAAGAAATCACAATCAGAGTGGATGCCAACGGAGGTTTCTCCCCACAAGAGGCAATGGCCAAGCTGGAACGATTGGCTCGTCTGGATATTCACTCTATTGAGCAACCGATCAAAGCCGGACAAATAGAGACAATGGCTGCTTTATGTCGAAACACACCCCTTCAGATTGCATTGGACGAAGAATTAATCGGTGTCAATCAGCTTACTGAAAAAGAAAGATTATTAGACACGATTCGTCCACAATATATTATTCTGAAACCCTCTCTACATGGAGGCAAGAAAGGATGTGAAGAATGGATTCAATTGGCACAGCAACGACAGATCGGTTATTGGATCACGTCTGCCCTAGAATCTAATATCGGACTCATGCACATTGCACAATGGGCATCTACATTCTCGATTGACATTCCGCAAGGCTTAGGAACAGGAGCACTTTATACAAACAACATTGAAACGCCCCTTTCATTGGAAGGCGAACAACTATGGTACAAGAAAGATGAGAAGTTTAGCAGATTTCCTCAAGAATTGGAACAACGATTCTGACACGATTGCCGTACACTCTTCTGGATCCACAGGCACACCCAAGATAATGTATGTGGAAAAGAAACGGATGTTAGCAAGTGCCAAAACAACCTGTGATTTCCTCCATCTACACAAAGGTGACACCGCCCTACTCTGTATGTCTCTCGATCATATTGGAGCTCAAATGGTGGTGGTACGTTCTATCGAAAGAGGTTTGCACTTGGTGGAGGTACCACCTTGCGGACATCCCTTGGCAAATCTTGATAAGTCTATAGACTTCGCCGCCATGGTTCCGTTACAAATCTATAATACACTACAGGTTCCACAAGAGAAGGAAAGACTAAAACAAATCAAACAACTCATCATCGGAGGAGGGGCTATGGCGCCAGAGATTGAAGAGGAACTACGTAGCTTCCCCAATGCTGTCTGGTCAACGTATGGCATGACGGAAACCCTTTCTCATATTGCGCTCCGTCGAGTAAATGGTGACGAAGCATCAGAATGGTACACACCCCTAAATAATGTGCGAATACGCTTAAACGAAAATGATTGTCTATGCATTCTTGCAAAAAATATCTGCGATAACGAACTGATAACAAACGACATAGCAACAATAAACAATCAAGGTCAATTCAAAATCATCGGAAGACGAGACAATATCATCAACAGCGGTGGCTTGAAGATTCAGATAGAAGAAATCGAACAAAAACTTCACGAATTAGGAGAAAAGAACTTTGCTATTGGTAGCTATCCAGATAAGAAATTCGGTCAGATAGTCGTGTTGCTCACTGATGGAAAAAAAAACGATACGAAAGAGAGAATCTCTCAGCTGCCACCCTATTGGCAACCCAAAAGAATAGTTTATACCACACAAATACCTCTTACAGAGAACGGGAAGATTGCTCGTCAAAAAGTTCAGGAAGAAATTAAAAACAGCATGGAACATGAAGCTAATCGTCAATAAACTATTACCCACAAAAGGATTTAAAGCCATAAATCTTTTGGGAATCATCTTTGTACGAAAAGAGTATTCCTTAAGCAAGGTAGATATCAATCATGAGCGGATTCACACACATCAGATGTTGGAGATGCTTATCATCTTTTTTTATCTTTTCTATCTGATAGAATGGGTTATCAAATTAATCTATTACAGAGATCGAATGAAAGCTTATCGTAATATCTCATTTGAACGTGAAGCCTTCTTTTACCAGCATGATCTTTATTACCTAAAGAAAAGAAAGCACTATGAATGGCTTAAACTGATTCGTCTATAAGCCCTTTATTCACGCAACAAAGTCAGATGACCTGAATACTGTTTGTCTATATCAGCTATATTGATCACATACCAATAATCGGTTGAAGGCATAGGAGATCCCTGATAAGTTCCATCCCACCCTTCTAACGCATCTGTCGTACTGAACAACAAGCGACCGAAGCGATCAAAAATATCTATTTTAACATCTTCATATTTATATAGGTTCTCCACCAACCACGTTGTATAGTTTGCTATAAAATATTCAGGGATTTTCAGATTAACTGCTTCTGTTTTAAAATCAAATTCAGAAGAACAGCCCTGTTCGTCCGTCACTTTAACATGATACTCCTTATCCATCAACGCATTATTCAACATGGCTGATTTAGATACTCTATCACCATAATCAAATGTCAAAGTGCCTGTTCCCCCTTCTGTCTGCATAAGATAAGATATATTGGAAATCTTTTTATAATCTGTGATAACAGGTATTGTGCCCACAGAGACCTTCACATTTCGCTCTGTCACACAGTTGTTTTTATCCGTTGCCCGTAAAACGTAAGATGCATCACCCGATGGAGTAATATTCAACGTCTCTTCCGTTGATAAAAGATCCGTCATGGATTCATCATACCATTCATATAACAAATCTGAATCATTTGTTTCTGCTTTTAAATCCACACTTTCCCCTTCACAGATAGCCACATCCGACAATTGGATGGATGGATGATTTTCTGCAATCACATGATACTTCACCACAGCCGACGGACATACTTGATTTCCTACTTCAAACTCATAATCAGCTGTGCTATTCACCACATCCGACAAATCAAAAAACAATGTATCATCAGATGCTTCATCATCAATTTGACTATAGCGTTCTTTTGAAATACCACTGGTTACCTCTTGTCCATTTTTTCTCCATTTCCAAAAAGTTGTTATTCCAGAGACTGAATTTTCCAACAAGATGGGATCGCCCTTGCAAACAGATAGTTCTGCATTAGCATTTTGATCCAATACGACATCATTTTTAATATGTATAAACACACTGTCCCACACATCGAAGCTAAACTCATTGGAGTAATCATAACAATATTCATTCATACCCACTACACGAAAGCTCTCTTCTTTTTGAGGTATCACTTCTAATTGATCTGTCAGGTGTGTATCAAATGTTCCTTCATGATTAGTGGAAGACAAAAGAGAACTCCGTTGCCATACGATCTCATCCACATTCTCATATTTCAACTTCAACTTTGTGGCTGCGCCATCACACACTTTATCATTATCAGCAGAAAGTTCCAGGACAGGTACAGGATTGACGATCATGACGAAGTCCATCGTCACATCCGGACAGGTCTTACTACTAACAATTTGAGTTATAAGACAACTGCTAGGCAAGTCTGTTCTAAAACTAAAATCTGTGGATTGATCAATCCCATTCACTTTCCATAAGGAGGTGTGGTATTGGATGAACTCTTTGTCATCTACACTTCCAAATCTAAAATAGAAATCATCAAATGGACCACAGAAGTTGATGGTATCTCCACTTTTAAATGGACCATCGGAACTACTCCATTGTGGAACATAGATAGGTTCAATCTCAACACGAACAAAATCAGACAGGACTTCAGGACATACTCCGTCGGATGGCACTTTCAACCAGTACAATCCATCTTGTGTCGGTTGATACGACAACACTGCATCAGAAGGTGTTTTTTGCAAAACTTTAGACGAAAACTCACTGTCGTACATACGCATCCATGTCACATCAGTGGTATTATTTTTAACAGTCGCCTTGAGATCCACTTCAGTGCCTTCACATATTCTCGTCGAGGATGCCGTCAACTCCACTTCAGGCATGTGAGAGACCTTAAAATTAAAATCAAAAACAGAAGGCGGACACACCCCATCTGTCACGGTATGAGTAATCTTACAATCTTTATTAATCAGAGGAACAGTAGCGCTCCATTCTTCCGTCAAAGGAACCCCATCGATTGTCCAAGATGAATGGAAACGTTTCTTAAAATCGGCTTCGTTTGAACCAAAATTAAAATAAAAAGTAAAATCTTCAATTTTCTCACAAAATTTAAATTCATAACCACTTGATATCGGGTTATCCCCTACTTGCCAATCGGGGATATAGGGATTCACACATTGAGAAAATGTATAAGTGGATGAAAGAATTAAGCATAATAATAGAAATTGTTTGTTCATTTGTAAAATCATCCCTACTTTTTAAAATTGGAAATATATAAATTTTTGTAAATCAGCTGTTATAAATTGATATATTATATAAACGAAAATTACGACAAATATTGCCATCAAAGGTAAAGGAAGTGAAGCAAATGCAAAACGATAACGTCGTTTTGTATTTTCAGGAATCCAATGTATTATCATTCCGATGATGATCAAGACAAACACGTTGATATAGGCATGACAAATTTGTGGAATCAGAGAAGTATCCCATGGACTACCTATTTTATTCACCATATTTTTAGCTGTATCCCATGCTTTCTCATTGGCTTCAGAAGGATCCAAATTCGAACCAGCACGGAAGAACAATCTTGTCCAAGTAATAAACACAAAGGTTTGGAACACAGCCCAGCAGGTTTCCAAAAACTTGAATTCACGTTCGCCTTCGAAATAATTATATATTAATCGGATAAATGATCCAATAAAAATAATCAATGACCATACAAAAGCAATGTTCCATATAGGTGCAGGGAAGAGACACGCAAGTGTCAAGAATATAACCGTAACCGCCATGATGACAATCACACGAGCAAACACATCCCAATCTTTCCAGAAACGATAAACAATCATACCGATACCATTCAATCCACCCCAGATCATAAAGTTCCAGCTAGCACCATGCCATAGACCTCCCAACAACATGGTATTCAATCTATTCATATTGGATGTGAGATTTTTCTTCTTTTCAGGATATTTATAACAATTCAATGTCACAATGGCAGCAATGGAGATGACTACAATAGCCACCCAGATACTGCCAGACAGAATCGTTCCCACCAATGAAATGGTAAGGATACAGGCATAGGTTCCAAACGATGCCGTACGGTTTCCACCTAACGGGATGTAGAGATAATCCTGCAACCACTTAGACAATGAGATATGCCAACGTTTCCAAAATCCACCAGGGTTCGTTGCCTTGTACGGAGAGTTGAAATTCTTTGGAAGATAGAAGCCCATCAACATGGCAACTCCAATCGCAATGTCAGTATAACCAGAAAAATCCGCATATACCTGCAATGAATAGCCAAACAAAGCCACCAAGTTCTCAAAACCAGTGTACATGGTTGGATTCTCAAAGACACGGTCGATAAAATTAACTGCGATATAATCACTCAAAATGATTTTTTTAGCCATACCATTCAAAATCCAGAACATGGCTATACCAAACTGTCGGCGGGAAAGGAAATATTTTTTATAAATCTGTGGGATAAAATCACTGGCACGCACAATAGGTCCTGCCACCAACTGAGGAAAAAAGGTAACGTAAAAACCGAAATTCAATATATTCTTAACGGGCTCCACCCTATTCCTGAAGATATCCATCAAATAACTAATACATTGGAAGGTATAGAAGGATATACCTACAGGTAATAAGATCTGATCAACAGAAAAGGCCGGTCTTCCTGCTATTTCATTACCAATCCAAGCAAATGCATTGAACACCTTGATCTGAATACCAAACAGATCATAGATCATATCGGCAAAGAAATAGGAGTATTTAAAATAACATAGGGTCATCAGATTGACAATCAATCCCATGACCAACCAAAACAGCTTCGCCCCGTTGCTTTTCGATTTATAGATTCGAGCACCATCAAAAAAGTTAAAAAACGTGGCAAATACGAGAATAAGCGTAAACCATCCACTTGTTTTATAATAAAAGAAGACACTGACAAAAAACAAAAACGCATTTCGCATCAGTACTTTACTATGAATCAAACTAAACACAGAAAATACTGCCACAAAAAAGATCCAAAAATAATGTTGCGTAAAGAGCAACGGTGAATCTGGATTAAATGAGAATATATCGAGTATGAAATTTATTAACTTATCAACCATAGCTTATTTTTATTCTTTTTCTAAATAAGAGGACACCAATGCATTATAGAAGACATCTCCAATTAACTGATACCCTTTTTTGGTAAAATGAATTTTATCTTTCTGTGCTAATCCATTCTGTTCCCATTTACGCATGGATTCTAATCCTCCCATCCACTGGAAGAGATTCCAATAGCCTCCATTGTGCTTACGGGCCAATGTCTGGAATGCATGTTCCACTTTTATAGCATTGTTATTGACAACATAAATCGTTTTTCTTTTCCTTCGAATCTTTCGGAAGGAATCATTGTTGGTGATGAATATATAAAAACATTCAGGATTCACCTGTTCTATTTCACTTATCAACGAATCATAATTTGCAACAAACTGTGTTTCTGAAAATTTCACAGGAACAGCATCATTGATACCTATGGCAAAAATAACAAGGTCTGGATGAATCCACTGTAAATCTCTCTCAAAATTCTCACAAGATATAAAGGAAGGGACAGCAGCACCATTTACTCCTATAGAGTGATAGATTATACCATCGTCTTCATTTTCTAATAAAAATCCGCAAACAGAGAATTTATGTATCACAGAATCATTTTGAACAAATCTGACAATAAAACTATCTTGTATTCCTGAGAATCTAAATATATAAGACTCTGTTTCACTATCATGCTCCGGCATGATCCATGTACTGTCTGTCTGCATGATGATGGGAGTCACCTTATCCAAGGAATCTGTATAGCCCAACAGTCTCAACATGGTAAATCCCCACCGCTGAGTTGAATCTTTAGGATTCATATTCACCTTAATCTCTGCATTTCGATCTTCTGTTGTAACTGCAATACCCGTCACACCCAATTTAGCTATTCTATCTTTTTTCACGTTCTTTGAGGTCACCCACACCCCTTTAGAATAGACTTTATAATTAGTCGGGTTATTTGTCTTGGCTGTTTTAAAGGGGAATATGATACCTCTCGACGGTTTTAAATCACCATTAAGAGAGTCCAAATGACAACGTACTGTATGAGAAAAGAAATCCGCTTGTACATGAGAGCCACCTAAATGAAGAATATTCACTTTCCCTTTATGACAAAGCACCACAGAATCCAATTTACTAAAAAACAGATCTCTACGACCAAAATCTATAGAATCTGGATATTGGATATTCTTGGCCGACTCATTCAGAAAAGAGTACTGTTTTACATTATGTACAAGAATATCTTGTGCAAACAGATTTATATTGATGTTAAGAAATAAAAACAGACCAATATATTTTATTATTCGCTCGTTCATTATTACACTTACAATTATAAATTACTCAACCCCACTCCACTTTTTGTTTCGTTTTAAGAACTGATAGTAGTCATAACAATTCATAAATGATTGAATAAACACCTCGGCAATTCGCCCAGCTCCTTTTTCTGTGAAATGAATGTAATCACTTGACGCCCATGCTGGCGAGTGAGACACCCATTTTACCATCGAGTTACGACCACCCATCACTTCATACATATTCCAAAACATCGCATCATTTTCTAATGCTACAGATTTTAGGGCTTCAATAGTATTTTCCAAGAAAGGATACGTCTGCAGTTCGCCATCAATTCTGGTGGACATATCCGCAGGACCGATCAACAGGACTTGTGTCTTAGGATATAGTTTTTTCACATAAGCAATCTGTTTGCCCATGCTCTCTTTATAAGCAGCTATGCTTTTTTCTGTGTTAAGATAAGGTGTTGCGTTTCCGCCAAACTCCATTATAACCAATTTCACATTCAAAGAACTCATGGATTCGGAAAGCAAATGAGATGATATCTTGGTAAAGAATGTTCCAGATGATCCACGAAGCGGTATATTATCAACAAATACACCATTTTTAGACTCCATGGAAATACCATATATCTCACCTTTCCCTCTAAGTTGAAGATTAAACTTATTGATAGGACTCTTCAATTGCCAGGTTAATTTTTTCATGTCAGCACACGAAGTTTTGATGGTCTGTGTCGTATCCTTCCCGTCATACGACAACGTGGCAGAAAATTTATCACTCGTGTTTCCGACCAACAAGCTGATCTTCGAAAATTTCTTAACTCTGGAATATGTCTTTTTCCAGTTCCGCGCCGAGATAGATAGTGTGACACTACCATTGAGTTCAGCCATCTGAGCTAACACACCATATCTGTTATGAGACAACTTCTGACGAAGCGTTCCATCTGCAATGTAACGTGGAATACTATCCGATGTGGCTTGACCTACAGAGATAGATGGAATAGGTTGTATCGCAGGTACCAATCCAGCACCCCATCCACCAAATTTTTCCTGTAACTTCTCCCGAATATAAGAAGTTATTCTATCTTGTTCAATTTGAGAATCACCATAATGTAATATATGAATGGATTCATTACCATTCTTACAATTATCCAAGGAATTAAACAAAGCATACAAAGGAGAAAGATCATCAAATGCACACTCAATCCTAGCTTTGCTGGCAAACACAAGTTTTTGATATGATTTCAAAGTATCTATGTATGCTAAAGAATCAGCTTTCTCTGCTTCATACACTCGAGCCAAGGAATCTCGCTCTATCTGCAACCTCAATTCCTCTTCTGCTCTCTTTAATTTATCATCTGCTGATTCTCTATCTACATTATTTCGTTCCATCACTTGCGACAAGGATGGAAATTTTAAAGTTTTGTTCCAAATAGTAATACCATCTTCTGGATAAAAATAGCATAATCCTACTAAAATAAATAGAATTATCCAGAAAAATAGTAATGAACGATATGCTTTCATTAATTCAATACATTTATAAGACTACAAAATTAATAAAACTTCACAAAAGAAGTAAACCAGAATCGGTATTTCCTTGCAAATATGACTCTTTCTAAAATGTTATTTTTTTTATATTTTTTCAAACCAAAACAATAATATATTAACATTTACACTAGCAATGACTATATCATAATAATATTATTCAATAAATAAATGTAAAATTTTATATTTTTTGAATGAAATTAACATTGTTTTTATGTGGTTTTAAAAAAAAATTATATATTTTTGCAGTATTAATAACCATAAGAAGAATTATATGCTACAACATTTGATTGGAGAAAACGCTGGAAAGGTTTGGCGCCTCCTAAATGAGAAAGGTGAGTTAACATTTGCTCAAATTAAAAAAGAATTGAAAGGTAAGAATGAAGAGCTTTATATGGCTTTGGGTTGGTTGCTTCGTGAGAATGCTATATATAGCCGTGATGAAGAAGAAAAAACTTTTTTTGGTTGTAAGTAATATTAACTTTACTGAAGAAAAATAAAGGGAAGTTTTCTAGGAGACTTCCCTTTTTTTCGCCTATATAGACACCGCAAAAACAGTGTGGATTGACACTAAAATGAGCGAGGATGCATCAAAATTCGCTTTTGATACATCCTCGTCACGTTGTTTAATTTATGAAAAATGAGGGTTATTCTGCTTTCGACCAATTGATGCGCTGAGAGAGATACATCAATACAGCAAGAATTACAAACAATCCTAAACTACCAGCCAACAATGCGTATGTTTCCATTCGGATCAATATAAAGATGTAGGTATAGAGTCCGAACAATGCTGCTCCTATGTATGCTGCAGTCTTCCGTATTTTCAATACACCTGCGGAATAGAGAGTAATCAACACAACGGTCATTATCGCTGAAATCCAGTAAGATGACACAAATCCGATATGTTCTGACATTGAAAGCAACAAAGAATAGAACAGTGTCAACGCCAAACCGACCAATGTATATTGCAATGGATGCACCTTTCTCTTCTGAATGATCTCAATGAAGAAGAACAACACGAAAGTGAGAATGACAAATAACTCCGCATACTTCACACAACGCAGTGTCTTTTGATAATGTTGTACAGGAATCAACAGATTCACACCAAACTCAGACTCCCTCATTCCATCCTCATCTATATCCCCTATCATTACTTGTGGGTACGAACGATTTACGTATGAAATCTTCCATTCACTCTCAAATCCATCTTCTTTCACCTCTCTTGTCGTTGGTAAAAAATTTCCACAAAAACTTGGAGTATGACAGTTTGATGTCAACGAAACAACTGTCTCCTTTCCGATAGGAAGGAACTTCAATGCCTGCGAGCCTTTAAGATTTAATATCATCTTAAACGGCACCTTCTCACCTAAAGTCCACTTCTTTAAATTAATGTTAGCCGCAAATTCTTTTGTTGATAGAATTGATTCACCGTTCGGTGTCAAAGTATATGTGTCATTTCCTAATGTCAGTTTCACCTCCTCTGTGATTCCTTTTATGTCTGATATAGCTATTTTCACCGACTCATTTAACACATTTTGCTCTATATCCTCAATGTTCTCGCCCGTAAAGACAAAATCACCAGTGATTTCAAGAGGAGAATTATATGTAACAATCTCATAGATGCCTCTTTTCAGTTGTTGTGAATTAACGGCTCCACTGATATGTAAATTTTCCGGTAGCAACGTTACTTTACGATTATAATACTCTATTTCTTCCTTTTCATTCTCCTTTCTAATGTAATGAAGTCTCCAATCATATTGAATCATTGGAGAAATGATCAACTGCTCATCGCCCCACTGTTCAAACACATCACTCATGGCGGATTTAGCTGTCTGTTCACGCTCTTCAATCAAACTTTCCACCATCTTTATAGGGATAAGCAACAACAATGTAATAACACCGATGGCTATCGATTTTAACATCAATCTCTTGTTTGGATTACCTGCAACTAATGTGGTTACTTCCTTCTTTTCATTCATATTTTCCATATCCTTACATTTTAAAAGTACTTTGAATTTCAAAGTATAAGATTAAAAAAATTTGGTTATTTATTCATTGAATTTTTCAAAAAAGCCTCCAGGGCGTTCAAATGTTCTGTAAACGCCACACGTCCCTCTTTCGTGATACTATAAGTCGTGTTCGGTTTACGTCCGATGAACTGCTTTTTAGATTCGATATACCCCATATCTTCCAAACTTCTCGTATGGCTGGCCAGATTACCATCCGTAAGTTCTAACAATGACTTCAGAGATGAGAAATCCAACTCTTCATTCACCATCAATACAGACATGATGCCCAATCGAACCTTACTTTCGAACGCTTTATTGATATTTTTTAAATCCAAATTCATGTTTTATTGAATTTCAATAGACTGATTTATTGATATTTACTCATTCAGTTTAGAGTTCAACACTCCTCCCCTTTTTTCTTCCTTTCATACATGAAATAAAAGATGATTCCATAAACAACGTGACACACACCAAATCCTATCATCCAAAACAACAAAGAATGATGAATCATCAGAAAATCAACTAATCCCAGAACCAACTGTACATATCCAAGGTATTTGATGTTTGAAAAAGTGAAATTAGACAAATTAACAAGTGCCAATCCATAAAATATCAGCATGAATGAGGAAGTTAATCCATAATGGCCTTGATATATCAATCCCACACACAATACGCCTCCGATGATGAGTGGCAGGAAGAAATTCCAAAGCATCTTCTGCACCGTTCTGTCAAACTTAAATCTCAAACCATTCTTCTCAGCCTTCCGTTTGGAAAAGAAGATAATCGTCATAAAACATATAATAAACAACGAAATGGCAATGACTATCAAACTCCTCACCTTGTACACGTGCAACCAGTCATTCTCTAATATGTTATTCGCTACAACCGCTGCAACAATTGCCAAGAAACCTATTACTACAGCCGACACACCACTCAATGACAACACCTTGGTTGAGCGCTCCATCATATTCCTAATCTCGGATAACGTATTGATCACTTCTTTGTTTTCCATACTGATAATTAATTTTAAAAGTACTTTGTAATGCACAAGTTACAAATAATTTTATTCTCACAAAAATTTTCCGGGATTTTTTTATGTATTTTTTTTGATTAACGTTTAAATTTACAAAATAATTAGGTAAAGAGATTGTATGCCTACACAGAAAAGCAAGAAATCGATACGCTTTTTCAACGACCGGGAGGTGCGAGCCGTTTGGGACGAGGAACACAGTAAGTGGTGGTTCTCGGCAACAGATATTGTACGTGCTATAAATGATGAAGAGGATTACACAAAATGTCGTAACTACTGGAAATACCTTAAAGGCAAGATGGCTAAAGAGGGAATTCAACTGGTTAGTGTCACTAACCAGTTCAAATTCGAGGCACCCGACGGCAAACAGCGACTTGCTGACGCACTCGACGCAGAATGTGTACAGACCGTTGCTCAACACTATCCTAATAATCGGGCTAATGCTTTTCTTAATTGGTTCACTTATAGTGACAATAGCATTGACGGACAAAGTAAAAAGAAAGCCTATACTCTCGTAGAGTGTGGTCTGCTTGACAGTATGAAGCCTGAAACGAACCACCTAGAATCCATGCGTCTAAGTATGACGGATGCCCGTTCAATCAAGTCCTTACTTCAAGGTGCAATGACCGACAAGATAGATGACCGCGAGATTTTCATGAAGGGTATCGATTACTCTTATTATTATGAACAGGAGGAATGAATGATTAGCCTATGTCACACTTCAAGGAAGAATATTTGAATTTTGACGAGTATATCCGTCAAGGAGAACCCTCACAGAGGGAAAAGGCTGGATACTGGCAGACGGCTATAGGTCTGCAGGCTGTGGATGGTTTGAAGGTTTCGAACTATCTGCAAAACACGGCTTGTCGCCATATTGAGGGAGACATTACGATAGATGAAGCGCGTGAGCTCGTCAATCAATACTATATTACAAAAACTGCCCACAATGATAATGATGAAGATAAGGAAGAGGCTGACCGTGTTTCATTGAATATCGTAAAAGTATTGTCAAGTCCTACCTTTGATTTCAGCACAGGCGGCTATCAGTCTGTTCATCGTCGTATTTTCGAAGGAGTGATGAAACACGCAGGAGAATTCCGTAAATACGACATCACAAAAAAGGAGTGGGTGCTTGAAGGTGATACCGTGCTCTATCTGAATTGGGAAGACCTACGTCGTGCTATCGATTATGATTTAGAGCAGGAACGTGCATATAGTTATAAGGGTAAGAGTCAGGACGAAATGATAAGTCATCTGACAAAATTTGTCTCTGGATTATGGCAGATACATGCCTTTGGGGAAGGAAACACCCGTACTACAGCCGTTTTCACTATACAATATCTGCGTTCATTAGGATTTGATGTGAACAATGACTTATTCGCAAAGCATTCTTGGTATTTCCGTAATGCATTGGTTCGTGCCAACTATCACAATATAGCAAAAGGAATAGACTATTCCCCTATATATCTTGAACATTTTTTCCGTAATCTATTATTTGGCGAGCAATGGGACTTGCGTAACCGTTATTTACATATTCACCCAACAGAAGAATGGAGTGTACAACCTAATCTAAATACCCAACAAGTGTCCAACAAGTACCCGACAAGTACCCGACAAACACCCGAGCGAGTACCCGAGCAAGTACCCGAGCAAGTACAAAACCAGCTCTTTACAAATAATGAAAATATAAAACGTCTTGTTATGGCTATTGGCGAACATCAAATGTCGTTAAAAGAAGCAATGACAGCTGTAGGCTTAAGGCATAGAATGAATTTCATTGAATATTCACTCACTCCCGCCATGACCGATGGCTTTTTGCGTATGCTTTATCCTAATTCCCCTCATCACCCACGCCAAAAATATCTACTTACAGTGAAGGGATTAGCACTGTATAATGAACTAAAGAAAAAAGAATAAGTCTATTTTACACTTCAACAAACGAAGTTTGGTGATGACATAAAAAAACATCCACTTCCTTTTCCGGACGTAGATGTTTTTACACATTTATAAAGTAAATTCTTTTACTCTTTCACAACATTCAAGCAAAGCTCCTTCAATTGTTGCTCATCAATCTCTGATGGTGAATCAATCATCACATCGCGACCTGAGTTATTCTTAGGGAATGCGATACAATCACGGATTGAATCCAAACCTGCCAACATGGAGACTACACGATCCAAGCCGAAGGCCAAACCGCCATGAGGTGGTGCTCCATACTTAAAGGCATTGATCAAGCAACCGAACTGATCCATCGCCTTTTCTGGTGTGAATCCTAGCAACTCGAACATCTTGTTTTGCAATGCTGAATCATGAATACGGATGGATCCTCCACCCAACTCTACTCCATTCATAGCCAAATCATACGCATTAGCACGTACACGACCTGGATCACTATCCAAGTATTGTACATCCTCCAATTTCGGACTCGTGAATGGATGGTGCATTGCATAGAATCGTTGATCTTCCTCGTTCCACTCAAACAATGGGAAGTCGATCACCCACAATGGAGCGAACTTATTCTTATCACGAAGACCCAAACGCTCTCCCATCTCCAATCGGAGCTCATTCATCTGCTTACGTGTCTTGTCTGCATCCTCACCACAAAGGATCAACATCAAATCACCTGGCTTAGCATTGAAACGATCTGCCCATTTCTTCAAATCTTCTTGTGAATAGAACTTATCAACACTTGATTTTAGCGAACCGTCAGCCTCATATTTAACATATACCAAACCTTTGGCTCCTACTTGTGGTTTCTTTACGAAATCTGTCAGTCCATCCAATTGTTTTCTTGTGTAAGAAGCACATCCTTCTGCACAGATACCAACCACAAACTTAGCTGCATCGAACACAGGGAAGTTACGTCCTTCCGTCAAGTCTTTCAACTCAACAAACGTCATACCGAAACGCATATCAGGCTTATCTGATCCGTAGAGACGCATACATTCATGCCATGTCATGCGAGGGAATGGTCCGTCGAATTCAACACCTTTTACATATTTGAAGATATGTTTAATCATACCCTCGAACATATTGATTACATCTTCTTGTTCGATGAATGACATCTCGCAGTCAATCTGAGTAAACTCGGGTTGACGATCGGCACGAAGGTCTTCATCACGGAAGCACTTAACAATCTGGAAATAGCGGTCAATACCAGCCACCATCAAAAGTTGTTTAAACTGTTGAGGGGATTGAGGCAAGGCATAGAACTGACCAGGATTCATACGAGAAGGAACGACAAAATCGCGTGCACCCTCTGGAGTAGATTTGATCAAAACGGGAGTTTCCACCTCCAAAAATCCTTGTCCATCCAAATAACGACGTACTTCAAAAGCTATTTTATGACGTAGTTCCAAATTCTGGCGAACAGGATTACGGCGGATATCCAAGTAACGATACTGCATTCTCAGATCATCACCACCATCCGAATTATCTTCGATAGTGAATGGAGGCACTTCAGAAGCGTTAAGCACCACCAACTTATTTGCAATGATTTCGATTTCACCCGTAGAGATGTTTTTATTTTTGTTGCTTCTTTCTGCAACCGTACCTTCTACTTGAATCACCCATTCGCGGCCCAACTTATTAGCCTGCTCACACAAAGCAGCATCTTTCTCTTCGTTAAACACAACCTGAGTGATGCCATAACGATCACGCATATCTAGGAAGGTCATACCACCCATTTTTCTGGATTTCTGAACCCAACCAGCCAAGGTAACGACTTCACCCACATTTGCTATCGTGAGTTCGCCACACGTTTTTGTTCTGAACATTTTATTTTAAATTTTTAATCCGTATGCAAAATTATAAAAAAAGAAAAACAGATAAATGAAAAATAAGGGAGAAAATAAGGCAGTGCACTCTATTTCATCATACCATCTTCATCGACCCATTACATTCTGGATATTTCGAGCAACTCCAAAATTCATTACCGGCATTTATACCCTTCTTCGCCACACGTTTGATCATTGGTTTTCCGCATTTCGGGCAAGCTGGCGCATTAAACTGTACGCTTTGCTCTGTACGGTAAGCGAGTCGCTCAGCGGTCAATACTTCAGAAAATCCACCCTCCTCCCGGAATGTAGCGAGAAGATTCTCGATTTGTTTGCGGAGCATCATGATTAGGCGGTTGCAGAGGACTAATAGACAGTTCGCAACAGTGATGGAATCGCCAGAGTTTAACCATTCATCAAATTTGTGCATCTGTTTCAAGATGTGAATGGAACTGAGGTGCTGAACATCATCTTTGTAGTCAGGTTTGTCAAGCTGAATGGCTGTAACCCTTCTGTGATCATCGGAATGAATTGACCATGGAATCTGTTCTTGGTGCATCAGCCAATTCACATAGTCATTTGCCAGTTCAGCCAGACTAGCTCTTGCCACGTCGGTAAGTTTCATCTCTGTTTCCTTAGAAGTAGAGTGACGCGAACCTCCTTCCGCAATGTTGGCAGGAACAGAACGGGCCGCTTGGGTCATTTGATCATATTGACGGCCACATGGATCATTACTACGGTTCAAGTAGCGCTTGCAGAAATCTTGAGTTGCCAATTGAATGACATTTCCTAAAACCCAAGTGTCAAGCCAGTAAAATGCAAAACGATAAATTTTCATTTCAGACAGATTTTTAAATTATTATCGATTGCAAATATAATATTTTTCGACATGTCAACCAATTGACATGTCGAAAAATATCCTCATCTCCTCGCAATCACTCCTCCCTCACCCCCCATCTTCACCAACCATCCAATTAATCCCTCCTTTTCGCTTTTTCCCCTCCTCAAATTTTAACATCCACAACAAATTCCTTATCTTTGCAAAAATTTTCTATTAATATGCATAAATCCGGTTTTGTAAATATTGTGGGTAATCCAAATGTTGGCAAGTCCACTCTTATGAATGCTTTGGTGGGAGAAAAAATCTCCATCATCACCTCAAAAGCTCAGACTACGCGTCATAGGATCTTGGGAATCGTCAATGGTGATGATTTCCAGATCGTTTATTCTGACACGCCGGGTGTCTTGAAGCCCAACTACAAGCTTCAAGAATCGATGCTCAACTTCTCCAACAGCGCCCTAACCGACGCTGATGTCATTCTGTATGTGACTGACGTAGTGGAAAACGCCGAGAAAAATGCAGATTTCTTAGAGAAAGTGAAGAAACAAAAGGCTCCTGTCATCTTGGTCATCAACAAAATTGACTTGACAGACCAACCTAAACTGATTGAACTGGTGGAGAAATGGAAAGCTCTGCTCCCTGAAGCCGAAATCATCCCAATCTCCGCTCAAAACAACTTCAATCTCGATTATCTTCTGAAAAGAATCAAGGATCTCCTACCCGACTCTCCTCCATTCTTTGAGAAAGATGCGTTGACCGACAAACCTGCTCGTTTCTTCGTCACCGAAATCATTCGCGAGAAGATTTTAACTAATTATGACAAGGAAATTCCATATTCCGTAGAGGTCGTTGTAGAACAATTCAAGGAAGATAACAAACTGATTCGCATCAATGCTGTAATCTGCGTAGAACGTGATTCTCAAAAAGGAATCATCATCGGTCAGGGTGGTAAGATGCTGAAAAAGATTGGTATGGAAGCCAGAAAAGATATTGAAGCTTTCTTCGAAAAGAAAGTCTTTTTGGAACTCTTTGTCAAAGTGGAAAAGGATTGGAGAAACAAAGACAAAAAGCTAAAAGAGTTTGGCTACCAACCCGAATAACAGATCTCTTCACGATTGCTTAGAGATCTCCTTTAATCACTTAAACAGCGTATTATTATGAGTAATTTAGTAGCTATAGTAGGAAGACCCAATGTAGGTAAATCAACCTTATTCAACCGTCTCACACAAACACGTCGCGCCATCGTCAACGACGAATCAGGTACTACCCGCGACCGCCAATATGGCAAAGTGGAATGGTGCGGACAAGAGTTCTCTATTGTTGACACCGGTGGTTGGGTGGTCAACTCGGATGATATCTTTGAAGAAGAGATACGCAAACAGGTGAAAATCGCCATCGAAGAGGCCGACGTGATTCTCTTTGTCGTAGACGTGATGAGTGGTGTCACCGACCTAGACGAACAGGTGGCTCAAATTCTAAGACAAAACAAGAAACCTGTTATCCTAATCTGTAATAAGGTGGATAACATAGAGGCTCAATACTACTCTGCCGAGTTCTATAAGTTAGGACTGGGCGATCCTAACAACATCTCCTCCATCTCTGGTTCGGGTACGGGCGACCTATTGGATAACATTCTCAAAGCACTTCCTAAAAAGGTGGAGGAAGAGATGGATGACGATCTACCTCGTTTCGCTGTCGTAGGACGTCCAAATGCAGGTAAGTCTTCCATTATCAACGCTTTCATTGGTGAAGACAGATACATTGTAACAGATATTGCTGGAACCACCAGAGACAGTACGAACACCCGATTCACCAAGTTCGGATTCGACTTCTACCTAGTGGATACCGCAGGTATTCGTAAGAAGGGGAAAGTGACGGAAGACATAGAATACTTCTCCGTTATCCGTTCTATCCGTTCCATCGAAGACTCTGACGTTTGTATTCTGATGATCGACGCCACTCGAGGTATCGAAGCACAGGATATGAACATCGTGCAACTCATCCAAAAGAACAAAAAAGGCATCGTCGTTTGTATCAACAAATGGGACCTGATTACAGGAAAAGATTCGAAGAGCACGCTTACCATGGAGAAAGCGGTTCGCGAGCGTTTCGCCCCATTCAACGACTTCCCTATCATCTTTACTTCCGCTGTTACCAAACAACGTATTTTCAAGGTACTGGAGATGGCCAAAGAGGTGTATGAAAACAAAAAGAGAAAGATTCCGACAAGCAAGTTAAACGAATTCTTCTTGCCTCTCATCGAGAACTATCCTCCTCCATCAATCAAAGGGAAATATATCAAAATAAAATATGTGAGTCAGTTGCCCGACACCCAGATTCCATCCTTCGTCTTTTATGCCAACTTGCCTCAATACATAAAGGAACCATACAAACGATTCCTCGAAAATAAATTGAGGGAAGAATGGGAACTGACGGGAACACCTGTCAACATCTTTATTCGACAGAAATAACCCGGTAGAGACGTGGTGTGCCGCGTCTCTACGATTTCGCAAAAAATGAATTAACAAATGAGACGCAAAATGTTGCGTCTCTACAATGGTACAAAACGAACCCGACAGAGACGCACGTCCGTGCGTCTCTACGATTTCGAAAACGAATTAAATATCATGGAAACGACAAACATACTCTCCACCGATTTCATCAACTTCATTGTGGTCTCCGTCATGTCATTAGTGATCGGACTATCGCAAAGAAAACTGTATTTGAAGAACAGTGATGAACCTAAAATATTTGGATCCGACCGAACCTTCACCCTGATAGGTATCTTTGGCTACATCCTCTATGTGATTGGTGGTGATTGTCTGACGCCTTTTCTTTGTGGTGGTGCAGCATTAACCCTACTATTAAGCATCATGTATGCGCACAAAATATTTGTCCGCAACCACATGGGAATCACCTCCATCATGATTGCCCTCATCACCTATTGCTTAGCTCCCATCACCTATAAAATGTCTGTCACCATCACCTTATTGATTGTTGTATCCATTCTGATTCTGTCTGAGATGAAAGAAAAATTCACCCGTTTCACACAGAACATGAACGATGAGGAGTTTATCAATCTGGCTAAGTTTCTAATCATTGCCGGTGTTATTCTGCCGATACTTCCCAAAGATGAACTAATCGAAGGTTCTGGACTTACCCCCTACACCATCTGGCTTGCCACTGTAGTGATATCAGGCATCTCATACGCCAGCTATCTTGTCAAGAAATATATCTTCCCTAATGGCGGTGTCATCATAACGGGTATCTTAGGTGGAATCTATAGCAGTACTGCCACTTGCCTCATCCTAGCAAAAAAAGCAAAGGATAAAAATGAAGGTCTGTCGGAATATGCATCCGCCATCTTCTGCGCCATCGCCATGATGTACTTTAAGATTCTTATTCTATTGGGTATTTTCAATCTCACGTTGATGACGAAATACTGGTATCTATTTGCCATCATGATTGCCATCACCGCCTTGGTTGCCCTCTATTTTTACATGAAGAACAAAAAAGAAAAATTGGGAGAAGAGGATCAAAACAATATCGAAGAAGAAGAAAAGAACCCATTGGAATTTAAAGTAGCCATTCTTTTCGCAGTTCTTTTCATCGCCTTTACTTTGGTCACTCATTACGCCCTTCTTTACTTTGGTGATAGCGGTCTCCGTATTCTCTCCATCATCGTTGGAGTTACAGACATCAATCCATTTATCATCAATCTTTTCCAGGCACAACATAATGTATCAGAATCACTACTGATATTGGCGGCATTTCAAGCCATCATCAGTAATAATTTTGTAAAAATGATATACGGAATCGTCTTTTCCGGAAAGAAGCTGACGAAACAATTAGCATTTGGCTTTGGCATCATCTGCTTGTCCAATATCTTATTGTTACTGATTGCACTGTAACTATCGTATGGCAACCGTTTTTAGGAGAATCTTTTGATCTTGAAACGTGGTGGCAAAAAGATAGACATCACCGCCATCGGATATTTTCAGTTTACTTCTTAACTGTTCGACAGACAGTGGAAAATTTCTTGTTGTAATATTAGCTTGGCGACAATCCTGCAGATGTTCTTTTATCTGCTGTTTATTCATTGATATAGAAGCTTCAACTTTAAATCTTCGTCCGGGGAAATCATCGATGTATCTATCCGAAGTATAAAGGTGACTGTTAAGGGCTATTTTTTTTACATTGAATCGTTCACAAATGATTTTAAAAGCACCTGCTTTCAAGATGGAGGCATTAGGTTCATACAAATAAGTCTCTATCTGACTTGCTGGATGAAAGGCTGACGTGTTTTCATCTTCCCAAAGATACGAGAAGACTTCTTGTTCATTGTTCTTTTTCAGATTTACACAAGTGATTGTAGGGGATGTTTCATGTTGTTTTTTCAAATGGAACAACAACTCTTTACATTCATTGTTAACAGAGACGACATGTATCTGATCAACCGATTTTAATTCGTTCAAAGCAACCGAGATATCCAACATTGGAGAGTACTTAATCCAGACAGAAGCACTCTTTTTCAATAAAAGATCTTTTACTTCTAACAGATTAGGCGTACAATCCGCAATGGAAATCATTTTTCTTCCCTTGCTATCCCGACGAGCAGGGTCAAGATAGATACAATCGAAGGCTTGGCATGTCTGTAAAAAAGAAGAAGCCTCTTCGTTACATACAGAAACATCTATACCTAACACTGCAAAATTATGCTGAGCTATCTCGCACAATGATTTATTTTGTTCGACAAACCATCTTTGAGGAAATTTCGCAGACATAAAACAGAAATCGACGCCCATACCGCCTGTTAGATCAGCATACGAATCAGCAGGTTGAAGCAGAGATGTTTTGTACTTTGCTGTTTGTTCGGAAGAACATTGTTCCAATGAGAGATGAGGAGGATAGATTAAATCATCGACAGAAGCCCAAGAAGGCACTTTTTTGCTTGCGATTTGCCACCCCGCTATTTGTTGCAAAACGAAGGTGTGCATATCAGATGAAAGCTGACTTTTTTTCAAAGCCAGCTTTCTAACATCCTCATTTTTATGATTACGGATAAATTCTTTTATCTCTGGATCTAATATCAACTGAATACAACTGTTTTATTCTTATACGAGAGCACTTTTCTATCGATATGTTTCTCAACAGCACGAGAGAGGACAATCTTCTCCAAATCCTGTCCCTTGTGAATAAATGTCTGAACCGTATCTTTGTGTGTAACACGAACAACATCCTGTTCAATAATCGGACCAGCATCAAGTTCAGACGTAACATAATGGCTAGTTGCACCAATAATCTTCACACCACGTTCGTATGCAGCATGATAAGGCTTTGCACCAATGAATGCAGGCAAGAAGGAGTGATGTATATTGATGATTTTGTTCGGATAAGACTTTATCATCTCTTCAGAAATGATTTGCATATAACGAGCCAACACAATAAAATCCACTCTCTCATTACGCAGCAGTTCCATCTCTTTAGCCTCTTGTTCAGCCTTGTTTTCCTTTGTGATTGGGAAGATATAGAACGGAATACCAAACTTATGTCCGATCCATTCAAGATCAGGATGGTTACTGATAATCAACGGAATCTCCACATTCAGGCCGCCATCCATATAACGTGAAAGAATATCAAACAAACAATGAGACATCTTTGACACGAAAATGGCCATTCGAGGTTTAATATGTGAGAAATAGAGGTTAAACTTCATCTCATATTTAATGGCATAGAGCGTATTGAAATAATCTTCAATCTTTTCCATTGGAATAATAAAATTATCCAACTCCCACTCTACCCTCATGAAGAATGTATTTTGTACATAATCCACATGCTGGTCCAAATAAATAATATTTCCTTTATTTACGTTGATAAAATCGGTTACTGCAGCCAATATTCCCTGTTTATCAGGACAATGTATCAAAAGAATAGCTGTTTCTTTCTTTTCCATATTTACTCATCTAATGTTTCTATGCAAAATTAAACATTTACAGGCAAATATTATAAAATTAAAACGGAATTTAGCAAATTAAATTGGCTAATCCCGTCGTTTACGTAGAGACGCACGGCCGTGCGTCTCTACATTAGCAAAACACCGAAAGAAATCAAAATTGTTCCGTCATTAATACCACAGATAGAACAAAAGAAAAATCTGAGCCACCAATATAACGGGTACACCAATATAAAATTTCTTATGCTGCGTCTTGTGTCGCAACATATACATGGCCAACAATGCCCCCACCGAACCTCCTACAACTGCCAATAAAAGCAATGTTGATTCGGGGGTGCGCCAACTATTCTTCTTCGCTTTCCTTTTATCCCACGCATACACAATGAACGTAATAACATTCAAAAGAATCCATCCTATAATTACATATTTCATATATCCTTACTTATTTAACGATAACCTTTTCTATCACTTTACCTTTTGCACTCTCTATCTGCACAATATAGACTCCTTTATCCATCGGGATTGTACATATTGTTGCTTTTTCATTGAACGTCTTCCGTAAGATACCATTCACATCCCAAACTTGTATGGACAACGGTTCTCCTTCTGGATTTACCAGTTGGATACATGCTTTTTCTCCCCATACATACATGCTACAACCCACTTTTGATTCAGGGATCTGCGTCTCCTCTGTTTGTGTTCGACTATACGGGAAAGCTAGTATTCGCCACTCTCGATGGGCATTTTCACCACTTGCTCCAGCTTCCCATAACCCTACAGAGGTTCCGAAAGAGGTGTTCACACCTTCCAAATCCAACCATTTATCATCCGACAGCGATATAATCTTAAAGCAATTTGCATCCATCGACTCCACCTTAAACTGCTGCCGTGCATCGTTCGTATTCAACTGTGAAAGTGCAAGATAATACGACCCATCATTGGTCAGCGCCATTTTCTCACCCTGATTCGTTATCGTATAGATAGCATACACATTCTCTTTTATCGATTGGAAATACCATCGTTGCAAAGTGTCTTTCGCTGCTAAAATAGCCAGTTTCACTCTTCCATCAATCGCCTTCATCACAGCAGAGGCCGAGCGTGGCACGATCATATAAGGCACATCAGGCGACAAAACATTCTCCTCTTTTCCTTTTTCAACATCGAGGATAACCGTAGCAATCTCTTGTGCACCCATACAATAATTGAAAGAGTGATCTTCTATCTCCACATCATTCATCTTCTTACAGTTATATGCAGAGTTTGTCACATACAAAGAGGCTGAAGAACCAACGGTTTTGAACAATGATAAATCAATATTCACCAGTTTCTCTTCCGTATTCGTATTAAGCATGACAACAACCAGTTTTTTCCCATCCGGACTGATGGCTGCCAATAAATCATCTCTTCCTATTGACAATATTGTATATCCCTGCTTGATAAAGCGTGTCACCTGCATCCTGACATAATAATTTTTCACAATAGAATAGGTCTGTCGAGAGAAATCCCCCTTCACCATACACCATTGATCATTTCCTTCTTCAACAAACTGCCAATCCACCCACGCTTGTGGTACTAAATAATTAAGATCATGAAACATACGCTGTGCTAATGATAAATTACCAGCGATACCCGTACCTCCTGCACCTGTCTCCGACATCCACAGCGGTAATTTTGTCTCATAGATCATATCTCTCAGATTAGCCTTGTCCATATTGTTTCCACCGTAAGTATGCACATTAAATTGTCCTAACATCGGTACAATATCTCCCTCTTTTTTATAGGCCTGCAACTCTCCAATTGCGGTTGATACACTGGTCTCATCACACGCAGATATAACCGTTTTCAATCCCGATTTTTGCAGTCGAGGATACAAGACCCGAAGCAGTTTTATTTGCGAAGAAGGATCAAAATGACAACCTTCCTGACCACCATTCGCACCCCAATAATTCGTATTCGGCTCATTAAACGGATCTAGTGTTTTGAACTCAATTCCATACGTATCCTTAAAGTGTTTGCATACATCAATCAGGTAATCACAAAATTGTTCATAATACTCTGGCTTCAGATTATCCTTACCTGCATCTGTATTTCCTGCCGAACATCCGCTATAAGTCATCCAATAAGGTGGTGAATTGGAGAATGCCTCGAAAATAGCATCCGGTCTCACCTCTTTTATTTTCTCTAACACCTTACGTTGTCCAGGATCTTTCGTCCAATCATAACTAGCTGATGCACTTGCTTTGAAACCGTCCATTTCTGCCCGTTTCCCTTTTCCATTACACATGTGTCCGTTGTAATGAGAAGGATTATCGCCTCCTCCAATATTGTATCTGAAGATATTGTAGTTCAACCCCTCTTCCGATGTAAGTAAATTGATCAGTTCATCCACTTTCGAGTCATTCCACTTGCCACACATATTGGCCCACCAGCACAAAGAGACGCCCCACCCTTCTATGGTCTGTTGTTTTTGTGTCGGATTAATACAGGCAGTAGTCATTCGATTAGGGTCATACTGCGCTAATAACCCATAATACTCTTCTTCAGTAATATTAATCACCGATCCATGACGCATCACCGAAGGCAAGGAATAATCACTTGAATTTAATTGTGTGAATTTACCAGATGACAAATCTGTCGAGACCAAAGGATAATAACCTTTTCCACCGAAATCATCCAAGAACAAACACCATTTATTCTCTCCATTTAATTTAAAGCATGTAGGTCCTTCCACACCCGATATTTTACTCATATCAGAGTTAATCTCTGTCCATGTTCCCAACAATGATTTGGATTGCTCCATGATGATATATTTTCCACCAGAAGGCATACCACTTTTATGAGCCTGAGTGGCCTCATTTTTCTTGAATCGGTAGTAGGTATCCCCCACCTTAATCGCAGTAGCATCAATCACACTGATGGTTGCACCATTTTGATTTTTTAATTCGATCCATACTTTCGTGTCGCTGAACGTTTTAAAATCTTTTGTTGTGCAATAATAAACTCGATGCGTGTTATCATTATTAGGCACATTCTGCGATCCTGGTATCTTAGAAGACCAAAAGACAACATATTCTTGTGTTTCCTCGTTGTATATTGCTTCAGGAGCCCATGTGCAGCCAGCACCTTGAGGGGCTACCTGGCACATTCGTTGATCGGACCAATGAATCAAGTCGGATGATTCCCATACCATAATAGATTTGCTACCCTTAGTCTGTGCCGCAGTCCAATCATTATTGCCATAGATCTTCAAATCGGTGGCTATGATAAAAAATCGATCACCCTCTGCCGAACGCATAATAAAAGGATCTCGCAGACCTTTTTCTCCCAAGGTGGATGTCAACACAGGATTACCTTCATTTAAATCCGTCCAATGAAAGCCATCCTTGCTCACAGCGAAATAGATCTGCTCCCCCTGTGCCAGACCTTCTCCCTTAAAATAGGCAAATAGATAAGCTGAAAATTGTTGTTCCGCATACAACTCATTACCCCAGCAGATGCATAAGACAGTCAGAAGTATCTTCTTTATATACCTCCACATGTAAAATTCCCCCTTGTTTTTCATGTCTAATAATTATTTAATTACCAATGGATATTTTGGCAAATATAAGAAAAACAAATGATGTCTGTGCATTAAACTTTGTAAACTATTCGAAACACCCCATCGACATAGCTCGTGCTAGTAATACGGAAGCCCTCCAATGCACCTGTTGAGTCAACATGTTTACCAATACAGGCGCAGACATCATAATCACCTATGCGGACAAGCCGAAGTGTCTCTGACGCATCTTGAGGAAGCTTATCAAGTGGCACATTAGACGGAATAGAGTTTCGATCCACGTACTCATATGTAACAGGTAGATTTAGCTGAATAAGTTCGTTTATTCTATTCTCAATCTCTTTTATCTGTTCTTGTGTAGGAGAGACAGGCAAAGGCCAGTTGATCTTACTCTTTTTCCGTTCGATATGAGCATTCTTGCTTCGTTCGCAACCAAACATACGTATCATCGTCTGGTTTAACAGATGCTCCGCTGTATGAGCAGGAGCATACTCTTCTTTATTATGTGTATTTAATTGAACCTCTTCTTCCATTTCTAATAATATATTAAACAAATTCCATGATTGCCGCAGTCGTTTCTCCACACTTCAACACCACATAACAAACACCATCTATAGAGTATAACAGAGGGGTAAGCACATCATCCAACTTAACGGGTGTTTTATACTCCACCCGTACACTTTTAGGAGAAAAATCCTTGGGTATTATTTCTAAAGCAATACGAATATACTGACAATTATTCATGTGATGATTATAGTCAATGTCATTTCTCTTCACTTTTACCGTAGGCATTTCCGTAGGCTCTATCTTGGGCAGACGTATTTTACGATTCTTGTATTCCATGTCATACATCTTATCAAAAGTAAGTGTTTGAAGAATTTCAGGAGGAAGTGTATCCAATTTGTTCGTGTTTAAATCAATACCGACCCCCATACTATTACTAAGATAACAGGGATTTCCCTGTTCATCTCGAATAATATCATTTCGGAATCCAAAATATTTTTCACATCGATAGAGACTAGTTGAGATAGTCAGTTTCTCACCCATTTTAGGCACACGTATGACATCTACTTGTCTGAAGGTGGCCATTTGTGTTTTGTTCTTTTCAAGAAAATAATTTTTTAAAACTGGTTCAGAATCAAACCACATGTCACAACAATCATTAATCATCTGAAAAGCTGAAAATAATTTCAGATTTTTATTTTCATCTACCCTAGTTGGTGTACAAATTTCATGTATAAAAAACATATTTCACTTTTTTTTTACAAAATTAAAATTTATATCTGTTCAAATGAACTACTGAATTTATATTTCCTGCAAGATTTAAGAAAATTAACAGAAAAATCTTACTTTTGAAGCATGAATCAAAGAGTATCCATATTAAGCATTACGGGTCTTGACTGCATGGGCGGTGTTGGCATTCAGGCTGACGCCAATACGATCATGAATATGGGGGCTAATGCACTGACTGTCATTACAGCCATAACCGTTCAGAGTGAGAATAAGATCAAAGAGATTCATTATCTTGACACGAATCTTATCATAGAGCAGGTTCAATCCACTATTGCGAATCTGCATCCGAGAGCACTGAAAGTAGGACTTGTCGGGAACCCCAATACAATCAAAGCACTGCGTAATGAAATAATAGGATGCAAAAACATTGTATTGGATTTCTGCATCATCACCTCATCCGGACGATATACCATGAATCAAGATGCCATAAAAGCCTATGTTCATTACTTACTTCCCTTATCCTCTCTTCTGATGTTAAAATGCAAAGAAGCAGAACTCCTATTGAACCGGAAGATTCAATCGGATGAGGACATGATAGAAGCCGCTCAAAAGCTGGTTGAATTAGGTACGCAATGGGTACTTCTCAGAGGCGGTAGTCATACCGAAGGACAGCTCACTGCCCTTCTCTATGGTGAGGGAAAGAAGAAGTTTTTCACTTCATACAATATGGAAGGCTGGCAAAAGCATGGTGTCAGCAGTGCATTGTCAACAGCCATTGCCACACGGTTAGGATTAGGCGATAATATGGAGACAGCCATCAGCAAGGCACATGAATACATCCATAGTCAGGTGGTATATGCATTAAATACCCTCTCGTACTCACCCAGAGGAGGCGATCTCTACAATCAGTTTCTTTCATTGATAGCGGACAATTACGCACACGCCCATGATGTTAATTTCTATGCCGACAAGCTCTGTATCACCGCACGATATTTAAATCAGATTACAATAAAAACCGTAAATAAATCGCCCAAGCAAGTAATTGATGACTATCTCATGCAGGAATCAAAGATTTTACTTAATACCTCACGCATGACGATTCAAGAGATAAGCAACAGACTCGGTTTTTCCTCACAAGCCATGTTTTGTCGATTCTTTAAAAATATTGAAGGGTGCACGCCTTCTTATTTTAGGAATTATTTATCATAAACATTCCAACTAGGAGCGTGTTATTTCCTGAATGGGTGATATTGCCTCCTCTAACAATAAATTTAAGGCTTTGAATACTTATCTGTTGAGGATGATTTTATTTTACAACCACCTTCATCGACTGATTACCCACCGTAACAACATAAACGTCGTTTATGCTAGGCAGAGCTATTTCCGCCTGACCGTTAGCATCAATAACAGTCGTTGCCACCACCTTACCGTTTACGTCAAATACCAGAACCTTGTTTTGGGCAATGGCGTTGTCTATTTGCAGAATGCCATCATTTACGCAGCAGAACATCTGCTCTTGGTTGGCAACAAGTTCAGTTCCAACCACCTTGCCAGAGACAACAGCACGAACGCTTTCGCCTTTGGGTCGGACATTGACGGTGCCCTTACTTACAGATTTTTCGGAGAATTCGATGTTTTTCGCATTGTCTGAATTATTTCTATAAACAGAAGAAGACCAATAGCAGCCAAAAGTGTAGTCTTTTAACGCACCACCAGCACCAGTGCCAGTGTAGGGAAAGAAAATGGTGTTGCCGTTGGTCTTACTGGTTCCCAGATGACCATCGATCCCAGAGTCGTTGTAGTTTTTAACGCTTTCCCATGTACATCCATCCACCAATTCCCCCTGTTCTTCTGTTGTCGGCATTCTCCAATCAATGCCCCAATTAGCAGTAGCCGCATCGTCGTCGGCAACTAAAACATACAGATAGTCAACTGTACCGTAATAACTATTTGTGCAGTATTTTTTATAACTTCTTTCACTCGATGCCCATTTGTATGTTTTATAGCTATAGTTTGTTTTGGGTTCTGTTTCACCCCAAGCAAAAAGGTCGCCATATTCAGTTGAAGCGGAAGCGCCTACATTGCAAGTTGCCCAAAGTCTGCCACTAGACAAACCGAGATCCACATAGTCGTAACCAGCAACGTTTCCACTAACAGTTTGAGCGTTACATTTAAATCCGCATACTGCAACACTAATAAAAAAAAGGAAAACAGAAATCTTGTTCATTTCGCACGATGATTTAAGTGTTATGGAAAGTTCTATAAATTCATTTTTTTCAGCAATCGTCAGAACCTGTTAGACGAAAGAAGAATGGTCATTCATAAAAACAACCTTTCAAAGGTATAAATACAACATACATTATCAAAAAAAAATCATACGGAATTTACCCCCCCCTTAATTTATTGACTTTTATCAATTTTGTTTTACAATAGGACACACCAACTCTTTATTAGCGACATCACATTGTGGATGTGTCACGGCTCTTTCATTTAAAATCATACAGAAGATATAAATGGCAGATAGATGTATGAGCAAGTAGCCATGCTATTCTCCTGTACATTAAGCGAATAGGTCTGAAAGACCTTGACAGATATAGCCCACGGGCAACGTCCTGGGGTTAGATGTTCATTAATGATAATGCTCACAAGCCTGAAAGGCTTGAACAGATATAGCATGAGGCAACGCCCTAGGATTAAATTTAATAATATGAGTTGCTTTGCGAGAAATCTCTCAAATCTATTCAAATCTCACAAATCTATTATTGTAAGAGAGGCACGGCTGTGCATCTCTACTTTGCTACCATGTCTATTTGGAAATATATTTGTCAGATTTGTAAAGATTTGTATGATTTCTGTCCGAAGGACACTCCTTTATGTACGCTAAATTTTAATTTATGTATAGAACTCACCTTATAGTAATGGTGTCTCTGCTAAAACTTTTTTATCGGACAGTAATCCGATGATCGTCTAAACCCAGGGCGTTCCCCTGGGCTATATTTGTTTAGGCCTTTCAGACCATTTCGCACCCGCAAAGACGCACGGCCGTGCGTTTCTACAATCGTCCATGCGATTAATGTCCATGTGTCTCCTCATGACCATTAATCGTCCCTATTCACCAATATTCGGATGTTGATGCATGGAATCAACATTTATCTATTTAAGAACATTTTTTTACCAAACAAGAACATTTTTTTGATTCTTCTTTTCATCTGCTCTACCTTTGTCCCATCAAAAAAAAGTAATAACTAAAAAAACAAGAAAAGGATGGAAGAGAGAGTACAGTTGAATAGACAATTAGCTCAAATGTTAAAGGGCGGTGTAATAATGGATGTAACAACACCTGAGCAGGCTCGCATTGCTGAAGCCGCAGGAGCATGTGCTGTAATGGCATTGGAAAGAATCCCTGCTGATATCCGTGCAGCTGGTGGTGTTAGTAGAATGAGTGACCCTAAGATGATTCGCGGCATACAAGAAGCCGTTACCATCCCTGTCATGGCAAAATGTCGTATCGGTCATTTCGCAGAGGCTCAGATCTTGGAGGCAATTGAAATTGACTACATTGATGAGAGTGAAGTTCTTTCTCCTGCCGATGATGTATATCATATTGACAAACGTAAATTCAAAGTTCCTTTTGTCTGCGGTGCGAAAGACCTTGGTGAAGCACTTCGCCGTATCAATGAAGGTGCTACCATGATCCGTACGAAAGGCGAACCAGGTACTGGTGATATCATCCAAGCTGTTCGTCACATGCGTATGATGCAGAGTGAAATCCGCAGACTTACCTCTTTGGGCGAAGACGAATTATATGAAGCAGCAAAACAATTGAGAGTGCCATACGAATTGGTACAATTTGTTCATGATAATGGCAAATTGCCTGTAGTGAATTTTGCAGCGGGTGGTGTGGCTACTCCTGCCGATGCAGCTCTTATGATGCAACTTGGTGCGGAAGGTGTGTTTGTCGGTAGTGGAATCTTCAAAAGTGGTAATCCAGAGAAGAGAGCTCAAGCCATCGTAAAAGCAGTAACGAACTACCAGAACCCTAAGATCTTAGCTGAGTTAAGTGAAGACCTCGGTGAAGCCATGGTAGGTATCAACGAGAGTGAAATTCAATTGCTTATGGCTGAACGTGGAAAATAATGAGAATAGCAATTTTAGCACTTCAAGGAGCATTTGTTGAACATCAACAAATGCTCTCAAAATTAGGAATCGACTCTTTTCTGGTAAGGAACCTCAACGATTGGAGTCAACCCAAAGATGCACTGATTATTCCTGGTGGAGAAAGCACCGCCATGACACGAATCATCAAAGACGAAGAACTATATGAACCAGTAAGAGCAGCCATATTGGCTGGACTACCCGTCTTTGGAACATGTGCGGGACTAATCATGTTGGATGGAGACCATCTGAACACTATGGACATCAAAGTTAAGCGAAATGCTTATGGTCGTCAATTAGGCAGTTTCGAGACAACTGATACATTTGAAGGCATCGGAGAGGTTCCGATGACATTCATCCGTGCTCCTTATATAGAATCGGTAGGTGAAAAGGCGAAAATCTTATCGGTAGTGGATAATCATATTGTCGCAGCTCGTCAAGATAAACAGTTGGTGTGTGCATTCCACCCAGAACTAACGGAAGACACTCGTATTCATCAATATTTCATATCTATGATTGGCTAATTTTCACTTCTCATATTAGACTGTTTGCTATTGAATATTTAACTATATAAGACAAGCGTTTATTGTTCCATTCAACTATGGCAATAAGCGCTTTTTTTTTACTCTTTTCAAGCATAAAATTACATCATCATTCTAAGGTGAAAAATAAAAAGGAGATAGAACACCAACCACTTAATCTGCCAAAACAATCATTCTATAATTTGCCGATTATAAAAATAATCTTATTTTTGTCATACGAACACATTTAGATTTTAATATCATGGAAATAACATTGATGATTATACAGCTGTTAGTGGTATTGCTGGCACTGTATGTAGGTTCTCGCTATGGTAGTTTAGCCTTAGGAGCAATTAGTGGAATTGGATTGGCAGTACTAGTATTTGCTTTTGGTCTCAAGCCAGGCAATCCACCAACGGATGTTATATACATCATTATTGCAGCCGTGACCTGTGCAGGTATCATGCAAGCCAGTGGAGGTATGGATTGGTTGATTCAGATTGCAGAAAAACTACTGCGAAGGCATCCTAAATACATTACAATTCTAGCGCCTCTTTGTACCTTCTTTTTAACTGTTCTAGTTGGTACGGGACATGTGGTTTATACATTAATGCCGATCATCTGCGACATCTCCTTAAAGAAAGGGATCCGTCCGGAACGTCCGTGTGGTGTCGCAAGTATTGCCTCACAGGTGGGAATCACCTGCTCTCCTATTGCGGCGGCAGTTGCTTCTTTCGTTGTTATCTCAAACATGAACGGATTTGACGTCAACAATCTAAGCGTTATTGCCATCACTATTCCTTCCTGTGTTTGCGGATTAATGGCTGCTGCCGCATGGTCCTATAACAGAGGGTTGGATCTTGACAAGGACCCTCAATTTCAGGCTCGTCTGGCAGATCCAAAGATAAAAGAGTATATGTATGGCAGTTCGGCCTCTGTTCTTGACAAAGAGGTTAGCAAACAAGCCAAAGCAGCCGTATATATTTTCTTAGGTGCATTGATAGTTATTGTATTATTCTCTGTCATGCAGATTGTTGATCATGACATCCGTCCTGTCTATAACGAAAAGCCATTAGGAATGAACATCATCATTCAAATCGTAATGATCTCGGCAGCTGCTCTTATGATTATCTTCTGTAAAGCAGAAGCTAAGAAAGCCGTTGCAGGACCCGTCTGGCAGAGTGGTATGGTAGCAGTGGTTGCTATCTATGGTATTGCTTGGTTGGCAGACACTTATTTCTCCAACTACCTTGATCTGATGAAAGGAGGATTGACCAACATTGTACAAGATTACCCATGGAGCATAGCCTTTGTCTTCTTTGCTGTATCGGTTCTAATCAATTCGCAAGGGGCGGTCGTAGCGGCTATGTTACCTCTTGCCTTTTCATTGAACATTCCAGGACCCATCTTACTAGGTGTCCTTCCTAGTGTATATGGTTACTTCTTTATTCCAAACTATCCAAGTGATATTGCGACAGTGAATTTTGACCGTTCAGGAACAACCGTCATTGGTAAATATCTGCTGAATCATAGCTTCATGATTCCAGGATTGATTTGTGTAACCGTCAGCACCCTTGTGGCAACATTAATGACTAAATTGATTTATTAAATAGTGGTTTAGAGAGAAAAAAATCAGAGGGAACGAAGTCTGTTTCGTTCCCTCTTTTTCATGGAAAATTCAATCTTTAAACAATGAATTCTGAATATTCCTTATATCATCACAAAGAGATTAATAAGACCAAGTACCCCACCCAACAATGCCCCTAACCATACGATTGCACGCAACTCTTTTTTCATGACTTGCAAAATCAATGTTTCCATCTCTTCTACATTCATATCATTCAATCGTCCTTCTACAATATTATGAATATCAATCGTATCCAACAAACGTGGCAAATAATCACTTATAATGCTTCGATAGGCAGAAATAATCAATGCCTTCGCCCGCAAGGCTTCCTCCTCTTTATTAGAGAACATATCACACATCCGTTTATTCAGAATCGCCTCAGATTGTTTTTTCACAATGTTATCAATGATTTCCGGACCATTCTCCTGAAGCACCATACTCACATGCTTCGTCAGTTTCTTTTCTAATGAATCAGACATACAACCAACAAGCTTATCGGCACCTATCAATCCCCACACGCCATGGTCTAATCTTTCTATAACATACTCCACCACTTTGGTTGCGATATGATTTGCCACCTCGACATTGACCACCTGAGCGCTGATCTGTTTCGAAAAACCTTGTACCGCACGAGATGATACCTCATCCACCTGTATCTCTGTAAAATAGTGTGAGATATATTGCTTTAGAGTCTCCTCATTATCTTTTTGTTTATCAATAAACGATTGTATTCCCGTATCAATTTTAGAAATCATCTCATCAGAGAGAAGATTCTTCTCCATGGTTTCCTTGTTCATCAGATTCACCGCCACAGCTTCTGCAACAGAACTGGCAATCCTACTTTTCTCCTTGGGAATCAATCCTGGAGTGAACGGTATTCTCCAACCAAAAAGATATTTAGGATAATGCGGACGGAACAACATCCGAATGGCTATCTCATTAGTGAAATAGCCAATCACGGCACCGACAACAGGAGGAATTATATACGTAAACCACATAATCAATGAATCATAAATAGTAAATCGTTATATTGAAAAATCATGAATGATCACTAGAATTTAATATCTGCAAATATAATAAACTAACATACAAAAATATAATATTATTTTAGAGGGGCAAAAGTCATGCAAATGGGCATCTGATGGACAGAAAATTAACATAAATCTACAAATGACGTTGTCGTCCAAAAAACGAAAAGCAAACATCTAAAAATATGGCAATGCGTTTCTTTGCTAATTCACATTTGTTAACACGAATTTTTGCACATTCTTGCATTCGCTGTGAAGCGAGCAAGGAATGAATCTTGTATGTCCTTTAGTGATGCTCATTGTCATTTCTAACTTTCTTTAGTAACGCATTTGA
>CACXCA010000077.1 GCA_902766045.1 uncultured Bacteroidales bacterium
ATAATTAGAGCGTCGGGCGTCAGCCTTGGGGAATTCAATGTCGAGGCATATATTACGGATAATGATAAGGTTTTCGTGATTGAGATTAACCCAAGGCAAGCAGGGGATAGTATTCCAAAGCTGATTTTTGAACACTCTGGCGTGGATTTAAGCAAGCTCCTTGTTTCATTGTCAGTTAATGATTCGAGTTATTATGAAGAAATAAAGGATAAAGAGAGGCTGTGTAATTATATTACTCTCCAGGTGGTTTTCCCCCATAAATCTGGAGTTTATGAGGGCTTACACATTCATAAAGGTTTGAAAAAATATGTACAATGGATTGATGAGTTTAAAAAAATTGGGGATTATGTTGAAGTAGCTAAGAATGCTGAAGATTCAGTAGCATATGTATGTATTAGGTTTAATAATAGAACTACACAGATCAGATACACTAATAGTATAGAAGAATACATATATCCTATAATTACATAATTTAGAAATCTGTTTATTAGTAGCATATTAAACAAGAGGTTAGTATTGAATAATAGAAATTTAAAAATAGAAATAGGCAGTGAGTTTTGGGATATACCTGTTTCTAAGAAAAACAATGGATTGTTCCCGAGCGATACTCGTTGGTTTATTTCTGGAACAGCTGCACTTGAATATATCATTGATGATATTGTCAAGAAAAAAAACATAAGAACCGTAGCAATTCCTTCTTGGTGTTGCAATTGTATGATTACCCCTTTTATCAAACATGGAATCAAGGTTCAGTTTTATCCTGTATACATGGAAGACCGAAGACTAACATGTAATTACAGCAGTATAGAAGCTGATTGCTGGATTGTACTTTCGTATTTTGGGTATTCTTCTTATACGAGTATCGGAAGTCCCGAGGGGATTATTATTCGTGACCTCACACATAGCGTTTTTACAAAAAATAGACAAGACGCTGAGTATTATTTTGGAAGCCTAAGAAAATGGGCTGGATTTTATACTGGAGGATATGCATGGTGTAGGAATTGGAATTCAGATTCCAGAATCCCGGAATGTGATAATTCTTATGTTTCCCTTCGCGCACGTGCAATGACAGAGAAGAAATCATATATTGAAGGAAAGAGTCACTCCAAGTCGTTTTTAGAACTATTTGAACAAGGAGAAGACTTTCTTGATAACTGTGAGACGATGGGAGCATATAGACAGGATATTGAGAAAGCAAGATTGCTCAATGTAAAAGGTATAAAAGAGCAACGTCGAAACAATGCATTGGTTTTGCTATCTTCCCTAAACCAATGGGCCATATTTCCGGAATTGGGAGAAGACGATTGCCCGCTGTTCGTGCCGATTCTTTTGGATAAAGAGAAACGAAATGCGCTACAGAATCATTTGAAAAGCCGTAGTATATATTGTCCGGTTCATTGGCCAATAGAAAAAGAGCATGTTTTAACAGGCAAAACAAGACCTCTTTATGAAAGAGAATTAAGCATTGTATGCGATCAGCGATATGATGAGGAAGACATGCTCCGGATTCTGAGGGTAATTGATGAATCAGGTGTTATTTAGAATAGCTTAAGTGAGGGAGAAGAATGCTAGATGTTTACTATCTTCCTGAGTATGGGAAACTATGCGAGACAATGGAAGAAGGAGAATGTAAAACCTTTGATTTCAAATCAAATGCAGGCCATATCATGAATATGTTTATTAAAAGACCAGTTCCATGGGATGTGGACGGCGAACAGTTTTTTGATATTGTAACTCCCTATGGATATGGTGGCCCGATTATTTTGGATTGCATTGACAAAGATGCATTGATTTGTGAATACGCTACTGAGTTTCAGAAGTACTGTGAAGAGGAAAGAATTGTTAGCGAGTTCATACGTTTTCATCCAGTTTTCGAAAACTATCGGGATGTTGATGACAGTTTTGAAGTTACCTATTCCAGGCATACGGTAGGCACAAACCTATTAGATTTTGATGACCCCGTCCAAAAGGAATTCGCTAAAAGCTTAAGGCGTGATAATAGGAGGGCAACGGAGATGGGAGTCACTGTGACACTCCATCCCGAACCGAAAGATTTGGCTGTTTTTCGAAAACTTTATGAAGAAACGATGGATAGGAATCACGCTGATGGTATGTACTATTTTAGTGATGAATACTATCATATCCTAGAAACGGACCTCCGACCTTTCATTCTAGAAATACAGCTGCATTATCAGAATGAGATAATAGCTAGTGAGATATATTTTACGGCTGGTGATATTCTTCATGCTCATCTTTTGGGTAGTAATACAAAAATGCTTGAACTTAAGGCAGGAGGGCTTATTGAGGCCGCTGCTGCAATATGGGGAAAAGAACACGGCTATAGATATATACATCACGGTGGGGGTCGAAGCAGTGATTCAGAGGATACGTTGTTCAAGTATAAAAAAAAGTTTGGGAAGAATACAGAATTTGATTTCTACATAGGACGAAGGATATGGAACAAAGAGGTATATGATGCTCTTGTCCAAAAGCGATTAGAACAAGGACCTATTAAGGATAAGGATTATTTCCCTCAATATAGAGCTTAATGGTTTTAAAAGGATGACAAAGTGAACGTATTATTTTTAACGATTAGCGGAATGCAGAATTATAATCGGCATGATATCTATGCAGATGTTTTACACAGCTTAGTCGATCACGGCCACAATGTGTATTCCATTAGTTCAAACCAGCGACGTATGGGTAAGCCGACGACCCTATCATTGGAAGATGGAATTCATGCGCTTCGTGTAAGGACTGGTAACATTACCAATTGTGGTGCAATCGAGAAAGGAATTTCTACAGTCTTGGTTAAGCATCAGTATAAATCCGCAATTAAGCATTTTTTTTCGCATATTAAGTTTGACCTTATTCTATATGCGACGCCACCAATTACATTAGATAGCGTGGTGAAATATGTAAAAAAGCGCGATGGAGCAAAAACCTATCTCATGTTAAAAGACATTTTCCCACAAAATGCCTTAGATTTGGGTATGATGAAAACAACTGGGATCAAAGGGATTCTCTATCGCCATTTTCGACGTGAAGAAAAGAAACTATATAAAATATCCGACAGAATTGGATGCATGTCACCGGCTAATGTTGAGTATCTTTTACGAGAAAACTCAGAAATTGCTCAGAGCAAGGTTGAAGTATTCCCGAATTGTCTGGATCCTTTGGATTTAAGAGTGAACGAACAGATCAGGTATAAAATTCGAGAAAAGTATCATATACCACAGGATAAAACGGTGTTTGTCTATGGAGGCAATCTTGGACGACCGCAGGGAATACCGTTTATTATTGATAGTATCAGAGAGTCAGTTTGGGAAACTAATGCTTTTTTTCTTATCGTTGGTGATGGAACTGAATACGGAAAACTGAAAGGATTTATAGAAAAAGAAAAACCAGAAAATGTTAGGCTAATGAGAAGAATCCCAAAAGAGGATTATGATCAGTTGGTGGCAGCGTGTGATGTAGGATTGATTTATCTGGATTATCGTTTTCAAATCCCTAATTTTCCAAGTAGGCTTTTGAGTTATCTTCAGGCAGGTCTGCCGGTTCTATGTGCCACTGACCCAAATACGGATATCGGAAGGATTGCAAGAGATAATGGATTCGGA
>CACXCA010000078.1 GCA_902766045.1 uncultured Bacteroidales bacterium
TCTTTTCATTGCCGACCGCAACATACTTGCCAACCAAGCAATCAACGATTTTGAACAGTTTCCCGAAGATGCCATGGTGCGCATCACACCCGACGAACTGCATAAAAACCATGATAAGGTGCCAACGGCAAGACATCTCTATTTTACCATCTTCCAGACCTTCATGTGTGTCGATGAGAGCGGCGAGCCGTACTACAAGCAATATCCGGCAGATTTCTTCGATTTCATCATAATAGACGAATGTCACCGCGGTGGTGCGAACGACGAGAGCCAATGGCGCGAACTGATGGATTACTTCTCGTTTGCATATCAACTCGGTATGACCGCCACGCCGCGCCGTCAGGACAACGCCAATACATATAAGTATTTCGGCAACCCCGTCTATTCCTATTCGCTCAAGCAAGGCATTGCAGACGGTTATCTGACACCATTCCGTGTGCGAATTTCGGAAAGTAACATTGATGAGTATGTTTACAATCCTGATGATGAGGTAGAAGGCGAAATAGACACCGAAAAAACCTACACGGAAAGTGATTTCTATAATGGCAAGATAGAGATTCGCCAACGAGACGAACATCGTGTAAAGGAGCTGTTGTCACAGATAAATCCAGATGAAAAGACGATTGTCTTCTGTGCCACACAATTGCATGCACACATCATCCGTGATATGATCAACCAGTATAAGAAGAGTCCTGCGTCCAACTATTGCGAGCGTGTCACCGCCGACGATGGATCGGAGGGTGAAGAGACCCTGAAACTCTTCCAAGACAACGAGCGGAAGCTTCCCACTATCCTTACTACGTCGCAGAAGCTCTCCACAGGCGTGGATGCCCGCAACGTGCGCAACATCGTGCTGATGCGTCCCGTGAACAACATGGTGGAGTTCAAGCAAATCATCGGTCGAGGCACCCGCCTTTTCGACGACAAATACTACTTCACCATCTACGATTTTGTTGGAGCTAACAGGAACTTCCAAGATGCGGAATGGGATGGTGACCCATATTGTCCCGTGTGTGGCAATTATCCGTGCACATGTAACAAACAGACGAAGTCCGAATCACATCCAGAGTCTGTAGGTTCGGTAGGAGAGGGAATGCCCGAACCGTGTCCGGTCTGTGGACATCTGCCATGTACGTGCGAGGGGGGAGGCAGACAACGAGATAAGGTGAAGGTGAAACTTTCAAGTCAACGAACATTGGAACTGAAAACCACATGGACGGAGAAGTTCCAATATGGAGATGAATTGATTTCGATAGAAGAATTTATTCAGAAGCTTTTTGGACGTTTGCCTATGTTCTTTAACGGACCAGAGGATTTGCGCAAACAATGGGAGCATCCCGACACACGTCGAGCATTGCTTAATCAACTGGAGCAGGAAGGATTCCACGAAGATAAACTGCAGGCTATGCAGCGTGTTATGGGACGTGAGGATTGTGATTTGCTTGATGTACTTGAATATCTTGCATACGAAACAACGCCGATGGAACGCAAGAAACGTGTAGAACTTGTTCGAGAAGACTATTACAAGCGTCAGAACGCAGCACAAAAGGAGTTCATAGACTTTCTTATTGATCAGTATTTACGTAACGGTTATCAAGAATTTACACCAGAAGAAAACCTGTCAAAATTACTGAGGATGAAATACGTCACGGTAGCCGATGCCAAAAGAAATCTCAACATGGGAATCGATCAAATACGCAAACAGTATGTTGAGTTTCAGAGAGAGTTGTATAAAATGGCATGAGATCGTACCAATGTATGGAGGTGTCTTCTGTTAGTAGAATCGTTTCATCGTGAGGTTATTGTCCTATAACCTTGTGCTTATAATACAAAAAAAAAGACCGCTCAGATTCGCTGTTCTTCAGGAAGCGTGAGCGGTCATATTGTTTTGCAAAATAGTTATTTCGACAAGTGAAATTCTATTTGTGGCTTTCGTACAAATATCGTTTGATGTTTTTCTTAGGTGTCTTTTCAAACTCGTTTGGATAGAGAATGATTTCAGAAATCTGTTCGTAGTTGGCCACTTTCTGGTTGAATTGTTTTTTGTTTGCTTCCATGATGTTTGGAAGATCTTCTTTCTGAATGTTACTCTCGTCCATGGCTTGGAAGTTAGGATATACCAAAGCAACGAGTTTAGATTCTTTCTCAATAATCAGACATTCAGAGATGAATGGAAGATTAGAAAGTTTGGCTTCCAATGCTTCAGGATAAATGTTTTGCCCTGAAGGTCCTAAGATCATGCTTTTACAGCGACCTTTAATGAATAAATATCCATTCTTGTCGAGTGTTCCGATGTCTCCTGTGTGGAACCAACCATCCTTATCGAAAGCTTTGTGTGTCTCTATTTCGTTTTTGTAATAGCCAGGCGTTACATTTTGTCCTTTGATAAGAATCTCACCAGCGATATTCTCTCCATCCTCAGAGTCGATCATAACATCCATGTTTGGGAGTACAACGCCGACAGACTTGATGACAAACTCTTCCAGGTTAATGAAGCTTATTAATGGAGAACACTCTGTCATACCATATCCTACAGCGAATGGGAACTCTATCTTTTTGAGAGCTTCCTCTACTTCGGCATTCAATGGAGCTCCTCCAGCGATCACTTGCTTGAAATTACCGCCAAACAATTGGATCATCATGCTGCATGCTTTAGGATAGATTGTCTTCTTCAACTCCTCCTCGCTCATGGTTGCCTCATGCTCTTTGATAAGCGGTTCTGCAACCGATTTGTATATCTTCTCAACGATCAATGGTACCGTGAATATCACGTTAGGTTTGATATCTGCGAAAGCTTTTATTAAAACTTTTGGAGCAGGCACCTTGTTAAGGAAGGTGATGTGTGCACCATTGGAGATTTGAGAAAGGAAGTCCAACGTACATCCATAGGTGTGTGCCAATGGCAAGAATGTCAATATCTTATTGCCTTTGTATGCAAGACCTTTCTCGATGATGAAACCGATGTTTCCTTTGATGTTCCCGAATGTTTGGATTACACCTTTGCTGAATCCGGTACTTCCGGATGTGTAGTTGATGGCAAATATATCATCATCCTTTCTCTTTGCAAACTTCACATCCTCGCATTTTACTCCATTAGGATATAATTCGTGAATCTTATCACGTAGTTCTTGGATGGTTTGTGGTGCGGAACCGTTTTGATGAACACAGTATTTTTCAGTGTAGCAGTAGATGCATTTTAATTTTCGCATATTGTCTTCCACCACTTGTTCTTTCAGGTTTTCACTGACAAAAAGAAGTTTGGATTCTGTTTGGTTGACAATGTGATGAATGTCATCGATAGGAAAATTCTGAAGAATTGGTACGATGATTGCTCCGTATGTAATCGTAGCCAAGAAGACAACAGCCCATTCAGGTGTGTTTTTGCCGACTAAAGCTACTCTGTCATTCTCTTTTATGCCAAGTACTTCAAATAAATAATGTATTTCTGCGATTGATTCTGCCAATCTGGCGTAGGTGAATGTTTCCCCTGTTACGTAATTTGTCAATGCGGGTGATTCCCAGTTCTCTTGGATGGACTTCTTCAGCATTGCATTGAAGTCCTCTACGTTGTAATAAATCATTGTTTTTTTATTTCCTATTTTTGACGCACTTCATTACGTAAGTTGGGAAAGTACCGTCTTAAACAGTTTAGGTTAATAATAATTTTCTTTCGTCGGCAAATATACGTACATTTCTAATTCGTACCAACAAATTCACCTATGTTTTTGCGCAAAACATATCATTTTGTGCAAAATACAGAAAAAGGGAATAAAAAATGGATGCCTGTAATGAACAGACACCCATCTTTAATGAATATAGAATAAAGAGAATTATTACATCATTCCGCCCATTCCGCCACCCATTGGAGGCATAGCAGGAGCAGCAGCTTTATCATCCTTCTTCTCTGCGATTACACACTCTGTGGTTAAGAGCATACCTGCGATAGAAGCTGCATTTTCCAATGCCACACGAGTTACTTTAGCAGGGTCGATGACACCAGCCTTGAAGAAGTTTTCGAACTGATCGTTACGAGCATTGTAACCGAAGTCGTCTTTACCTTCTCTTACTTTTTGTACATATACTGCACCTTCTTTTCCTGCGTTAGCGATGATCTGACGAAGAGGCTCTTCAATAGCACGTTTGATGATTTCGATACCAGTTGTTTCGTCTTCATTTTCACCCTTTAAGTCTTTCAATGCGTCGATGGCACGGATGTAAGTCACACCACCACCAGGGACGATACCTTCCTCGATAGCTGCACGAGTAGAGCACAAAGCATCATCTACACGATCTTTCTTCTCTTTCATTTCAACTTCAGATGGAGCACCGACGTAAAGTACAGCTACGCCACCAGCCAATTTAGCCAAACGTTCTTGTAATTTCTCTTTGTCGTAGCTAGATTTGGTCGTTTCGATTTGTGCTTTGATTTGGTTAACACGCTCTGCAATATTTTCTTTTGCACCAGCTCCGTTAACGATTGTCGTGTTGTCTTTGTTGATGGTTACCTTCTCTGCAGAACCTAACAAATCGATGGTTGCGCTCTCCAATTTGATGCCTTTTTCTTCAGAGATAACAATACCGCCAGTTAAGATAGCGATATCTTCCAACATCTCTTTTCTACGGTCACCAAAGCCGGGAGCTTTGACTGCAGCCACTTTCAATGCACCTCTTAGACGGTTAACTACCAATGTAGTTAGTGCTTCACCATCAATATCTTCAGCGATGATTAATAATGGACGGCTAGATTGTGCAGTTGCTTCCAAGATAGGAAGGATATCCTTCAAAGAAGAGATCTTCTTGTCGTGGATGAGGATGTATGGATTATCAAACTCTACTTCCATCTTTTCTGTGTTGGTTACGAAGTATGGAGATAGGTAACCACGGTCGAATTGCATACCTTCAACAACATCTACAGTTGTATCCATACCTTTTGCTTCCTCTACAGTGATAACGCCCTCTTTCTTTACTTTTGCCATTGCGTCGGCAATTAGTTTTCCGATTTCGCTATCGTTGTTGGCAGAGATAGTAGCTACTTGTTCGATCTTGCTGTAATCGTCGCCTACCTCTTTTGCTTGTTTTTTGATGCTCTCAACAACTTTAGCAACTGCTTTGTCGATACCACGTTTCAAATCCATTGGGTTAGCACCTGCAGCTACGTTCTTCAAACCAACATTGATGATTGATTGAGCCAAAACGGTAGCGGTTGTAGTTCCATCACCAGCATCGTCACCTGTCTTAGAAGCAACTTCCTTGACGATTTGTGCACCCATGTTTTCGTATGGATCTGCTAGTTCGATTTCTTTTGCAACTGATACACCATCTTTTGTGATGTGTGGTGCACCAAATTTCTTCTCGATGATTACGTTGCGTCCCTTAGGACCAAGAGTTACTTTTACTGCGTTAGCTAGCTCATCTACACCTTTCTTCAAAAGGTCACGAGCTTCTGTATCGAATTTTATTTCTTTAGCCATGATTCTTGATGTTAAAAAATTCTTGTTATTATTTGTTTGATGAAAAATATTTAGCGCTTACATAATTATATAATAGCGAGGATATCGCTTTGACGCATGATTAAATATTTCTCTCCATCCAATTCCAATTCTGTACCTGCATACTTGCCATATAGAACGGTGTCACCCGCTTTAACTACCATTTCTTCATCTTTAGTACCGTTTCCGATAGCTAACACTTCACCTTTCAATGGTTTCTCTTTTGCTGAATCTGGAATAATGATTCCACTTGCAGTTTTTGATTCTGCTGCAGCTGGTTTAACTAAAACCCTGTCTGCTAATGGTTTAATATTCATATTGGTTAAAATTTAATTGTTTTATTATTGTTTTTTTTCTTATACATATTATTAAGTATTGGTTATGCATTTTGCACAACCACATACGTTACATCATAAATTGTGCCAAAACAAGAAAAGATGGTTTTGTGACACAATTGTCTGTATTTTAAGACAGATATGGCTGACAAAATGTCATGATGTGGCACATCGACTATAAAATTATTCAGGTTGAGCGACAAAACTTATCGTTTAGGATGTCAAATCTTAAATCTCTTTTTTATCTTTGCAAAAAATATTAACTTAAATACTTAATTTATTCTATGGGACTACTAACAGGTAAGACGGCCTTAATAACAGGTGCTGCGAGGGGTATCGGAAAGGCAATTGCAATAAAATTTGCGAAAGAAGGTGCTAACATAGCCTTTACAGATTTGGAGATTGGAGAAATAGCTCAGGCAACAGAAAAAGAGATAGCTGCATTGGGTGTTAAGGTAAAAGGGTATGCTTCGAATGCTGCTGATTTCGAGCAGACACATAATGTTGTCTCTGAAATTTCGAAAGAGTTCGGTTCAATTGATATTCTCGTTAACAATGCAGGAATCACCAAGGATGGATTGATGATGCGTATGTCGGAATCACAGTGGGATGCTGTATTGAATGTTAACTTGAAATCTGCATTCAATTTTATTCATGCAGTTACTCCAGTGATGATGAGACAACGTGCAGGAAGCATCATCAGCATGAGTTCGGTTGTCGGTGTATCAGGAAATGCTGGACAATGTAACTACTCTGCTTCAAAAGCAGGTATGATTGGTTTGACGAAGTCAATTGCCAAAGAGATAGGTTCTCGTGGAATACGTGCTAATTGTATTGCTCCTGGATTTATCATTACTGATATGACTGCACAACTTTCTGAAGAAGTTCGTAAACAATGGGAAGCAACAATACCATTGAGAAGAGGTGGAACACCAGAGGATGTGGCTAATGTAGCTTTGTTCTTGGCATCTGATTTGTCATCTTATGTTTCCGGACAAGTAATCCATTGCTGTGGTGGTATGAATATGTAAGAAAAAATATACTATATTCAGTTATTTATATATAAATTTGCAATCCGATTCACTCGGATTGCAAATTTTTTTTGCATCTAAGTCATTCGGATTGTGTGAGAAGATTGAAAGGATTTTGATTAATTTACTTAATTTTTTGAGCATGAAAAATAAGTATGTCGATTTGATTGAACAATCATTTGAGTTTCCTAATGAGGAATTTAGTGTTGTGAACAATGATCTGTATTGGTTTAATGTTCCGTTAATGGATATTATTAAGCAGTATGGAACTCCTTTGCGTATCTCCTATCTACCTAAGATAGCACAGAACATACAGCGTGCGCGTCGTCTGTTCAATGTGGCTATGGCAAAGGTGGATTATCAGGCCGATTACAAGTATTGCTTCTGTACGAAAAGTTCCCATTTCTCCTTTGTCATGGAGGAGGTTTTGAAACATGATGTGAATGTGGAGATATCTTCAGCCTATGATGTGAATCTGCTGGAGTGTCTGCAAGAATCAGGTCATCTGGATCCGAATAGATATGTGATATGTAATGGATATAAAATACCACAGTATGTGGAGAATATTCAATCCTTGATTCGTCGTGGATTCAATAATGTAATTCCTGTATTGGACAACAAGGATGAATTAGATATGTTGTTGAAGGACTTCGATCAGAAAGTAAATGTGGGCATACGAATTGCTACGGAAGAGGAACCTAAGTTTGATTTCTATACTTCACGATTAGGAATTCGCTTCACTGATATCATACCTTTTTATAAAGATAAGATTCAGAAAAATAAGCAGGTGAATCTGAAAATGCTCCATTTCTTTGTAAATACAGGTATTAAGGACACCTCTTATTATTGGAATGAATTAAACAAAGGAATCAATCTCTATTGTGAATTGAAGAAGATTTGTCCGGAGTTGGATTGCTTGAATATCGGAGGAGGGTTCCCGTTCCAGTCTCACATGGATTTCTCGTATGACTATGAATATATGGCAGAGGAGATTGTTGCTCAGATAAAGAATGCATGTACGCAAGCTGGAGTGCCTGAGCCGCATATCTTTACGGAGTTTGGCTCTTATACTGTCGGTGAGAGTGGTGCAATGCTTTATTCCATAGTCAATCAGAAACAACAGAATGATCGTGAGTTGTGGAATATGATCGATAGCTCGTTCATCAATACCATGCCAGACACATGGGCATTGAATCAACGATTCCCGTTCTTGGCCATCAATAACTGGGACCAGGAGTATGAACGAGTACATTTGGGCGGATTGACGTGTGATAGTGAAGATTTCTATAATGCAGAGGTTCACTCCAATGCAATCTTCTTGCCTAAGATGCAACAAGGTAGAGATCAGTTCATTGGATTCTTCCACATGGGAGCCTATCAAGAAGCATTGAGCGGATATGGAGGTATCCAGCACTGTCTGTTGCCTGCACCTAAGATGGTTGTAATTGATTTGGATGAAAACGGTGAGTACTATACTAAGTTGTTCGCAAAAGAACAAAGTTTCAAATCGATGTTGAAGATTTTAGGATATTAAAGTAGATGGATAAGTTCCGAAGACATTACTTATTGAAGTTTATATTATTCCCACTCATCTTTGTTGTATTGCTGATATGGGTCTATTCCAGATGGGGGGTGTGGTTTGGCAACCCTCCAGAGGCCTCGTATGATATACAACCTAAGCCCGCCAGGGTTTTGTTGACGATGGGTATGGATGCTGATACTCGTTACGTGAGTTGGGTTCATGATTCTTTGTTGGATGTGGAATGGCTGGATTATATGAATGTGCTGGATAGTACGTTGATGACAGTTGAGTCCGCTCCCGTTAAGTATCATTCCCGAAGTGGTGTCGGTTCCTATTATAAAGCGTTGATGAGTTCATTAAGCAAGGAGGGGACTTATGCCTATCGAATCCGAACATCCCAAGATACTACTCAGTGGTATCATTTTAAAATGGATTCATCTTCCACTTATTCCTTTTTATATTTTGGCGATATTCAGGATGAATTGGAAGGCGGATTTGATGCCATGTTGCCTTCTGTCGTTGAACGGAATCGAGACATCTCATTTCTGTTGTTCGGCGGAGACTTAATAGAACGTCCGATGGATTGTTATTGGAATGTTGTATTCCAATCGCTGGATACCATTGCGACTAGTTATCCTATATTGTCGGTTCCTGGGAATCATGAGTATCTGAAAGGACTCACGAGGAAGTTGGAAAGACGCTTTACGTTAACGTTCCCTTATTTTGAGGTGGATGATGAAAGTGAGAATGCACTTTATACGTTTGCGTATGGTGATGCCCGATTCTTCATGTTGGATTCCAATCGGGATACCTGGAACTATTTCTCACAAAGAAGCTGGTTGAAGAATGAATTGAAGAAAAGTTCGGAGAAATGGAAGATTGTTGTTCTTCATCATCCGTTACATTCCATAAAAGGATCGATGAATAATTTGGGCGTTCGAATGTTCTTTGATGGCTTAATGTCGGATGTGGATTTAATCTTACAGGGACATGAACATGCCTATGCCCGTTCCTGTGTAGATACGACAGAAAAAGGAGAAGTGATATCACCACTTTCTTTGATTTCCTATTGTTCCGAAAAAGATTATGCAATGGACTTTTGCGGTGAGATAGAGAAGTGGGGTACGGCCGACCGCTATTATCAGTTGATCACAATCGAAAATGACTCTTTGAAATTAAAAACCTTTACAGCAGATCACTCCTTATATGATGAGGTTATTCTTGTAAAGAATGAAGAAGGGAAGCATTATATAGATAAAGGTAAAACAATACCACAGAAGATCTGTGTGTCGGATTGGTTTAAAAACAATAAAAGCAAGAAAAAAGTAGAGGCCTTTGAAAAGAATATAAAAGAATGGAAAGAAGAACATCCGGAGGCCTTGCTCCAGTGATGTCGATGTTAGAATTTCAAAATTGTCATGTGAGTTTCGCAATAATTTCTTAACTTTGCGTCTCATTAAGGTGAGTTCTATAGATTCACCGGTTAAATAAAATTAATATAATTGTGAGTTGATAAACATTTCGGTGCTTTCTGATTTCTTTCGGTCTCCTGCTGTTTGTCAGTGGATTACCGTAGAGACGCAATGCATTGCGTCTCTACAAAAAAGGAAAACAAAAACACACGAGATGAATTTATAAAACTCACCATAAGTCATTTTTTCTATGGAATTGAATGCATTAACAGCCGTTTCTCCCGTAGATGGAAGATATAGAGGCAAATCGGAAGTGCTTTCTGATTATTTTTCGGAGTTTGCTCTTATTCGTTATAGAGTATTGGTGGAGGTGGAATATTTTATTGCCCTTTGTGAATTACCACTTCCAAATTTGAAGGGATTTGATGGTTCTAAATTTGAAAATCTTAGAAACATATACAAAAACTTTTCAATAGAGGATGCTCAGAAAATTAAGGATATAGAGAAGATTACTAATCATGATGTAAAAGCTGTTGAGTATTTCTTGAAAGAAAAATTTGATGGATTGAATCTTCAAGCGTTTAAGGAGTTTATCCACTTTGGATTGACTTCTCAAGACATAAATAATACATCAGTGCCATATTCGGTAAAAGAAGCATTGAAAGATGTATATTACCCTAATTTAGAAAAATTGATCTCTGAATTAGCTGTTCGTGCAGAAGAGTGGAAAGATGTGGCTATGTTGGCAAAAACACATGGTCAGCCTGCTTCTCCGACTCGTTTAGGAAAAGAAATAATGGTGTTTGTTAGTCGTTTGCAGACACAGTTGGATCAGTTGAAGCAATTGCCGATTTCTGCCAAATTCGGTGGAGCAACAGGTAATTTCAATGCACACCATGTTGCTTATCCAGAAAACGATTGGAAGGCATTTGGAAATCATTTTGTTAATGACATATTAGGTTTGCAACGCGAACAATGGACGACGCAAATCTCTAATTATGATAACTTAGGTGCAATATTCGATTGTTTGAAGCGAATCAACACGATAATGATTGATATGAACAGAGATTTCTGGCAATATATCTCCATGGAATATTTCAAGCAAAAGATTAAAGCAGGAGAGGTTGGTTCATCGGCTATGCCTCACAAGGTGAATCCGATTGATTTCGAAAATGCGGAAGGAAATTTAGGAATGGCCAATGCTATTCTTCAACACCTTTCTACAAAGTTGCCAATATCACGTTTGCAGAGAGATTTGACTGATTCTACAGTGTTGAGAAATGTGGGTGTTCCATTTGCTCATACGATTATCGCTATTCAGAGTTCGTTGAAGGGTATAGGTAAGCTGTTGTTGAACGAGAAGGCATTGTATGCTGATCTGGATAAATGCTGGGCAGTTGTTGCAGAAGGTATTCAGACGATTTTGCGTCGAGAAGGATATCCAAATCCGTATGAGACATTGAAGGCATTGACACGTACCAATGAAGGTATTACAGAAAAATCCATTAAAGATTTTATTGAGACGTTGAATGTAAGTGAGTCTGTAAAAGCTGAGTTGAGAGCGATTACTCCTCATAATTACACTGGAATGTAATAGTTAGGTGATGAAAGTTTTGGAACCTCAGTTTGTAAAGCTTATTCGACGCTTCGTCGGTCCGTATAAAAAAAATGTGTTGTTGAATATTGTTTGTAATATTCTCTCAACAGTATTTAGCATTTTTTCGTTTGCGTTGATCGTTCCTATCCTTGAAATCCTTTTTAAGACAAAAAGTGCATCGTATGTTTACATGGATTTTAAGTGGGATGTTGATGTGATAAAAAACAATGCATACTGTTGGGTCTCAAATTATATTGAAAACAATGGAGCTTTGAATACGTTGATGTTGCTTGCGATATTCTTAATCGTGACAACATTTCTAAAAACAGGGGTTGCATATTTAGCAAGCTATTTTATTATACCTCTTCGTACAGGGTTGGTACGTGATATGCGGAATCAACTCTATACGAAGGTGGTAGATTTGAATCTGGCATTCTTTGGCAAGCAGAAGAAGGGCGACATCATGGCTCGTATGATGAATGATGTGAATGAAGTTGAGGCTTCAATCATGAGTTCAATCGAACTTTTGTCAAAGAATCCTATCATGATACTTATCTATCTGTTCATCCTGCTAGTTTTAAGTTGGAAACTGACATTGTTTGTTTTGGCGGTACTTCCAATTGCAGGATTTATAATGGGGAAAGTAGGTAAGTCGTTGAAGAAAAAATCAAAAGAGGCACAGGAACAATCCGGACAGTTACTTTCTCAGATTGAAGAGACATTGGGTGGTTTAAGAGTTATAAAAGCATTTAATGCGGAAAAATCTGTCATACGAAACTTTTCCTCTTTGAATGAAAAACTAAAAAACACGACGACGAAGGTGAATCGCCGATATATGTTGGCTCACCCGATGAGTGAATTTTTAGGAACCACAACAATCGCTATTGTCTTGTTTTTCGGTGGTATGCTTATCTTGAACGACAATAGTTCATTGTCTGCCGCAGAGTTTATATACTATTTGGTGATATTTTATAGTATTATTAATCCTGCCAAAGAGTTATCGAAAGCGATGTATAGCATACAAAAAGGTAAGGCTTCACTTGATCGAATCGACATGGTGTTGGCGGCAGTAAATCCATTGAAGGAGGTGAAAAATCCTGTTGCACCTGCACCGTTTTCAGATAAAATACAATACAACGATGTCTCATTTAAGTACCAAGATGATTGGGTGTTGAGACACATAAACCTAACAATAAAAAAAGGTGAGATGGTAGCGTTGGTTGGACAGTCAGGTTCCGGCAAATCTACCATGGTTGACTTGCTTCCACGCTTCTATGATGTGGTTGAGGGAGAGATTTTAATCGATGGAGTGAACGTTAAATCGATGACTTTGTTTGATTTGCGTTCCTATATGGGAAATGTGAATCAGGAAGCTATTTTGTTCAATGATACCGTTTTCAATAATATAACATTTGGCGTTGAGAATGCGACAGAAGAACAGGTGATTGAGGCCGCAAAGATAGCGAATGCACATGAGTTTATCATGGCTATGGAAGAAGGTTATCAAACGAATATTGGCGATAGAGGAGGCCGTTTGTCGGGTGGACAACGTCAACGCTTAAGCATAGCACGTGCAATATTAAAGAATCCTCCTATATTAATATTGGATGAGGCCACATCAGCCTTAGACACCGAATCAGAAAAATTAGTACAAGAAGCATTGGAGCATCTGATGAAAACCAGGACAACCATTGTTATTGCACACCGATTGTCCACCATAAAGAATGCAGATACTATATGTGTGTTGCAAGATGGTGAAATCGTGGAACAAGGGAAACATGATGAATTGTTGAAGCAAAATGGCTTATACTCAAGGCTTTATACAATGCAATCGTTTTGATTGTCAGGGGTGTTTAGAGAATTATGGGGACAAGAAATTAGCGCACTTTTTTTTGTTTTTGAATTCAATTTGCAATTGAACAATCGTTTTTTTTTATATTTTTTTAATATATTTTTCATATTCTTGTTTTGTTTTCTTATATTTGTTCGCCTTTTTGTGCGAGGTATGCTTGTATTATAAATTATTGAATGTTTTAATATTCGAAGAAGAACAAGAAAAATAGTTATGAAAGACACAAAATTTTATAAAGGATGTGATTGGATGACAAGGCTAATGTCGTTCATTTCTATTCTTTTCCTAAATATTTTTGCTGCATATTCTGCTATGACATGTAGTAGAGGAGAGAGATGGAATGGAAGTGATCCTACATTGGAGGTTTTGGGTAATTACGTTGTTATCACAACAGACGGATTTAATGGAACGATTTTGTTTGAGGGCGTAACGTTTGAGGATAGAGCTGATTTTTCAAGGACTAGAGCCTTCAATCAAGTATATAGAAATCAAATCCAGACGAATGAATATATTTCAGGAAAATTTTGTGCATATTTCGATGAGGAGAGAGAAACCGTTGTAGTCCTTGATGATGGATTTACGGGTGCTATCGCTTATTCGAGCAGGTCAGTCTGTAGAGGTGCTGAAGCAGAGTTGTGGGCGGTAGATGTTGATTTGACAACCTACAACCTTGAATGGGGTATAGTTCAATCCGCTGGAGATACCTTATGGCTTGCGGAAAATAAGAATAAAATAGGCATTACATATAGTATAGATGACGTAAAGCCTTTCTTGTTTGTAACCAAAGTGACGGCAAAATCGGGTGGAACACAATTTATTAATAGTCAGACTGTTTCTCCTACATTGGAGAATTGTGGTTATTATATCACAAACTCTGCTAGTTCAATCTGTTTGAGTGAGTCAGTGACATTGTCCTCTTCTTATACAAGTGGAAAATCATATCAATGGAAAGATGACAAAGGAAATGATTATGGGGTAAGCACAACAGCAGAGTTGACGGTGACGCCTCAAACATCTGGTACTTATGAGTTTTCTCTTTATGCAGATGAATTAAAGGTAGGATCTGCAAAGATAGTGGTAAAATCAATGTCTGAATGTGGATATAAGGTTACTGCAAAGAAAGGATATGCGTGTCAGGGAGGTTCTGATCTTTTGTCAACTAATTATGACAAAGCATCAGTCTATACTTGGAGAGACCATTCTACAGTTGTTGCGGTTACTTCAGAACCGCAGGTGAATGTGAAACCAACGGAGACTACAACATATAGCTTGTATGCAGATAATTATTATGTAGGTGAAGTGGAAGTTGAGTCTCACGAATGTTCGTTCTTTATTGCATCGCAATTCCCTATTGAGTCCTGTTTACAGGATACCAATATTTTGATAGCATCAGGAACTGCAGTATTGAGTGACATTAATAGTGAAGCTTTCCAATGGTATGTGTCTAAGGATAAAGAAAATTGGACATTGTTGAGAAGAGCTAATACGTACAGATTGCCAGTTTGGATGGATGATGATTATTATTATCGAGTTGACTTCGAAGGTCTTTCCGATACAATCTATTATCCGAAACCAGATTGCTCTAGTCAGGAGTATTGTGATGGATTGGAAACGAAGACATTGTTCTATGAAACATTTGGTTTCTTCATGTCGGATGATGTGTATGTAACAGAAGGAAAGATTTATCAATCTTCAGTTGATGTAGATCACTTAACTAGTGTACGATTAAATAGAACAGGAGATGTGTTGACTGCAGGTGATTATGATGCTGACGGAACTTATTTCTCTGCTCGTGCAAGTGGAGGTGATGTGATGTCTGTGGATACGACAAAGAAGAATAATTTCTCAATCAGAAGTTATGTTTCTCCAGATCCTAACGGTTATGTCGTTACGGCTACGAAGTTTGTCAATGTAGATGGAAATGGGGCTAACCAGTTTGTGGGTACTGACGGTCACTTGTATATGACAGAGAACCCTATGTTGAGTCAGTATGAAGCTGATACATGGATTGAGGATGCCTCATTGCGTTTGCAAGATGGATATTATGCAATTGTCCGTTCTCCAGATTCATGTGACCATAATAAGAATCATAAGGACTTTATTGCATGTTCTGATTATACAGGAAATAAGAATGGAGCAATGTTGTTTGTGAATGCTGGACAGACGAATATTTCAAAGGCGGCTATCTATGCACAGAAAGCATCATTGAGTTGTCCTGCAGACCGTTTCAATTTTGGTATGAGTGTTCGTAATGCTACTAATATTGAAGACGGTGAATATAAGAATGCAGTGAACTTAACCATTTGTTTGTTGAAAGAGTTTAATGAAAGTGCGCGTACATTACCTCCGTCAGATGATTCAAATGTGTTGGCAAGCATCTCTTCTGGAGATGTTGCTGCAGGATTGGATTCATGGACACGGTTGGATGAGTTTATTCATTTGGATGAGAAGGTAAAAGATGTATGGGTCGTAATATATAATAATGGTGAACCTGGAGATGGAAATGATATGTTGTTGGATGATATCACATTCTCTGTATGTATTCCGAAAGCTAAATTGAAGGCAATCTTACATGGTGATACAATAGAGTCGGAAGTCGTTTCCTGCTCAGGAGAAGAGGTGACCTTACATGCATTTCAAACAAGTTCATACATACAAAATCCATTGTATATCTTCCAATATCAGAAGGCAAATGGAGCAGATACAGTTTGGACAGATTTGAATGATTATGCAAATAACCCATCATTGATGAAAATCGATACAACAACGGTTTCTACTAATGATGCCACATTTGCGGGTGCATTGAACTATCGTGTGATTGTATCAGATGATGCGGAAATAGCCCGTAAGGTGGCTGATGGATTAATGAGTAGCTTGACAGAGTGTGAGTTTACTTTCCATCAGGCAACAACGGATATAACAATACGAAACACCTATGGGGGTGAGATGGCACCAAGAGATTCTGTAGCGTTCTGTAATATTCCTGGAGAAGAGGTGATAATCCCAGGAGAACGTTTGTTGATCAGTCCAGATCACGAATGGAAGATGTCTTGGTTGGCTGCTGATAGTACCTTATTGTTCAGTAAAGATGTAAAAGGTATTTCCAAGGATAGTTTGAAACTGGTGGTGTTGGAAGGAGATAGTTTCTCTGTTACTGCTTCTGATGGTACTCAGTTGGGTGTCTTCCCATTTGCACAATTCGATTCCTTAATTTTTAAAGCAGTGGATGAAGGAGATTGTGAGTTCTATCAGAACATTGTAACGCATGCAAAGATGAATCTGAACATTCAAGCAGAGGCTCAGAGCGTGGTAGATTGTAATACAGCGACCGTAAAGGTGATTCGTAATTATTCAGAGCCATCTTTAGTGTTTGATTGGTCTTCACTTCCTGGTAAGGTTACAGTGATAGATGATTCTACACAAACATTTGAACCAGATAATCTTTCTAATTATTCTTATTTGCAGGGTGTTGTTAAGATAAATCCTGTTAATGTGGATGATAAATATTGCTTCTTGCAGAATAGTATAGAGGTTCCATATACAATTCATAATGGACACTATACGATGAAGATTAAATCAAGCAAGGATCCAGTTTGTGTATCAAAGAGTGATTTGAGCTTGGATGCTAATATTTTGACATTGGAAGCGTATGTAGATCCTACGATGGGTGCGGCAGAAGCGGCAAAGATTGACGAGAAGATCACATCTTATAGTTGGCATATTGTATTCTCAGATGGAAGTATATTGGATACGGTTACATCAACGAGTACGCTTTCGTTTACAAATGCTGATTTGTTGAATTCGACAAGAGATCAAATTAAGGCCGACGAAGTAGCAGCATACATCTCTGCTACTACGACAGATGTTTGTGAAACGATTACTCATGATATTAATCAATCGAAGTTGAGCATAGAAATTCGTGAAGGTGGATTCTCTTTGCATATGAATACTGATTATAGTGTATGTTTGTTGAATAAGAGATCGCATGATTTGGAGATTGTCATTTCACCAGCAACAGCCCTATTGAGTATTAACAAGTTGGATTTGTATATGAATGGTAGCAAATTGAAAGAGTTGACAGATTTAAAGGATACATTTACTGTCACGCTCGATGATGCTACTTATCCATCTATATTTAAATCAGGTAATACAGCTTCTTATACATTGTCAGTCTATGATTCAACTTGTAAGAGCAACAATGAGTCGAATCAGGTGGTTGTTAAATATAACGGATATGATTGGAAGTTTAATAAACCAGATTCATGTCTTACTTCTGAAAACAATGTATTCAATATCATTGCAACGATAGATTCAGTTAATGCTGTAAATCATATTAGATCGTATATATGGACGTTAGATGGCGATACTCTGCCAGGAAGTGGATTTGGCTTGACATACGATTATGTCGTACCAAAGAGTATGAAGGGTAACTTCAAATTGGTTACAGAAGATGGTATCTGTCCTGCGGTAGAACATGAGTTTACATCTAAGATTGGAATTAAATATAAACTGGAATTAACTAGTGATGTAAATAAAGTTTGTTCTACGGATCAGGCATTGATCAATACGGTTGTAACGCCTGAGACATCTAGAAAGTTTATTAATAGATACAGATGGTATGTGGTTGATACGTTAGGTAACGAATTCTTGATGAAGGATGCAGGTTCAACTGGCACAACCGTGGAGTTGTCTAGTGCTCAGTTCCCATCTTTGTTTGCACCAGGAAACTCGTTTAAGGTATATGTGATTGCAGATGATAATATCTGTTTGTCAACCGAATCGGAGAAACCGTTAGCATTTGATGTGAACGTGCCGTTTACATTAGATTTGACCTCATCATCCTATAAGGTATGTTATCAAGAGGATACTAAGGTGGAGTTGAATGCGATTGTCACTCCAGCTGATGCTATTCATCATATCGATCATTTCTATTGGACAAGGAATGGAAATGGTAAGAGTCTGACGTACGTTACGACAGAGCCTTATTTGGAGGTTAGTCGTTTAGAGGGTTGGATGCAACCTGGAGACAATGTCTCATTTAATGTTTCAGCATCGGATGGTATCTGTGTATCGGCATCAGATCCTGCAGATGCATCAACGACTGTAGATATCAATACACCATATAGTGTAACATTAACGACAGATAAGAGATTTGCTTGTTCGAAGGATGATCAAGTGGTATTGATTGGTACCAACTCTCAGGCGGGTGACATGTATGTATCATATAAATATGAGTTCGTTAGTGCATTTAATGATTCTTTATATAGTTTAAAGAATCCGCTTAACAATTTGTATTGTGTTGATGAGATGAATTCATATAAAGGATTTGTACCAGGTTCAGTTGTTAATTATGCATTGATTGTAAGTGACAATGGTGCTTGTGGACCTGTTACGGCTTATGCTGATCCTGTAGTTGTTCAGACTCCATTCAAGGTTCATATCGAGGCTTCAAAATACAATGTTTGTCAATATGAGCCAACTGTAATATCTTTGGCTACATTTGAACCAGCGGAGGCTCAGAATTTCTTGAAAATGTATTCATGGCAGATGGCAGAATCGAGTATCGGATCAGTTGGAGATTTAAGTACGCCATACATTTCTCCTTCTTATTTGCCAGGATATGATAAATTTTTTGCGAATATTTCCGATGGAATTTGTTACGGAACGGAAAAATTTCCACCTTTGCAGTCGGATACAGTTACGATAAAGGTGAACCAACCGATTATGGTTACATTAGCATCATCGTCGGCTGTATTTTGTGAGTCACCGGAAAGCGTTCCAGTTGTGCTTACAGCCACTTCATGGAGTGGTGAACCAGTTCGTTATGAGTTGTATGATCGATATAATGGTACGTTATTAAGTCAGGTTGACACAAAAGAGATGTCATATACATGGGAGTTAGCTCCATCGCAGGTTGTTAATCAATATGTTGTATATGTATATGACGGTGTATGTCCTGTTACAGCTGACGTAAATGGAGGTGTATCGATAGATGTACATACACCGATGGTATTTAATGTGACATTACCAGAAGAGGATTATAATATATGTCTTGGTGATACGGTTCACATGACAACTAATGTATTCCAAGGAAATCCAGTAGCTTATTCTTGGTTAGGATTATCAATAGATCCTCTTTCTCCAATAGGAGTAGCATCATATATTAATGCTATGAATGATAGTCCTAGGTATCCTGGCGAAGTATATTATAGTATTACGGCAACAGATATGGTTTGTCCGGATGTCTCTTACTTAGTCGGACCTATCACTGTATATGATCCTCCTAAAGTACAGCTTGTAGCTTCTCAGGATGAGGTTGTCATTGGTGGAAGATTGAACTTTGAGGCGCAGGTATTACAAGGCAAACCTATCGTTTATGAATGGAAAGTAAATGATAATACGGTTGCGGTAACACAAGAAAATGTTTTGAACGATTATCTACCAAGATCGTCGTCAGAATATAAGGTTTATGTATCGGATGGATATTGTCCTTCATCTTATTCATCCCTTAAGATTGATGTAAAGATTCCGACAGCATTTACACCTCATCATAAAGATGGACGTAATGATGTGTTCATGGAAGGATATTACTTGATGATATTTGATAGATATGGACATAAAGTGTTCGAGGGTGATAATGGATGGGATGGAACAAAAGGAAACGTTATGGCAGATCCAGGCATTTATTATTGTAATATTCAATTAAAAGATGGAACTGTTTATAAAGGTACTGTTGAAATAATAAAAATAGATTAATTATACATTTGGGTTATGTTATTAAGAATGAAACGTTTATTGCTCTTATGTTTGATTTCACTTTGTGGAGAGAGCTTATTTGCTATTCATGAAGAGTATCGAGAAGGTTATGAACTCACATCATCTCAAGTGAGTTCGGCACAACAAGAGAGACCTATGTCCTTTTATAAGGATGGTAAAGTAGTCTTTTTCGTCGGTGATACAGCATATAGTGCTGTGATCGGAAATTCGAACGATTTGGAAAAAGTCGAAGTATGTCAGGAGTTGTGTGGACTAGGAATTTGGGGTACATTTGCTTATGATCCTCGTCGTCGAACAATTTATTTTGCTCGTATAGATGAGTTAGGCAACTCAGATTTGTATGAAGCACAGTTACAAGGAAATACTTTTTCTCAACCTAAGCTGATGAATATAGAAGGACTTGAGAAACTAAGAAAAGATGTACGTGGTTCATCAACTGTAATGGGTCAGTGGACATATCGTTACAATAGAGTTTCAGGTTTCTATAATCCAACAATTGCTGAAGGAGGAAATAAAATTTATTTCACAGGAGATTTCCCAAAGAAGTCATACGGAGGCAAGGATATCTGGTATATAGAAAGAGATAAGAGTGACAAGTCTAATTACGAATGGAAGATGCCGGTTAATGCAAGTGATAGTGTTGAGAGACTTAATGGTCCATCTCGTGAAGATTATGCATTTATTGTTGGAGATACTACGATGTATCTAACATCTGACAGACCTGGCGGTTTCGGTGGTTTGGATTTGTATGTATCTCATTATCGTCCTATGGAGTTCTCTGTATGGGATACTACACTTAATGATTCAGTTAAGGTTACTCGTAAGGTTTGGACCAAACCTGTAACGATGGATTCAACTTATAACTCCAGTGCTAATGATTATAACTTTATAGGAAATAAGAAGTTGGTTATGCTGATGTCTAATCGTGCAGGAGGTAAGGGTAGAGATGATATTTATGTTCCTCAGCCTTTCCATGCAGAACCAGACTTTGATTTGACTCCGATGGCTGCATTGACAGAGCCTAAGGGATTCCACTGGGTGCTATTCTTCTTTAATTTCAACGAGTCAGTCATGTTGCCTGAGTATTTGGTACAGCTAGATGAGTTGGTAAGCGCCATGAAGGAATTCCCAGGTGTTAAGTTCGAGGTCAGTGGACATACCGACTCCCGTGGTTCTTATGAATATAACTTGAAATTGTCTGATAAACGTGCAAAATATGTTCGTTCTTTGTTGATCGAGAGAGGTATGAATCCGGAAGATATGGTTGCAGTCGGAAGAAGTTACTCTGATCCGGTTATCCCAAATGCACAAACAGAGCCTGAGCATGAGCAGAACAGACGTGTAGATATAAAAATATTGGATGAATAATTTAGAATTGTAATAATATGAAGAGATATATATTTTCCATCGTTGCACTATTCTTAAGCGTTTCGTTATTCGCTCAGCGTGACTTGATGCTTTCGCAACAATTTTTCTCAAGGGTTAATATGAACCCTTCTGCAACTGGTAATACAGATGACGTTGATATCTTCTTAATTGGTCGTTGGCAATGGATGGCAACAGAGAATTCACCTAAGTCTGGTGTGTTAAATATTACCAACTATTTTGAGAAGGTGCGTTCTGGTATCGGCTTTACCGCAACGTATGATGACTTAGGTATCGCAAGTCGTACGTTAAATGTCAAGGCTGCATACGCTTATCATTTGAACTTGAACGAGAGTATCTTGATGTCGTTCGGTTTGTCTGCTGGTATATTACACCATTATTTGGATCCTGCAAAACATATTTATTTGGATCCTGAGGAATTGAATGAGGTGACGTTGAACTTTGGTGACAAGTTATCTATTGTAAAACCAGATGCAGATTTTGGTTTTGAGTTGGCTATGCCTAAGTTTATGTTCGGTGCATCAGTTATGCACTTGTTGAATAATGAAGAGATGGTTTCTACTTCTATTCCAGGTCGTCAGTTCAATTGGTATGCTAGATTCTTGCTTTCTCCATCTGAGAAGTTAGATATTGCTCCAGCATTACTCTATTATCATCGTAATCATACTAACCGTGCAGAGTTAAATCTTATGATGTTCTACAAACGTGTAGTATGGTGGGGTCTTACTTATCGTCCTGATTTGAACGGACTTGACAACTTCTCTTCAAATGACATCAATATCAATGTAGGTATGGAATACAAGAAATTCCGTATAGGTTTTGCCTTTGATTATGCATTTGGTGAAGTGTCTAATGCAGCTTCTGGAAAGTCAATAGAGTTAATGCTATCTTACAGAATTGAAAAAACTTCAAATAAAAGTGCTAGATTCTTGGAAGATTAATATATATTTGCATAACAGTTCTCTTTTTTTCAGTGAGGATGTAGGTATGATAGGTTAATTTTGTATTAACGGAGTAAAGAAGATCTGTAATGAAGAATTTGAAGAAATTAGGTATAGCTTTTATTTCTTGTTTGTGTCTTTGTCAGGCAAATGCTCAGGAGGAGATAGTATGCGATCAATACCATTTCAATTATTATTTGGTGAATCCGGCAGTAGCTGGAGCTGAGCGTTGTACGCACTTGATGGCGACA
>CACXCA010000079.1 GCA_902766045.1 uncultured Bacteroidales bacterium
AAACTTTACCGTGTTATTTTCACGGATGTTTTTTCATGGTTGAAAAAATTTTATGCCCTTAATTTTGAAAGTCCGAACATATGACATCTCCTTATCGTTATCTGATGCGTTTTCCTCTATATAATGTACTTTTAACCTACAATACACAACATTATCACCTTGAGGAAGGAAAAGCACATATATCTTACACTCTACAGTTTCAGTCGGCGTGATTTTCCTCGCAAGTTGAAGTTTTCTATATTCATAAGGACTCCAAATATCATTAATTCTAAGATACAAAGAGTCTCCTCCCGACATAACTTCCAGTTCTCCTGCACAAAAAATACTATTTTGAGTCCCGTTTTCTATTTTAATCTTTATTGTATCACCATATTGATACAAATCCTTCAATCCCGTGATTTCCACACCGCCTGATGCATCTGCGTCCAAATGATTTAAAATGAACACAATGAATACAATTATGGATGTAGTCTTTTTAAACACTTTGGTTAGTTTTCTCATAAATAGTACGATTTGAATCATTTTTTCGGAAAATTAGGGAAAGGATAACAACTTTGAAAGGGATGTGTTCCGTTATAATAGTAAATTAAATGATTTCGGCAAATACCATGAGACTCTTTCTGTACCTTATACTCATTCAATTTCAAGAAAAAAAGGTCTTTTAATCTCAAATATTCTAAACCATACTTGTTTAGCTTCTTCTGCCATTTCTTTATCTTACCCTCTATAGCGGTGGGAGACATTTCAAAAACAACATCTTTTTTCCCATATGTTATAATCATACTGATGTCCGATAGTTTTTTATGTTTTTCATAAAATTCACATATTGTACCATTGACATAATCTAACTTATAAAATAAAACAATTATCCAATATGCCGATTTTAATTTTAATGACTCACCACGAATGTATACGGATTCTCCATATCCTGTGCAATATAATGTATCTGAGTTATACTTAAAACTCATTAAACAACCTGAACTTATGTTCCCAAATGAAAACCAGAAATTGTAAGCACCCAATTGAGCATCCATTTCGTATGAACACAAAGACATTATTGCCTTCTCTTCATCATGATTGAAATATGAAAGTAAAGAGTCCAAATCATCTTGTATTAAACAATATTCCACAACGACATTAGACAGAGAATCTAATGACAGAATATTCTCCTTGCCTTGTCTCGCCCAACAAGAATATATACAACCCATCAGAAAAGCTAAAGTACAAATTAGCTGTTTCATACAAACATGAGATATATAAATTTAATGCTTCAGGATTAAAACCCCATTAAGAAAAGAATGTTATTCCCCTTTAAAATCTTGTCCACCGAACCCTCTAACAGGTAACACCAAATAAAGCTTCGCCTTTGTCAGTCACATAACTGACAATAAAAGGAGGAAGTATATTCGCAAATATATTTATAATTAATTAAAATCATTATTTTCTTCATAATTAATCTCTTTAAAATATACTTCCTCCTTACCTTTTGAATCAGATAGCCATCATTCGACTAAGATATTTACCAATAATATCAAACTCTATATTCACGACTGTGCCTACTTCAATCTGACAAAAATTGGTATGTTCATACGTATAAGGGATGATTGCAACAGAAAAACGGTCTAGCTGAGAATCGCAAACAGTCAGACTTGTACCATTTACCGTAACAGACCCTTTTTCCACCGTCACATATCCTTTTTTAGCCATAACAGGATCTGACTCATATTGGAAAGTAAAATACCAACTACCGTCTTCCGATTTTTTCTCTATACATCGAGCCACGGTATCAACATGTCCCTGAACAATATGGCCATCCAACCGACCGTTCATCACCATGCTTCTCTCTAAATTCACCAGACTCCCCTCTTTAAGCAATCCTAAATTAGATCTTCTTAACGTCTCCTGAATGGCTGTCACAGTATAGGTGTCATTATCCTTGCTAACCACAGTCAAGCAAACACCATTATGTGCTACACTCTGATCAATCTTCAATTCATTTACAAAAGGACAAGACATCGTAATATGAACGTTCTCCTCCTCTTTCCTTATGTTTACCACCTTTCCGGTTGCTTCTACGATTCCTGAAAACATATGATTTATGATTTAATACGATTATACTATACTTAATTACGACTAACTGATTTCACGCCTTTTATCGTTTTTATCTTGTTAATGATCTGCTCCAGCTGTTTCATGTCCGAGACATTTACGGTTAAGTTACCTTGAAACAGTCCATCGACTGAATTAACTGAAATAGAACGCAACGACACATTCGTCTCCTTTTGGATCAACGACGTGATATTTGTCACAATTCCTATATCATCATTTCCAATAACACGTAACGTGCAGGCATACAGCTTATCCGATGATTTTCCTGCCCAACGAGCTTTGATAAATCGATAGCCAAAACGAGACATCATCTGTGGAGCATTCGGACAATCCGTCCGATGTATTTTTATACCATTATGAATAGATACGAATCCAAATATATCATCACCATAAATAGGATTACAACACTTAGACAATGTATATTCAATACCTTTCAAATGATTATCGATCACCAACACATCCTCTTTCGAAGAGATGGTTTGTAATTCTGTCATCTGAGTAAAGTTCTCGGCTCCTTTCTGCGTCTCTGTGATAGCGTCCTTCTCTTGACAAGAGACATACATATCCTTCAGCTTCGACACATCCAATTTATCCTCAGCCAGAGCTTGATAAAAATCCTGAATGGCTTTATAGCCACATTTTTGAGCCAAGCGGAAGACAACACTCTCGTCATAGACTAATTTCCAATTCTTCAATCTTCTCTTAATCAACTCCTTGCCTTCTTCCATATTGACAGCCTCTTGCTGACGAATAAACTGTTTAATACGTGTTTTGGCTTTGGATGTTTGAACAAAAGAGAGCCACTCCTTATGAGGTTCCTGACTATTATTGGTAAAAATCTCTACCTGATCACCATTATGCAGTTCTGTACGGATAGTAACACTTTTACCATTCACTTTACCACCTACGCAATGGCATCCCAAACCAGAATGGATATCAAACGCAAAATCCAAGATGGTCGCACCTTTTGGCAACTTCCTCAAATCACCTGTTGGTGTAAATACAAAGATCTCCTTTTTGTACAGACTCAATTTGAAGTCATCCATATATTCAGTCGAATCCGATTGAGGATTCTCCAACAGTTCCCTAACATTGGACAACCACGAATCAAAATTGGCTTCTCCCTTGATACCTTTGTATTTAAAATGAGCAGCAAAACCCTTCTCTGCAATCTCATCCATCCGTTCCGTACGGATCTGCACCTCTACCCATTTTCCTTCTGGTCCCATCACCGTGGTATGCAAAGACTCATATCCGTTTGATTTAGGAATAGACAACCAGTCCCTTAATCGTTTAGGATTGGGCTGATATTTATCCGTCACCAATGAATAGACCTGCCAACAATCAGCCTTCTCTCTTTCTAACGGAGAAGAGAGGATGACACGGATGGCAAATATATCATATATATTCTCAAAGGCAGTGTTCTGCTTCTTCATCTTATTCCAGATAGAATAAATGGACTTCGTACGTCCCTTGATAGAAAAAGTAAAACCAGCTTTCTCCAATTCTGTTTTTAATGGAGCAATAAACGCATCAATATATCGCTCACGCTCACTCTTCGTCTCATGCAATTTCATTGCAATCTCCTTGTAAATCGGATAATTAGTATATTTCAAAGAGAGATCTTCTAATTCTGACTTAATACGATATAAGCCTAAACGATGAGCCAATGGTGCATATAAGTAAGAAGCTTCCTGTGCAATACGATCTTTACGTTCTTTGTCATATTGCTCAATCGTCCGCATCAAATACAACTGCTCACAAATTAAGATGATGACAACACGGATATCCTCCACGATTGTCAACAATAACTTACGGAAATTCTCCGACTCAACAGATGGATTTTTCTTATATAACTCTCTCGATTTCAGCAAACCAGACAAGATAGAATTCACTTGCTCACCAAATTTCTCTTTCACCTCCTCCTGCGGAAGCAAATTCTCCTTTACGGCCCGATAAACTAAAATACTTTCCACCGGTATCTTACCTATATTTGCCTCTTCCATCAGAATATAGGCGACATCTAACGACTGATGATAATGAGCCGTTTTTTCTTCGTCTAACTCTTCCTCAAAAACAGGTTGATAGATGGCAATTAAAGATAACTTCTCCGAATCTGTCAAAGACAGTTCCGGAGAAGCTACTAAATTATTGAATCTTTCTATTACTATTTTTTCCATTCAAATCGTATCATTTCACCTTAGCACCTTTTGAGATCATCAAAACAGGGAAGGCATATTGCACCATCCAATCCTCTGAAAATCCCAATTTTTCTTTTAATGCACGCACATCCACGGCTGCACGCCTTGCATCTGCTGCTTTGAAGTCATTCGACGTCAAAATCTTATGAATTGCATCCTTGGTCGAAGATTTTATCAACTTACGGAAAAAGCCTGGCAAACGAAGCGACATACCCATTTCCGATGATAAAGCCATGAACAGCTGTTGGAAGAAAGCTTGCAACATGCTGAAATAAGACTGCATATCTTGTACCTTTTTACAATTCTTTTTGGCAGAAGAATCTATCCCTTTAAAAAAGGATTCATCCATTCCATATTCATTCATCATCAATTCACTTACAAAAGCTTTTTCCGCAACGCCTAAACGTCCTTGTGTAGGGATTTTAAACTTCTGTTTCATCAATTTTAAATCAGGCAACATACGCAAATCAACAATTCCTAGATTTACAGCCATCGTCGCTTGTAAATAAACACCGAACAACGAGTTGAAATCTTGTACTCTGTTCTGTGCCTCCTCTTGCATGGCAGCCTGCTTTTTCTGTAATTTCTCTGTCAATCCCATCTTTTATGTATTTTTTAGTTTCTTCTTCCCATATAAATTAATATGTAATAGATCAATGAGGCCAAAGAACTTAATGCAGCTACAACATACGTATATGCTGCAGAACGCAATGCCTTCTTAGCCATGTCATGATTAGAAAAATCACTTACTCCTGAATTTTTCAACCAAGCCAAAGCACGTGAACTAGCATCTATTTCTACTGGCAATGTTACAAAACTGAAAAGTGTAGTCACTGCAAATAAACAAATACCGATCAATAACAACTGAGGGAATATGTTGATTAAAATGATTCCTCCCAAGATGATCCATGTCACCCACTTACTTGCAAAGCTTACAGCAGGCACCATAGCGGAACGCATTTTCAAGAATGCGTAGCCTCTTGCATGTTGTACCGCATGACCACATTCATGTGCAGCCACAGCCGCTGCCGCAATATTTGCACAATCATAAACACTTTCACTCAAATTCAATGTTTTATCCACTGGATTATAATGATCTGTCAATTTGCCGGATGTGGAACATACTTTCACATCGTCAATACCATTATCTCTCAACATCTTTTCTGCCACCTCTCTACCTGTCATAGAAATAGCTGACTTTGAATATTCGTCGAATCGATGCGTTAATACTTTCTGTACAATCCAACTCATGAGAGCAATGAGTCCAAATAATACCCAATAATACATATTATTTCTGCTATTTTAATTAAACAATAAGTTATTTCATTCTATTTAATCTACCTCAAAAAATTTGCCAAAATGCTTTTTTCAAAAAAATATGTCAAAATGGCACAATTCCAATGTAGTTACTCTGTTACGACACTGCATCTTTTTAACAACGGTTCTATGGTTGGCTCATGTCCGCTAAACCGTTTGTACAGTTTCATAGGATGTTCACTACCACCCTTCTCCAGCACCTCTCTACGGAAACGTTCTGCAGTCTTTCGGTTAAATATACCCTCTTTCTTAAATACTGCAAACGCATCTGCATCCAACACTTCTGCCCACTTATAACTGTAATATCCTGCTGAATAACCTCCTGAGAAAATATGATTGAACTGTGCACTCATCAAGGTGCCTTCTACCGATGGTAATGTCTGAGCCGCTTTCCATGCCTCTTTTTCAAAAGCCATCACATCTCCTTCAAATGGTTCCTCAAGAGTGTGCCATGCCATATCCAATAAGCCAAAGCTTAACTGCCTTAGCGTTGCATAACCAGTATTAAAATTCGCCGACCGACGTATCTTCTCTATCAAAGCGGCAGGAATAGGTTCCCCTGTTTGATAATGAACAGCGAATCCATCCAAATACTCCTTTTCAAATGCCCAATTCTCCATCATCTGAGAAGGTAACTCCACAAAGTCACGATAGACATTTGTACCAGCCAGACTTGCATACGTCGTATTAGCCACCATTCCATGAATAGAGTGTCCAAACTCATGAATAAACGTAGTTAACTCATCAAAAGTCAACAATGATGGCGTACTATCCGTTGGTCGGGTGAAATTAGTTACAATCGATATATGAGGTCGTATATTAACACCTTTCTCATCAACATGCTGACACAAGAACTCTGTCATCCATGCACCACCTCGTTTCCCTTCTCTTGGATAGAAATCAACATAAAACACAGCCAAGAAACTACCATCTTCATCATACACTTCATACGCCTCCACCTCAGGATGATAAACAGGAATGGATGGATTCTTTTTGAATGTTAACCCATACATCTTCGTGGCCAATCCTAGAACGCCCGACTTCACTCTTTCCAACTCAAAATACGGACGTAACTGCTCATCATTCACACTATATTTTTCATCCTTTAATTTTTCCGAGTAATAAGACCAGTCCCATGGCATAATCGTAAAATCAGCACCATGCTCTTTTGCATATTGCTGTACCTCTTCAATCTCTTTCTGAGAAACAGGTTTGAAGGCTGTAAGTAACTCATTCAATAATTTATATACATTCTCCTTATTCTCAGCCATACGATTCTTCAATCTGTATTCTGCATAGCTTTTGTAGCCCAGCAAGCGTGCGATTTGCAACCGACAATTCACCAATTCCTTAACCACCGGACGGTTGTCCAAATCTCCATTCAATGCCTTCGTATTGTATGCCATATACAATTGTTTGCGCAACTCACGGTTGTTCGCATACTTCATAAATGGAACATAACTAGGAGCCGTAAGATCAAAGCACCACCCTTCTACACCTTTCTTCTTTGCTCTCTCCTTCGCAGCCTCAAGAATGGATACTGGCAAGCCTTCCAGCTGTTTTTCATCCGTCACCACCATCTTATACTGGTTCGTAGCCCCCAACACGTTCTGTCCGTATTGAAGTTCCAAAAGAGACAGTTTTTGACTCAGTTCTCTGTACTTATTTCGATCCTCCCCTTGCAGGTTTGCACCATGATCTACAAAGGAATCATAACTCTTTTGTAGCAATGTCTTCTGTTCTTCGGTCAGATTCAAAGAATCTTTTCGGTCATAAACATACTTCACTCTCTGAAACAAAGCTTCATTCAAAGAGATATTATTGCTATGCTCCGTTTCTTCTGGAGATATCTCATTTGCGATACTGTCCATCTGGTCACAAGTCTCCGCTTCCAAAAGATTATAAAACGTATATTGCACACGAGACAAGAACTCGCCCGACCGCTCCAACGCTACAATCGTATTCTCGAAAGTAGGTGTCTCAGGATTATTGACAATCGCATCAATCTCTGCATCATGTCTTTTTATACCTTCTCTAAATGCAGGACAGTAATCAGACAATTTTATCTTATCAAACGGAATCGTCTGATGGGGGGTATTAAACTCTTGAAAAAAAATATTTTCACTTTCCATATTACTTTTATTATCATTACAAGAAAAGAGACACAAACTGCCCAATAACAACAGTTGTCCCAACCTATGGTTCGACTGAATATTCATTTCCTAAATATTTAAGCAATCTATCATCTTTTTTTAACATATTCTCTCTTAACTCTTCCACATACGTCCACAAATAAGCATAGGGAGATGATTGATGAAGGGTGAATTTCTCTATCGGGGTTCCTGCATCATCTAATTTCTGATAGAACTTGGATATCGTCAGCTCCCGAATATCATCTGCCGGACGATAAGCCGTCAGAATCTGCGTCCTATTATCGACCACTTTTTCCAATATGTTTCCTGATGTCAGGCGTTCCAAACAGGTCATTGCCATCTTATAAGGCATCACATTAGAGATCTCTGAAAGCGTCAGGTTTTCTTTCTGCTGCACACGTTTATCCACACACATCTTTACGATGACCAATGAAGCAAACTCAAAATATTTATGACTCATCATACGTATATCATCCTCGCTTTCAAATCGTTTCAGACACTGCATGGTAAAGCAAAATGAACATCCCACCAAGACTAATATCCACGAGAACTGCAGGAAGAGCAACAAGAATGGAATGGCCGCCAATGCACCATACACGGTATTGTATGTTGTCATCCACGACTGAGAATGAACATATAAGAACTTGAAAAACATCAATGCCGAACCAAATAACAAACCTGATAAGGCGGCATACTTAAATTTAACCTCAGTAAACGGAATAAACCAGTAAAACAACGTAAGCACGAGCCACGCAATGAAATACGGGAAAATCTTCAATGTCAATGCCAACGAAGGACTGATAAAAAATGATCCTTGGAAATATTGAATTGCATATTTAAAATAGAAGGATATCGCACTACTGAAAAGAATCAATAGCGGGACAAAGAAGACAATCGCAATATAATTAGGGATTTTATATTTCCATGGCCTTTTTGCTCGAATAGACCAGATGTCATTAAACACTCTCTCTATCTGATTAAACATACGGAAGATAGACCATAGCAACATCACGATACCGATTCCCACGATGGCACCACCGCGAACATGATTCAAATAATTATCAACAAACTCCATCACAAGGCTTAACATCAAAGCATGATCCTTATAACGAGAAATCAAATACTCTTCGATGTATGAGTCAAAACCGAAACCCCTTGCAATTCCCATCACAAAAGCAGCAATAGGTATCAAGGCAAACGCTGTATAATAGGTTAAGGCAGCGGCACGGACATGAATTCGTTTCTCAATAAAATAACGAGAAATAAGTTTGATTAAACGAAATAGATAAACGGTTAGATGCACCACTTTCGATTCGCTATTCACATGAACAGGTATCGAATCCATTGCACCTTTCAACCAATTTAAAAAATTTCTATTCACAATCATTCTTATTTTTCAGAAAATGCTATACTTTCAGAAACAAAAAATAGTAGGTGTATAAGCCGAGTTCTGTAATCTCTAAAGAGACCGTCTGTCATTTATCTAGGACTTATGTCACCATAAGCCTCAAGCAATCTACCCCCCGACATCGGACGAGCAACCCTACATACGTCGGTATATTTGATCTTACAACCCATGACACGCACAGCAACGATATCACTACCGTCCTGGTAAGCTCTTACCTTACCTTCTCACCCTTACCAAGCCGAAGCCGGCGGTTATTTTCTTCTGCGTACGTTCACCCTCACGAGCGACTTCCCGTTAGGAAGCATGGTGCTCTATGTTGCCCGGACTTTCCTCTGACAACCGAGTGCCAGCGACAAACCCACCTACTATCTTTGCAAAGATAACGACAATTTTATGAAAAAGGTATATTCCTTCTATTTTTCTTTTCTGATTTTCTACGTTTTAGACGAATTATTTGTAGTCATTATCGTACATCTTACATTAGAATCATTCTAATAGTTAATTTAACTATCGGAAAAATAGCGAGTGAAAACACGTTTTTACGACCAATTTTATTTAAAATGATTCATGAATAAACTATCTTTGCGCATAAAAACAGTTTAGTTTCTTATACCATGATTGAAGACAATTCAACAAAAGAACAAATATATGTGGCAACAGACGCCCACTTCTTCCCGACCAAAGGATTTGAGTTAGCTTGTAAAATAGCCAATGCTCACGAAAAAAGCATTTGCTTTCTACTTTTAGCAGAGGATGATACCAACCTTGAATCCTCAGAAGCGACACTCTCCACCTGGTGCCAACAGAATCAAACGGAGGCAGTTTGCGAAATACGGTTCCATATCCTTTCTGTTGAAGATGACTTCACAGATTTCATGGAACGGAACGAAGCTGTAAACATCATATTTGAACTCAATGAGCAAAGTGAATACAGAAACTGTAAAAAGGCACTCAGATTATGTCGGGAACTACGTATTCCTTATTACTTCATAAAGAGTGACCAGCAGGTTGATTTCAATAAAGTCTTAGTTCCCATCGGATTCTTAGTTGAAGAACGTGAGAAAGGTGTATTTTGTAGCGGTATGGGAAGAATCTATCACTCTGAAATCTTACTTATGCCAGCGAAGGATTATGGTTCAAGAGCTAAGCAAAATACTGAGAGCATTCAAAAACTGATGGATAAATTTTCTCTTCCTTATCATATCATTTCAGCAGAAAAAGATAGTTTCAAGATTGAGAAAGAAGCTATGAAGAAAGCTGTCGAACTACAAGCAGGACTCTTAATGATCTCTGCTTCACGCGATTATGGCATGGATGATATTCTGTTTGGTCCCAAGGAACAAAAGGTTATTTCAAAAAGCACGGTTCCTGTCATGGTGATCAATCCTAGAAAAGATTTATACACATTATGCACATAAACGAAGACTATTCACTTTTTCCATCTGTGATTTTTTTCCTATTTAAGGAGATTCTCATCTCCAATTTTTATATCATATTACTAAGCGATTTCCTAAAAATAGTGTAAATTCGCAATCAATTATGATGGATTTAAGATGTTATTTTCGATAAAAACACCCAATGCAACATAGTATCATGGCATTTTTCTGATACACTATAGAACGCATCCGTCGATAGAATAACAACATTTGTCATTGAAAAGTTCCAATCCGTACCTAACCGTAGTGAAATAAGGATTTTATCTATATTTTTGGCACAGGATTTGAACTATTTTTAACAGGAAAGCAATAAACGAGCTGACCCTTATTAATGTCGAACAAATAAATACTTACAGATATGAAAGCAAATAAGATTTTAGCATTTCTCATTACCATGTCAGTAATGGTATGCATACCAGCAAATGCGCAAAGAAGTGGCGGTTCTCGTGACGGAGGTGTTCGCACCGAGTCGAGCAACCAGCGTAGTGGAGGCACAAGAAGCTCTAGTGTTTCAAGTTCGAGCAGCTCGTCTTCCCGTGGAAGTTATGCAGCTCCATCCAGCTCAACAAGAAGTTCTAGCAGCAGCTCTTCCCGCAGCAGCTACTCTGCGCCATCTAGTTCTACAAGAAGTTCTAGCAGTAGTTACTCATCTCGCAGCGGCTACTCTTCACCTTCAAGTTCAACAAGAAGCAGTTCAAGCAGCAGTTCTTCTCGCAGCAGCTACTCTGCTCCATCCAGCTCTACTAGAAGCTCAAGCAGCAGTTCATCTTCACGCAGCAGCTACTCTTCACCGTCTAGCTCTACTAGAAGTTCCAGCGCAACAAGAAATTCTAGTGCAACAAGAAGTTCCAGCAGCAGCTCTTCTCGCAGCCAAGCCGCTCCTTCTAGTTCATCAAGAAGCAGCAACTCTGGATTACGCTCATCAGGTGGTTCAAAGACAAGTCCTGCACCTTCCTCTTCAGTAAGAAACAGCAGCCGTCCTTCAGCACAGACTGCACCTAACTCAGGAGCACGTACTCAAGTAAGACAAGGAGGCACAAGACCTGAACCATCAGTAAAGCCAGGTCCAACCCCTGCTCACAGAAACGAAGGTTCTTTCCGTAACCATACAGCTCCTCGTCCTCACGACTACGTAAGATTACATCCTGTAGGTCATGTTGGACACCCAAGAGTTGTCAACGGACACAAATATTATGATAGAATCCATGTAGATGCTCATCATTTCTATCACGGACATGATCGCTACTATGTACACAACGGTTGTTTCTATCATTGGCATGCAACATTAGGATACGAATTAATAGCTCGTCCTATTGGATTATACTTCACTACACTTCCTTTCACATGTGTAAAAGTATATGTTAATTCAACTCCTTACTGGTATAGTGATGGTGTATGGTTCGGTGCTCAAAGAGGTGGATATGTTATCATCAATCGACCAATGCCTGCAAGAACAGAAATCTTCATTCAGACATTGCCTTACACCTGCAAAAAAGTTGTGATCGACAACACTGTATATTACCAAGGTGAGAACAATACTTTCTTACCAGTAGAAGGTGGTTATATATTAGTAGATAATGCAGAAAGCTACGATGAAGACATTGCACTCAACTTCGTAAAAGAGTTACCTGCAGGCAGCAAACGTGTCATCTACGACGGAAAGCTTTACTGGTTCGGTGCTGACACGTGGTTTGAGCCAGTGAATGGAGGTTATGTCATCATTAACGAACCATACAAAAGATAAGAAGTATAGATATAAATAAAATATCGAATGGAATTCAGTGCTATTATAGCCAAGAATCTTAATCTCAGAGAGCAGCAGGTGGGCAATACCCTCAGGTTGCTCTCTGATGGTGCTACAATACCCTTCATCAGCCGCTATAGGAAAGAAATGACGGGTGAATTAAATGAAGTGGTCATTCAAGAGATTCAACTGCAATATGAAAAGCTAACAGAACTAGAGAAAAGGAAAGAGTTCATTCTGAAAAGTATTGAAGAGCAAGGAAGTCTAACTCCTGAGCTCAAGAAAAGAATTCAAGAGTGTCAAACTCCAACTGAACTAGAGGATCTATACCTCCCATATAAACCGAAAAGAAAGACGCGTGCAGAGATTGCCAAGTCCAGAGGGTTGGAACCATTAGCTAAAATCATCATGAAACAGATGGAACGGGATCCAGAAACGAAAGCTATCGCTTTTGTGAAAGGAGAAGTGGGATCTGTTGACGAAGCACTGCAAGGAGCAAAGGACATCATAGCCGAATGGATAAATGAAAACGAACAAACACGGGAACGTGTGCGTAAATGTTTCCAACATGAGGCTATGATATCCTCCAAACTAATCAAAAGCAAAGAAAAAGAAGCCGAGAAATATCAAAACTACTTCGATTTAACCGAACCGCTGCGCCGCTGTTCTTCCCACAGACTATTAGCAATGCGAAGAGGTGAAAAAGAGGGATTCCTACGCATAAACATTGCACCGGATGAGGAAAACGTCCTTGACCGGATCAAACCCTACTACGTGAAAGGTCAAACACTCTCCTCTCGATTGGTTGAAGAAGCGGTAGAAGATGCGTATAAACGGTTGCTTAAACCCTCTATTGAAACTGAATTTGCTAATTCCAGCAAAGAAAAAGCTGACGATGAAGCAATCAAGGTATTCTCAGAGAATCTTCGTCAACTGCTACTCTCTGCTCCATTAGGGGAAAAGCGTGTATTAGCCATTGACCCTGGATTCAGAACAGGCTGCAAAGTGGTATGTCTTGACGACCAAGGAAATCTACTCCACAACGAAACGATTTATCCTCATCCGCCACAGAATGAGTGGAGCAAAGCGCAAAGCAAAATAGCCAAGCTGGTAGAAGCTTATAAAATAGAAGCAATCGCCATTGGTAATGGTACAGCCGGACGAGAAACTGAGAATTTTATCCAAAGCATACATTTTGACCATAACATACAAGTGTTTGTTGTAAGTGAAAGCGGTGCCTCCATCTATTCAGCCTCAGCCATTGCCAGAGAAGAGTTCCCCGATTACGACGTTACCGTTCGAGGTGCAGTCTCTATCGGCAGGAGACTCATGGATCCGTTATCTGAACTGGTGAAGATTGATCCCAAATCCATCGGTGTAGGACAATATCAACATGATGTGGATCAAACAAAACTGAAAAAATCATTGGATCAAACAGTCATCAACAGTGTCAACCTTGTAGGTGTCAATCTCAATACGGCAAGTAAACATCTACTTACGTATATCTCTGGTTTAGGTCCTCAACTCGCCCAAAACATCATTAACTATCGAGCAGAAAAAGGTCCTTTCAAGAATCGGGAAGAACTGAAAAAAGTACCTCGATTGGGAGATAAGGCATACGAACAATGTGCAGGATTCCTACGCATCTCAAACGCAGAGAATCCGTTAGACAATACAGCTGTTCATCCAGAGAGCTACCCTATCGTCCAACAAATGGCCAAAGATCTGCATTGTACAGTCTTCGACCTGCTGAAAGACAAAGAGCAACGAAAGAAGATAGACCTAACCCACTACATAACAAATAAAGTCGGCATACCAACACTTAAGGATATCTTAGAAGAGCTGGAAAAACCAGGAAGAGACCGACGAGAAAAGATCAAAGTTTTTGAATTTGACCCTTCTCTACGAACCATAGAAGATGTAAAAATAGGCATTGAATATCCAGCCATAGTAACCAATATCACCAACTTTGGCGTATTTGTTGACTTAGGCATCAAAATCAATGGACTTATACATGTCTCTCAATTGTCTGATACATTTGTAAGCAATCCAGCCGATGTTGTCTCTCTTCATCAGCAAATCATTGCACGTGTATTGGAAGTAGATCTAGAACGGAAAAGAATTCAGTTAAAACTTGTCAAATAAGTACTTGTCAACTAATCTATAAGTGAAGAGGACAGATTTTCAAGTCCTCTTTTTATTTACATGCTTTAATTCCTTGCATTGCAGACTCACTACTTGGTTGTATAATCAACGCCTGATTAAACAACTGTTTGGCTTTTTCTATTTTCTTTAAGTAATAAGAATTCCAAGCAGAAAGTATAACAATATCGTAATCAAAAGGATACAAAGATTCGATACGATCAAAATAAGGAGCTGCCTTTGCATATTCTCCAATATTATAATACATCAACCCTCTATAATAATTAGCTTTACTATTGTTTGGGTCTTGTTTTAATATAGCTTCGTACTGAGCGGCAACCTTATCCCATGCTTTCATTTTTGCAGCTGGCAGGACATATCCGAAGCGAGCTTCGATAGAAGTAGGTCTTGATTGAATGCTTCGTGAATAATAAAACAAAGAGTTTTTATAATCGCCATTGATATAATAAAGCCACCCCAATCTTAAATTGACCGCATAGGTGTCCATTCTTAATGACAACAATTCACTGATAGCATTTGCATATTGTTTGGATTCCTCATAAGCATAACTTTTTCGAAATGCCTCTCTTTTTATATCTTGAGCCATTACCCCAACAGACAGAGTCATCACAACAATTGTAAAAAAAAGTTTCTTTAAAATTCCCATTTTACGCCCATTGATAAAACATGATCATATACATTCTCTGAGGCTAAATAAAAAGCATTTACATCAAAACTTGATACTGTAGCCATTCTATTTGTTATGCGATAAGTCACATATACATTCCAACTATTTTGCAATGGAACAATCACTTGTGCAGAACATCGAAAACGTGTTCCATCGCTTAGCAAATATACAACATTTACTCCACAATCCTCACTTCCTCTTAAATCTCCATACAAAAAAGATCCTTTCAGCCACAAATAAGGCAACATCCTTCGTCCAACGGAAGCCTCAAATATAGGGCATTTCGAGATCTTTTTATTTCGCAGATCTTCTAAACCTATAGTTTCTGTTTTATTCTTTTCTTTTCGCCACAAATAAATGATTTTCCCTTGTACATAAAGACTCAAATCCCCTTTTGGATACCATACATAATATGCTCCGATCTGTACAACATTATACATGGGTGATCTCATGAAAGAGCTACGGAACAGAAAATCATGGTGTTTATAATACTTTCCTACAGAAGCACCCAATATAAAAGAAAACCTTTTATCTGATTTTTTTTCGTTGGTATAATACTTTAACAATTGTTCCCGATAGTCTTTTTCATTATATTGTTGACTCTGATAATACTTCATATATTCCCTGTAGAAATAATCATAATAACTATTCCAATATCCAAACCCATACGAATAAGGATTATAAGACCATCCGTTATAAAAATTATTGTACCAGTTGTTGTTATAGAATCCGCCCCACGGATTATTATTTCCATTATTATACCACGGATTCCATATTGGCATTGGATCTACCGCACTATTATTGTGCTGGTCATTGGCATACGCTATCGAATCAAAATCATAAACGCTCACCTCCTGCTTCGAAACCATGATCTTACCGAACACTGAAAAACGCCAGCCATTTCTGTGCAACAGATTCGCTTCGGCTCCATAATCGAACGTATGAGCATCTAATTCATCTGAAAACAGATTCTCCTCCCCTACATCAAATAGACTGATATACCCTTGTTTTGTGAAACCAATGGACTGACTTACCGATAGGCGTTGGTTGATATTTCTATCATATGCCCCACGAAGCGAAATACCATCTTTCAAATTATATCCACCTGACGATATATAATCTGCATTACCCGAACATTCATGCGATTGATGAAGCCAAGAACACTCTACATACACCGACTGCTTCTTCTGAAATGTACTCACAAAACTCTTTCGATTCATGTAAAAAGATGCCTTATCCAACCCTGTACGTACATCTGCATCAGCTCCATCCTGATCATAGGCACTAGTCAGATAGTAATAAGCATTTGCATAATCTCCGAAATCCAACCATGTGAGACCGATTCTTTTGGACTCTTCAAACTTCAGATTCCACGGAGCAATGCTATCAATAGAATAATACGAATCTTTATTCTCTGCCATCGCTGACAAAGAACAAATCATACAAAAAAGATATGTTCGTATTATTCTACTCATTCATTTATTAATTTGTATGTTCCATACAGACTGCTTGTCGGATACCTTCACATTTTTTATCTGATTAGACTGATATACCGTCTCAAAAGAGACATTGGATATCTCCTTTTTACATATTTTTTTGATCCATTTTGTCCGCAATACACCTCCGTCCATCGAATCCACCCTATAATTGTAATCCATAAAGAAAAATACGGGCGAACAGATATCCTGAATCCACCCTAATGGGGTATTCGCCTTCAAAGTCAGCGGATATTTCTCTTCCAATTGATATTTTTCCGAAACGAAATAGACTCTGTAATTAGACAAGAAGAAATAAAATAAATTGGAGCGTTTTTCACCTTCATATCGTTGGAAACAGAAATCTTCTTCTCGATACGCATACCATGCTTTTGCTCCCGTCTGATGACAATACAAATAATTATATCCGTACTGCATGCAGACCTCCCACGTCTCTTCTCCAAATTTATCTGAATAGGCAGTCATGCGATTGCCGACAATAAACTTATATCGATCAGCCATGGCAGAATCGAATATCATATTCGAGACGATATCATTGTCTTTTGGGATACCTGCGGAAACAGGATGAGATAAGTTCAACTCATTTTTACAGAAATAAGAAGATAACTTATACTCCAACGTAGGGGCACCCACATACGATGAAGATTGGAACTGGAAGTGCAAATGAGGATAAGGAGAGAGTCCTGAGTTTCCACATAAGCCAAGCACATCACCTTTTCGAACCGTATCTCCAATCTTATATCGAACAGAATCCGTTTTCAGATGAGCCACCAAGGAATACAATGTATCTGTATGTTTTATCAACACATAATTACCCCAATTCTGTTCAACATTCTTCTGCCCTATCGGATTATCGACCACATTGTTTCGCAGATCCACAATACTACCAGATGAGACTGCAATAACAGGCTTACCATAACAATAATAATCGGTCAACATATATCCATCATCCTTATAGACCGCCCCATCTATTTCCAATTGGAAATCCAAGGCATGTCGCCACAAACCTTGATGTGTATATTCGCCATCATACGCCTGGGTTACCTTCCATTCTCCCATAAACGGAAGTGAAAATGGATAATAGTTTAGATAATCAAACCGCTCCTTATTGACCGAATGATAATAAATATTATCTTCTGGTGTAGCTTCCAAGAAATAAGAGAAATAGGGACTTGTCAGCACCTCTCTTCGTTTCATCAAGTACAAGAACAAAACGCTCACAAGACAGAACGTCAGAGAGAAGGTTGGCAACATAAAATAAGACAACAGACGTGTCGATGAAAAGACTACAAGGTATTGTGCTGGAATCAATAACAATATCCAGGCATACGTTGATTTAGATGGCACCAAATAACATCCCCCCAGAGCCAGAGAGGTAAATATAAAGTTAAAGCCAAAATACATAAATGGGATATGGAAGATGTCAAACTCAAACCATCCATAGCAGAAATAAGCCATGACAAAACCTAAGAATGTTGAGCAAAAAGCTATACGAGAGAAGCACAGCAGAGCCAACATCAATAATGTTCCTGAAAGGATATCGGACTGAAAAAAGACATAGCCTAAACTCTTTAAATAAAACAGTATCGGTTGTGGAAGATATTGACAAAAAGAGAGTCCCTCAACCGACTCGACAGAGAAAGCACCGATCGAGAGTGCGTGCTGAGTCGTCATCGGGAAGACATTCACATCCACATATCCATCAGTTTGTTGGAACACCAATAAAACAAGCCAGAGACAAAACAAGAACGGGAAGGCTAAAAAAGGCAATCCATATTTTTGCAACCATCCATCCATAGCAATCGTCAGCAATAGCACCAACACAGACAAAGCAAAAATAAGAGCAATCAGCAACGCATCGTAAGTAAAAAATGCGCCTAAGGCTATGCCTACCAACACAGCATTGAATCCATATAATCCTGTCTCTATCTTATATTTATTCAGATTGAGCATGATCGACATGGAGTTAACCATCATACAACAGAACAACCCACATACACCCTGCGCTGGATATAACATAGTAAGCGAAAGCAATAATATTCCAAACCATCTGCTTCGTGAAAAGAAGATGGCCGAATAGCTATATACTATACTTTTAAGAAAAAGATTCAATGCCTCTTTCATACGATTTCATTATCATTTTTTCATTCTTCCAATGCCGTCACATAGTCATAATCTTCTGGACGGCGTATTGTTTTCACCTCTCCTTTTTCTTTTATCATAACAATCGATGGTCTGTATTCTATAAACTGCATCCATTGCGTCACATTGTATGCTCCCACATAATGGAATAACAGCATCTGACCAGGATTTAACAATGGCAAAGAGACACGATCACGTAGCACATCGATATTCATACACAAAGGCCCTGTCAAGCGTGTTTCTTCGATACAGGTTGTTGGAGCCTGCACAACCGACACTTTATGATTATACCAAAACGAGGTGAATAACAGATTCACACCCGCATCTATCACCACATTCGACCGGCCATCTGCCAAGCGTTTCGTTGTCAGCACAGATGACAATAAATAGCCTGCATCGTCAATCAAGGCTCTGCCCGTCTCCAGAATCAGCATAGGCATCTGTCTGGAAGGGAACGGAGTATTCATCAACACAGAAGTAATCGCTTCCGCATACTCATCCATGGAAGGAGCCAACTCAGCGCCATTCTCATAGGATCCCTTTAACGTGTTTTTAGAAGCAAATCCACCTCCCATATCAATGTACGAAAGTGAATGAGTATATTCACGTTCTATACGGCATGCAAGATCAGCCATCTTATGGGTGGCCTTCCGATATATATCTGTCGAAAGAATGAAAGTCCCCACATGACAATGCAGTCCCACCAACTCCAAGCACTCCTCTTTCATCACCTGAGCAATGGCTTGCCAAGCTGAACCATTCTCATAATTAAAACCAAAGCGATCCCAGCGAGGATAGGTGCCAACATCCATATTCACACGAACAGCCACCCTTGCTTTACGGTTCTGCGCCTTAGCAATCGATACAAGCAGGCATAATTCTCGGCTATTATCGATATGTACCAAAGAATCATTCTGTACAGCTCGAATCAAATCGGCTTCTGATTTTGCTGCCCCATTAAATATAATCTTTGTCGGGTCACATCCATTATCAATAGCCTTCTGATATTCCATACCCGAAACCACTTCCGCCCAACTACCCTCTTCATGAAACAGGCGACATATAGACGATAAATAGTTAGTCTTGTATGACCATGCAAATGCGACCGACTTATACCTTGTCAAGAAAGCCTGACGAGCTTTCCTAATATTAGAGCGTATCTGCATTTCTGAAAAAACAAATAACGGTGTACCATTCTTAGAGGCTAATAACTTCAAAGAGACACCATCTATTTCCGAAACAACAGAAACAGATGCCGGCATACCTGCCTTCCCTGGCATCGAAGATTCAATACTCTTCAACAAAGGTCTTTCATATACTTTCTTTTCTCTCATATCAATCAGCATTCACTTTTTCATGATCATAAGACAACTCACTTTTTACTGAAAAGGTTCCGAAATCCGAATAATCAACAATCATATCCCACGAATATCGTATAAACAATTTTCCCACCTGATAGGACTGATACGGCAACACTTCTTGCTCGAGCGCCATCTTCACAATCAACTCAGGGATATTCTGTCCTGCTGCTGTAGCCAAATAACACCAAGCTGGAATCCTAGGATTCACCTCCAACAGATGATACTCCCCATCATTGGATTTCATCAACTCCAACTCAAAGGAGCCCATCCATTGAGTGGCAGCCACAAACCGTCGGGCAACCTCCATCAAGGGTTTATCATCGATGGTAATTCCAGACCATGCCTTCCCTTTATCCGTGATAAACATCTTTCGCATGGATACAGCCGACAACAACTCGCCTCGTCCATCACCCACGCCTATAAGATTGTATTCTGTACCCGACACATATTTTTGTACGATGATTGGGAATCCCCATGACAAAGATATCTTATGGAATGCAGAGTACATCTGTTCTTTATCATACACTATCGATGCTTCATAATAACGTCCCTTCACCACCAATGGATATTCCATCTTCTCCTTCTCCATTAAGAGTTCGTCTATCGAATAATAGTTCTTACTGGACGGCACCGCAATATGAGCTTTTTCACCCAACTCAGGCAATGAACTTTTCTGTCTCATATCAAACTGCTCCGGTGTCGGGATGACCAGACGAATACCCAACTCCGTTCGTAATCGGCTCTGCAACTTGATATAGGGATGCAGTTCCGAATCAAAATTAGGGATGATAACATCAATCGGATCCTTCGAATGAATATACATCAATCGATTCCAAAGCACATCCGCACCTTCACTTGGATAAGGCATCTCATAACAGACATCCACCAGATCTTTCATATAGACACCTGGTTCCAACGGACTATAACAGAGTCCCACCAATCGTGCATCTTTGAAAGACGACTCACGTAAACTTCGAAGAACAGAGACACCAGGACCTGGATTATCTATTGCATTAAGTCCGCTCACCGCTATAGTTAACTGCCTACTCATCCAATAACTCTTTATATCGTAAAAGAAATAGAAAATCACTTAAATCTGCCTGCAAAGTAGGAAGGTCAACATCATACATCTCCTGAAGATACAAAAGTAAACTCTCCTCTGTCTGTTCTGTTTTCAACAGAGAAAAAAGATCCATCGCTGACGCATTAAGAGAGAAACTCTCCCCACTACGCGGATTCAACAAAAAGCCCTCCGGACTAACGATACAATCACTTTTTATCTTCATACACTCACGTTTTATTATTAGCAAAGATAAATATAAATGAAATACTCACTTTATTTTTCCAAAACATTTTCAATCATTTGCAATTCATCTTCTGAAAATTCTAAATGATTCAATGCTTTTAAACTATCTAATAACTGATTAACAGAGCTGGCTCCTACAATCACACTTGTCACCCGTTCATCTTTCAACAACCAAGCCAACGCCATCTCTGCCAATGTCTGTCCCCGTTGCAAAGCTATATCATTCAAAGCTTGTATTTTAGCTACCAATTCTGGTGTGATTGTTGATTTTTGCAGAAAGAAATTCTTCGCTGCTCGTGAATCTGCAGGTATTCCATTCAAATAACGATTGGTCAACAGTCCCTGTGCTAAAGGTGAATAGGCAACCATTCCGACACCTTTCTCTTTCAATAAAGGCAACAAGGCAGGCTCCGTCCATCGATCAAACATGGAATAACGAGCCTGATGAACCAAACATGGCACCTTATACGCTGCCAAGATCTCAACAGCTTCCTTCGTCTGCTTCGCATCATAATTCGATATACCCACATACAATGCCTTTCCTTGTCGTACAATGTCTGCCAATGCACCCATCGTTTCTTCCAAAGGCGTATTAGGATCAGGCCTGTGAGAATAAAATATATCAACATACTCCAAGCCCATTCGTTTCAAACTCTGATTCAAACTGGCCATCAGATACTTACGACTACCCCACTCACCATACGGACCTGGCCACATATCATACCCCGCCTTCGTGGTGATAATCATCTCATCTCGATATACGCCTAAACCATGCTTCAAGATACGTCCAAAGTTCTCTTCTGCAGAACCTGCTACCGGACCATAATTATTTGCCAAATCAAAATGTGTTATACCATTATCGAATGCACTATACGCAATCTTTTCAAAGTTCTCAAAACAATCCACACTGCCGAAATTATGCCACAATCCAAGGGATATTGCAGGAAGCAACAATCCGCTCCTTCCACAACGTCTATACACCATGTTTGAATATCGTTCATCTTTTGCTACATACGGAAGTGCAGCGTGTAAATTAGGCGTTCCCACCTTAACATTTATAGATTCCATATACTTTAAAATTTTTTGTTTGTTAAATCTGTTTTTCTCTATTTCTTACTAACTCAAACCTTAAAAAAGGAAAGGTATCGTTTTTTTTTCAGATGGACAAAAAAAACGTCAATAAACTGTCATCAACACTTTCTTCCACCTCCTATTCTCAGCAGATATCAAATAATGTTTATATCTTTGGGAAAAATTTCAGTTAAACTCATGAATCATGTCTCTATCTGTAAAAGAAATCATAACACTCAACACCCTATTTGGCGTGGGAAGTAAACATATCTACCCAATAGCATTTCAACCATGCAATGCGCCGCTTCTAGAACGGATTCGCCAGAACAATATTCCATTTAAAATCGATGGAAAAAGAACATCTATCACAGCACAGCATATCCTTGAGGCGGAACAAACAGCAGACAGAATCATCACAGATAGTATCCAGTCAAAGATTGGACTACTGTCCTTCTTTGATGACAACTATCCTGACAAACTTCGTCGCACAATCGATGAGAAAGGGAATGCCACGCCTCCGCTTCTTCTGTACTACAAAGGGGATCTTTCTCTTCTACACATGCCATGCGCCACCATTGTCGGCACCCGACAACCCTCAGTCGCAGGCGTCAAAGCAAGTAGTTACTTGTCTCAACAACTCGCAAGACAAGGATTCTGTATCGTTTCGGGATTAGCCTTAGGATGTGACACAGCCGCTCATAAGAGTGCATTAAACGAAAATGGGAAAACGATCGCTATACTAGCTCATGGTCTGGATATCATCACGCCCTATAGCAATAAAGCATTAGCCCATGAGATAGTGACAAAGGGAGGATTGTTACTTTCTGAATATCCGATACACACCTCATTCTCCAAATACAGTTTCATCTCAAGAGACCGACTCCAAGCCAGTCTTTCGAATCTATGCATTGTCGTACAAACAGGTATCAATGGAGGATGCATGCATGTGTCAAACGCCACACTACTTTCTCACAAGCCTCTCTACACTGTATATTTCAAAGATGAAGCAACCCGAAATCTTGACATAACAGCAGGGAATGACTACTTAGTAAAGAAAGGAGCCACCTACCTGACAGGGAATGATAATCTAGACGAATTATTCTTACGATTCAAAAACTAATTTACTATAAAATACAACTGCTTTTTCGTATTTTTGCATTCTATAATGCCTAAGGGAAAAAATAGTATAACAGGATACTCAACAATAAAAATATGACTGAGAAACTCAACGAGCAGCAGCAACAAGCTGTCGAATACAAAGGGAAACACCTGCTTGTGATTGCAGGCGCAGGAACTGGAAAAACAAGAACGATCATTGCGAGAGCCAAACACCTCATTCAACAAGGAGTCCCTGCCAGCCGTATATTGATTCTCAGTTTCACTCGAAAATCTGCACGAGAGATTGTTGAACGTATCAAATCAGAGATTGGCGGTCTCTCAATCGAAGGTCTTCGTGGACAAACATTCCACTCCTGGTGTATGGACATCATCATGAACAATCCCAAAGTCTTTATGCATCACGAATATACATTGTTAGACGAGGATGATCGCGAAAGCTGCATTAAACTGCTTTGCGGAAAAGGATTAAAAGACAAAGAGAACCATGCCATCAAACCTACAAATGTTCTCGATGTTTACTCTTATGCAATCAATGCTCGTTGCAATCTATCGGATGCTATGAGGATGAAACTTTACGACAATGCATCCAGCAATGACGATAAAGTCAACAAAAGCATTGAGTTAAACAAACCCATCTATACTGAAATAATCAAACGATATCTTGCCTACAAAACGGTCCATAAATACATGGACTATGACGATATATTAAACGTAGTGGCAAAAGGTCTGCTTAAGAACGAGACGGCTCGTAAATATATCGCGAACCGTTACGATCACATCCTAGTGGATGAGATGCAAGACACCAATCCTTTGCAGTATGAACTGCTCAGTTCATTTTACGAAACGAGTCATCTCTTCTGTGTAGGTGATGATGCACAAAGCATCTATGCCTTTCGTGGGGCGGATTTCAAAACCATGCACCGATTCACTGAAGTGGTACCCAACTCCGAACGAATGGACCTCACCATCAACTACCGTTCGACTCAAGAGATACTTGATCTATCCAATTGGATTCTTAATCAATCCAAACTAGATTACAAAAAAGAGCTCTCTGCCGCAAAAGGTCATGGGAAGAAACCCGTATTCATCACCTGTGAAAGCGAATGGGACGAAGCCAATGATGTGACCGATAAGATTCTACAGAGCCTCAACGTGAAAGGATACAAATACGAAGACAACATGGTTCTCTCCCGATCCCTATATGGACTTCGAACCGTTGAATCTCAATGCATCTCCAAACATATCCCCTACATCATCTTTGGTGGAACCAGTCTGATGCAATCCAAGCATGTTCGTGATGTAGTCTCTCCCATGCGCATCGTTGCCAATTACAAAGATGAACTAGCATGGATGCGCTATCTACTCCTCTGGAAAGGCATAGGGGAAGTAACCGCCTCTCGTATCATCAACAATGTGATTGAAGAAGAAACACTGGATCAATGTCTCGACAAATTATCCGGACAAGGATTGCAAGAAGAGATCACACAAACGCTAAAAAACATCAGTCAAATGCAATTCGACCCTGCTCAAGCCATCACGAGAACACTTGAAAGCATGGAGAAAAGATTGAAGGAACTGTACAAAGAGGAATGGAACTGGAGAAAGCAAGACTTTGATATATTAAAGGAAGTGGCAATCGGTACAGGCGGAATCCAAGAGTTCGTCTCAGAATATGTTTTAGACCCCAAATTAGAAACCACTGTCAAACAAGCGGAAAACGGCAATTCAGATGCTTGCATCCTGACCACCATTCACTCAGCCAAAGGTCTAGAAGCCTCCATCTGTTATCTACTAAAAGCCTCTCCCGCCTCCTATCCTACACCTCGTGCGGTGGAAAACGGAGAAGATGCCATTGAGGAAGAACGCAGATGTCTATATGTCGCCCTTACCCGGGCAAAAGATGAACTTTACATCTACAGGAACGTACACTCTATACATGTTGACGAAAACAGTGATGACCCGTGCGAAACACTCTACTTCTTCAACCATACACCCGAATCCTTGACCGATAAGGAAGAGACATTCACATTCCGCAAAAGCGGTAAAAATGCAGAATACAACGGAGAAGTCATTGGGACAGATATCATCGGAGACTTTGATTTTGAATAAACACCACCAACATTCCTTTAATTGACAAAAAAGCGGTTATAAAAATAAAAAAGCACAACAGGCAAGAAAATTCACATCAACATAGAAGAATTTTACAATATAAAAAAGGGACTATTTTTGTCCCTTTTCTCGTTCATTTTTCTCCAAAATTGCTTGAATGATGAAATCTGTCTTGTTAGGTACATTCTCAAGGATTTCAACCACCGATTCAGGAGCATTGAATCCATACGTCTTACTGGTTGTTTTCTTACGTCCAGAACCTTCTCTTTTTCCACCTCTTTGTGGCTTTTGTTCTTGATTTTCCATTATTTATACTAGATTACACAACATAAACAAAAAAGGGCATATCATTTAGATATGCCCTCATCTTTTTGAGCCTCTTGTCGGATTCGAACCAACGACCCCGAGATTACAAATCACGTGCTCTGGCCAACTGAGCTAAAGAGGCAAGTAGGTAAGCGATCTACATCGCACCGCTACAACCGACGTACCCTTGCTGCGGTCAAGCCCTGGGGGATTAGAAGGGAGCTGGTCGTATAGGACTTACCCGATGCAAAGGTACATCTTTTTTTTAAAATGCCAATCGTTTTCTGAATTTTTATTTGAATTTTTTCCCATTTCATCACGAAACAACTGGTTTACAAAACATTGCTCAACCGCCTTATTTATTCTTTCCTCTGTATCTAGCCCTTCTTGTTCCGTTTTTTCCATTTGTTGAACAGAATTCGACGTTTCTTTCGTCGATTTAGTGATATCTCTTTGTAATAACTCACGCTTTTTCGATATCCTTGAAAATATTCTCCATCCATATCGTAGAATTCGACTTCGTATCGCTTCTTAAGCATATAAATTCCGATAATGATAAAAGCAAGAGCAAAAGGAATGCACATAAGATAAGTCACTACTGTCTTCTCCGTACCCAGTTCTGCCAACACCCCATCCAAAGACAAAACGATCGGGATTGCAGCAGAGACGAGACCTATGAGTATGAAAATCACTCCAGTAGAAATACCATAAGAGCAATTCGACAGATATTCTTCTTCCAATGCCTTCTTCATTCTAGAACGTAAAAATTTCACCCCTACGAAAATGAATGCCGCAGTAGCCAGTCCCCAAAATGTCAATAGCAATATAACAATTCCTGGACGATAGGCTCTTTTTGTCACACCTTCCACGGTCTCATTCATATAGAAAAAATCATCACTACCTACTCCATTGTAGATAACAATAGCCATTGCAACGAGCGATACCAATCCTAAGATTGAGAAAACTATCCCCATCACAAAAGGATTCGTCACTATCACTTGTGTTTTCATATACTCATCTATTAGATTACATTAACCCAAACATTTTCATTCCAACCCATTGTTATGCTTTCTTCTTTTTCTTCAACTCTGGCAGTTCGTCATACATGGACGTAATCAGCTCTGCAAGAAAATCACGATTATCAACGTTATCTACCAAAAGCATCTCCTTAGCCCCTTCGTAAGGCAACTGCATAGGAGCCTCCGGCATCTTTTCTCGTGCTGATTTCACCGGTTTCACCAAGAACCGATTATCATATATTCCTCCGATAACTTTATCACGATAATAAAGAATGTATTCGCCCATCATTTGTCGGGAAGTGATTTCTGGTAGTCCCGAGAGCTGCTCAAGAATAAATTCTGCGTAAGATTTTGAAGTTGGCATATCTTTCTATTATTATTAATCTAAATTGTAAAATCACCTTCGTATCAAATCGTGCATCTCAATAGATGGATGATGATATTGTCGTTCGGCTAACGTAGTTTTCCCTGCCACCTCGACAGCCTGATGCGGACAAAAATGAACACAAGACAAACACATGGTACACCGGTCGCCGATACAAGCTTTTCCTGTGCTAAGATGGATATTTGTCTGCGGACAAACTTTTGTACAGATCTGACATCCCACACACTTATCCGGATTCACCACTGGCAACGTAAACCGATACACCTTCCGAGAAACTGCTGAAGTATTCAGAAGCCAGCCAAACGGGTCGAAGCCACTAAAATGCAATCGTTGTTTCTCATTAAGTATCTCACTGGCTATCAAATCAATGCGAGAAGCATACTTATCAAATTTCCATGCTTGTGCATTAGGATTACGTCCAAACGCAAGTGCACTGCTATCGGGAACACGAATTTTATGAGAATAAGAAACTTGTATATCTTTCTGTTTAAGTAATTTACGAACAGACCATATCGCATTGTTAGTCAAAGCGCCGCAAGTGATGACGATGAATGTATAGGCCTTTTTCGGCAATGTCAGTTGTGCCACGAGTTGTTTCACAGCCATTGGTGCGTCCAACCAGTAAGTGGGATAAACCAATCCAATACGTTTTTCATCCAGCAGATCAGCATCAAGTGCATCATAGAGCGACATTGTTCGCTCATCCAGTTTCTCTGCCAACTGACGTGCTATGGCAAGACTATTACCCGAACCTGAAAAGTAAAGTATCATAAGAAATAAAACGACTGATTCTTTATAATGATCTAATCACATGGGAAACCGAGGATAAGGAGCAAAACTTTGTATTGTGACAAATCTACTACTCCACCCTTCTTGTTTAAATCTTTAAATTCAAATATAGTTTCCATCTGTTTTTATTTTGATGTAAATATAATGATTTTCTGCTAAGAGAAACGCATTTTATTCTTTTTTTGAGAATCATTTAATTTGAATATTCGACACAATGACCGACACCCCTCCTAACGTGCGCAGTTCTTGCCCTATCCTACTCGCATTTCTCTGATATTCAGTGTTGTTGATAATCTGTAAAGCCACACGTTTAATCTCCTCCGAGGTGAAATCGGCGACGGACAACTCCTCGCCTGCTCCCACCTTCACGACACTCTGTGCATTGTACTTCCGCTCGAACACCTTACCTGCGCAAACGAGGAGCGGAACGCCATAGAGCAGTCCGTCCGCAATGCTGTTTTGCCCTCCGTGGTTGATGAACAGCACAGACTCCGGCAGGTATGCGTCGAAGTTGAAGAACGGTGCGATATGTATGTTGTTGAAGGATTGCTCCTTTAACCCTTGTCCTGCGATATAGACTTGGTATTCAGTGTTTTCGAATGCGCGGGAGACCTCCTTCACCATCTTGCGTTGTGAGATGGTTCCATTGCCCATGTAAACGAGTACCTTGTCGCGAACGGCAGATGCAGCCGTGACATTGCTCTTGAACGTGCCGCAGAACGAGACCTTCGGGTCCTGCATCGGCTCCAACTCCTTGCAGCTCGGTATGAATTTCTTCTCCGCGAAATCAAACAGTTCGAGACATGAGGTTAATGGTGGCAAGCCATATTCACGAAGCAGTTTGTTTAAGCCCTTAGCATATTTCGGGTTATGACTGTATTTGTGTTGTGTCGGGTAACTGGCGGAAATATACAAGGTCACCTTCTCCAGCTTTGCCGCCAGCATGGCAGAGATGTTGAACTCAGAATAGACGATGTCAGGCTGAAATGCCTTGATGGCTTTTCTGATATCCTCCACACTCTGCTTGAGGTAGGCGTAGTCGGTGTTCCCCGTCAGGTGGAGCACCTCATCGAAGCTATCGACGCTCCTGAAACGGTTTACGCCTAACTTTTGGACAATAGGGAATATATGTGTGCCGACGAACGAGGGCATACCCATAGGCGAAGGCACTGTCAGGTGATAATTCTCGATGTCTTCAATCGGCTTATAGTTAACATCTTGTGCTTGGCAGGTAGCAACCACCAGACCCTCTTTCTGCATTTCTCTTGCGATGCACCGAGTTCGATATGATGGACCAGCCGTCGGTGCCATGGCTGCCATTGGAACGATTAATACTCTCATATCTGTTTGTTTATGTGAGCCGTTATGATGGTGAAACTGAACGAGTTGACCGTAATGATGATATCATCTATTTTGCAATAGTAGTTCTTCCCTTGCTTGGTGATTTCACAATTCGGGGAAGCGATTTTCTCCTTGCAATAGGTCACCACATCCCCCTCCGACAAGCGTAGATTTCTCTTTATCCTCTCAACACCCATGGGGGTGGTGTGGATCTGCGAGAGGGATTGAAGGAGGGTTTGGCGAGGTGAATGAGATGAGTCTAAATCCATCATATTGGGTGATTAAATGTTCATGTAACAAAGATATAAAATATTATGGGAATGGTTGAAAGCCTAACGTAAATAGTATTTTTCTTTCGAAATGATTTTAATTTAACATAAAATTCAGTCATATTGCCGTAAAATAATATATATTTGCATTAAATAATAAAACGAAATATTATGGCACAAGTATCTATGACCATCCGTCTAGACTCGGAGTTGAAAGCAAAATTTGACGAACTTTGTGCGCAATTTGGCATGAGCGCCAATACTGCGATGAACATCTTCGCCAATGCTGTTGTACGTAAGCGCAAGATACCATTTGAGGTGGAAGCTGCGCCAATAGAGGAAACACGTAGCAAAGGTTGGGAAGCGTTTTGGAAACTACGGGAGGAAGCTCAAAAACAAGGTCTTCCTGAAATGACGCTTGATGAGATTAACGAAGAGATTCGATTGACTCGATTGGGAAAGAATGCAAAAACAGTTGCTCCATGATACATGCTGTGATTGATACAAATGTGATTGTTTCTGCGTTGCTCACTCATAACGCACAATCGGCAACCATTAAAGTGATTGAGGCAATCGAAAAAGGTTGGATTATTCCTCTCTATAACGACGAGATTCTTGAGGAGTATATTGATGTTTTAAGTCGTTCTAAATTCAATTTTTCGAAGGATTTAGTCAAGCAACTCATCGGACTGTTTTACGAACAAGGTGTTAGAGCAGAGCGTGTTTGCAGTAATGAATTCTTCCCCGACGCAAAGGATGTGGTTTTCTACGAGGTGGCTATATCGAAAGACGATGCTTATCTTGTAACGGGTAATATCAAACATTTTCCCAAGAAGCCGATTGTTGTCACTCCTGCTGAGATGTTGGAGATACTGATGATGGATAAAGGAAAATAGTTCGGCACAAAAATAAACCTACCCCTTCACATTCCACGATATGCAGTTGAGCGCACCTCCTTTTCGGACAGCTTCCAATGCCTGTACACCCATCACTTCGCATTGCGGCAATGCATTGGCTATCTGTTGCAATGCTTGTTCGTCTTCGGGAATGCCTAATTGAGGAACAAGTATCAGATTGCTAATCTGCAGAAAATTGATGTACGCCCAGCTGCGTCTGTGCTTACGTTTCACATTGTATTCCAGATGAATGACCTCAAAATGTTTGTCCAAAATCCTTGTAAACTTACGGGCCATGTCAGCGTCGGAATCCGCATAGTTGGTCATTAGTACACGATTGCCTCCCGCATAGTGGATAATGCCATCGCTGTGCCCGTATGTCTCAACCTTATCCCATGGCAAGAAAACTATGTCGCAAAGGAAAGCCTCTTCGAGTAATCGTCTAACTTCATCTCTCGATTTATCCCTGTTCTCAAAAAAGACCTTCTCTGTCATCACGATTTTGTCGCCACACTTCACCACATTGCCTCCATCAACCACCAAGTCTAAGGTTACCGCTTCAACCTGTCGCAGACAATCCACCTCTCCTATCTGCGTCACATCCGTAATCGTTCGCTTTAGATGAGGCTTTTGCAAGTAGTTTGGGTTGTATTTATAAAACACGAACCGCTTCTCATTTGTTTGAATAGGCATGTAGTCGCGGCACCAGATGTCCCGTGTGTTGGGCAAGAGGTGATACTCCACTTGCTTCTCCCGCAGGATAGTGTCAAGGCTTTGATAGAGCGTAGGGCACTTCTTGAGGAGAAGATTGGAGAAGTATGCGGTGGTGGTTTGGGGGGCGGTGATCATAAGATAATTTTTATTTGCATTTCTCTTTTATCACTGTTGGTATATACCCTAGTTTCTCTTTTGCATAGACTTTTGCCTCTTCTTTAGAAACCTCTCCCGATTTTATTTTTTCTAAAAGGAAATCGACAATCATTCGTTCTTTAGCAGGGTATTTACTTCCCTTATAGTATTCATCGCATAGTACAGCTCTTAACTTATAACTAATGTAATCTTTTGCATTTTCGCCAAGATTGATTCTCTCTGAAAATAAGACATTATCAAGTTTATTGTCAGATATTAAATCCACCTTCGCTTTTTCTATGTCCGCTGGTTCTAGTCCGCTAATTTCTATAATCTTCTTCAATACTTTATTGGGTCCGATAACAAGTTCCCCACCATTAATTACTGCACTTCTTATCAAATATGAATAAAAAATGTTCTCTTCATCACTGAGTACAAAATCTAATCCAGGACGATTTCCCCCTTTATATGGATCTGTTTGTTTTAATCCCCATCTATGTACATAAAAATGATTCTTGTTTTTCTGTTGTAATTCATTCCCATGAACAGATTTGTCTGTAAAACCTTCTTTTTCATTGTAATAATACACTTCTATCTCTTTTGGTAAGATAGTTACACCCTTTAATACTAATTTCTTCCCAGTAAGAAATTCTTTTGCTTCATTCTGAAGTCGATCAACTATTTTTTTAGTCATAATCATATATTTTAAATATTTATAATAGTGATTTCCATTGTGTAAAAACAACTTTCGAGTGCAAAAATGTACCATCCATTCGACAAAACCAAAAATTTCCCGTTAAAACTTTTTGAATAGTTATTATATTGATTTATAATATTTTATATATAATTTTTAAATAGAATTTTATTCTAAATGCAAGACTTTTTCCATCCTATTTTTTTGCGTTGAAAGGAAGAAACAGTGGAAAAAACTTTTTTCACCTTCCTAAAAATTATGCACTTTTTTTCACCCTATTTCTTAATTTTGTTGAACCAAATTGTAGAAGAGAGATAACTCAAGTTATGACCCCCACAAACACCCCAAATAACTCCTCCGAAAAGACCTTGTACAGCAAACTGACAGCCCTGACCAAGGACAAAACCGTTTGGCAGGAAAGCATCCCCTATGTCGGTTCACTGCTTGAAAACCAATCGCCGAAGATTACTGCCAAGGCACTCTGGCTCTTGGGGGAGATGGGACTGCAATATCCGGAGACAATTGCGCCATACGTCGGCAAGATCGCTTCGTTCATGGATTCACCCAATGAGCTCTTTCGTGAACGGGCACTGAATGCGTTGGGCAGAATCGGACGGGCTCGCTTTGAACTCGTACAGCCCCATTGGGAAAAGATGTTTAGTCTAGCTTCGGATAGTGTCCCTCAAGTCCGCCTGAGTTTCATCTGGGCGTCGGAGAATATTGCCACCAATACGCCGGACCCGTACGAGACACACATGCCCCTGTTCGCCAACTTGTTGAACGACAACGATGACAAGGTGCGAATGGAGGCTCCAGAGATGTTTCGTGTGATAGGCAAACGTCGCCCGATGATGGTCAAACCCTATCTGGAACGCTTGCGATGGCTGGCTGAAAACGATGCGAATCCTATCGTACGGATTCATAGTGCGGGGGCGGTTCGGGTTGTAAAACAAGGGTGATTATAAAAATTATTACCCATCCACAACTCACTATTTTTTCGAGTTATGGCAACTTATAAAAATTATTATCCGTCCACAACTCGATATTTTTTCGAGTTGTGGACGGTCTATTTGTTATCAATATTTAACTCATCAACCCTACTAATCTTCAAACAAATCGTCCATAACAACCTCATTATTAACGATTCCCGAGTGAATACCTTGTAGAACACCATACGTTGTGATCATTGTCAGAGCAAGCGTCTTACGCGTTTTAGTTTCTTCGATAAAACATGCCATCTTCATACGGAGATTATTCTCGTAATTCTTTGAAATGGAATAGGGCACTTGAGAAAACTTCATTTCGCAAATAGTAATGACTCGGTCGGCTCGATCAATAAGCAAGTCTATTTGAGTGCCTTGAGAATCAGAATCGCCCTTTTTTCGCCACGAACTCGAACTTGTAGCTATTCCACTGATTCCAAGCTTCTTTTTGATCTGTGAGAGATGTTGAAGACACACCGTCTCGAAACTAAAACCTTGCCATGCAATCACTGCCGATGTTGTTAGATTGTTCGTCCAATAATGACTATCCTTTGAATTGTTTCCTCGTATAAATTTAAAATAAAAGAGCAGGTAATTATCAGATATTCTGTAAAATGAATCTCTTGTAGTTTTCTTGAATTTCGAATAGGTTGTTATAAAATCGCAACGCTCAAGGTTGTCAAGGATTTTTGATAGTCCCCCACCCGACAACGATGTCTCTGCAATAATTTCAGACCGCTGTAATCCTTCTCGTTTTTTGGCAAGAGCCGAAACAACCTCAATATATTTGTCAGCTTGATTGAAAAGCGCATTGAAAAGCTCGTTAAACTCGTTTCCCATCACAGCATTTTTCTCAAAAAAGAGACGATCGATATTTTGAGCAAGACTTTCTTTTGGATTTAAAAGACTCAAATAGAAAGGTACACCACCCAAAATCATATAACATTGTAAAATTGTGTATCTGTCCCATACACATTTATTTGCTGCAAGCATCTGTTCGCACTCACCAAGCGAAAAAGGACGTAAGTAGATTTGTGCGGTTATACGATTATGCAGTCCGCCTTTGTTTTCTATAAGTTTATCCACCATCCACGATGTCGATGAACCACAAGCAATAAATAGAATGTCGTTTCGCTGAGCCGCCCAAGCATTCCAAAAATATTCTAATGCAGCCACAAAACTACTCTTGGGAGTATCAATCCACGGCATCTCATCAAAAAATATCACTTTGCGTTTTGTCGTAGGAAGCGAAATAATCAACTCTTTCAGCTGACTAAAAGCCTCTTCCCAATTTTTCAGTTCTGGTGCATAACTTGACTTTGAATATAGTTTCAATTGCTCAGCAAAATGTTGTAGCTGAATCTTCTGAGATTGATTCCGAGCACCCGTGTACGCAAATGTCATTCGCTTTTCAAACAAAGAGTTTATCAGAAACGTTTTACCAATACGTCGCCGTCCATACACTATAACAAACTCAGAACGCTTTGATTTATAAAGTGTTTCCAAACTTTCTATTTCTTTATTTCTGCCAACGATACTACCCATATTGCTATTTTTTTTATTGCACAAATATAAATAATAATTCATTATTACCCATCCACAACTCAATATTTTTTCGAGTTATGGCAACTTATAAAAATTATTATCCGTCCACAACTCGATATTTTTTCGAGTTATGGCAACTTATAATCGCATTTTCAGTTCGTATATGAGGATGTGATTTTAAGCAAATTATATCCTATCGGATGTAAAATCACATGGTTATATATTTTTTATATGCGATATGATATAAAATGAAGTGATTTGTATAGATTTGCATTCGATATGATGTAATTTAATCCTAGTTCTATGCTATTCCACACATACGGAAATAAAGAGAAACGAAGTCTGCTCCTGATCCACGGATTGGGAGTCTCTCATGAGATATTCCTGCCACTGATAGATTTGTTGAAGGACGACTTCTACATCGTCGCAGTGGGAATCGACGGATTCCTGTTGGGACAGACCTCGCAATATACCTCTATCGATGACCAAGCCATGCAGGCGGCTCGGTATGTTCGAGAGAACTTGGACGGACATCTGGACGTTGCCTACGGTCTCTCCTTGGGTGGAAAGATTCTGTCCCGAATCTTGGAACGGAATGAGATAGTAATCGACCATGCCATCATGGATGCGGCGCCATTGTTGCCTCTTCCCAAGTGGTGCGTGGATCCCCTTCGGTATTACCAGAGTTTCAACGTGTGGACCTGCTATCACTGCACGGGCTTTTGGAAGTTCATCTTCCATTCCCACTATTTCGACGTGTTGTTGAACGAATGTAAGAAGGTGTGGCCTTATGGAAAGGGCAAATCGGTGCGCGACGGCTACAAGGATGTCTATACCCATAAGCTAGAATCGATTCACGGGGCGGATATCCATTTCTGGTATGGTACCAAAGAGGCTTTCGTGGCGAAACCACAGGCGAAGCATCTATGCGAAATCCAGCCAGATACACACGTCGAGATCTTCCCCGGTATGAATCACGGGCAACTATTGGTTGACCATCCGGAAGATGTGGCCAAGAGGATTCTTGGTATGGTGTAAACGTTTAATTATATGTGATATGAATATACAACTTCGCAAGTGGACCTTGTTCGACAAAGAGAGCCTGAAAGCCTTGTGCAATGCGGTTGACAGGCAATATCTCTCCGACCGTCTGCCTTCCCCCTACACCGATTCCGATGCGGAATGGTGGCTGAACATGGTGACGGAGGCAGAGGGCAAGACCGGTCTATTCCGTGCTGTAACGGTGAACGGGCAGGTGGTGGGTAGCATTTCGGTGGAGCGTAAAGAGGATGTCTATCGCATAGACGGAGAATTGGGCTATATGCTACAGACGGACCATTGGTCGAAAGGCATCATGACGCAGGCCGTGGCGCAAATCACTCGCCTAGCTTTCGAACTGCTTGATATCCAACGCATCAGCGCACATGTATTCGCCCCTAACATCGCCTCCGCCAAGGTGCTGGAAAAGAACGGATATGAACTGGAGGCTACCATACGCAAAGGAGCCATCAAGGATGGGAAGGTCTATACGGTGGTGAGGTATGGGGTTGTGAGGTGAATAAAAAATAATAAATAAAATGATAATAGCATGAAACTATCTAAAACACTCATATTCGCAATTATATTGTTCGTTGTTGTAAACACGCAGTTCCTTTGGGAAGGGGAATTGGGATTTTTAACCTTTCTAATTGACTTCATATTATTTGTGTGTGTGGTTGTGCTTTTCGTACTTTTTGTTAAAAAGGGGTATAAACTCGTGAGAGAAAAAGTTCGGAATAGACGGGATGTGGTTGAATTAGTGGCATACATACGTGTAAGAGGGCTGTTGCCTGTGAACTGGAATAGACGGGATGTGGTTGAATTAGTGGCCATTTTCGGGATATTATGCATAATAGCAGTTTGGCCGTATGGAATTATACAAAGGACTGACATAGAGTCACCCGCCATCATGAAGGCATCTCGCAGAGGCGTTGCGGGAAGTAGCTATGCCCTTTATCTGAAAGAAGATGGCACCTTCCGTGACAGACAAATATGTTTTGGAGTTTATGATGAAACAGGTACTTACCGCATCTCAAATGACACTATCTATTTTTTCAGTGATGATTATCAGTTTGATTATGCGGTGATGGATTCCACCACCATAAGAGTTCATATGAAGCGTGCAAAAGATAAAAATGCATTATCGAATGCTGTTTATTATATACATAACGATTAATTGATTGTCATTCAATTATATAGATTTATGAAATTATCCAAGCCCCTCATATTCACCATTCTGTTGCTTCTGGCGGTAAACACGCAATTCCTGTGGGAAGGGAAATTAGGGGTGTTTATTATACTTGTTTATTTGCTATTGTTTGTCTGTTCTATAGTCCTTTACGTCAGACTAATCAAAAAAGTATATCGATTGATAAAGGGGACGGATCGAACAAGACAGAATGTGATTGAATGCGTGGTGATGGGCGTATCGCTCTGCCTAATCATCGCTTTTCCGATGGGGATCGTCAGGTTTCCCAATGTGGGGGCACCCATTAAATTAATGGCCTTTCATGAAGGGGGAGGCGGATGTGGTAGTACACTATATTTCAGGGAGGATGGCAGTTTCGTGGTTCGATACGTATGTTTCGGGATAGAAGAAAAAAAAGGGTCGTATCGCATCTCCAATGACACGATATATTTTTCCTGTGATGATTTTGCGTTTGACTATGCGGTGATGGATTCTGTAACTATCAGTGTGCATTTAAAAACTGCAACGGGTGATCGTTTATTGCCCCTCTTTAACATATGCAAAGAGGAGCAATAGATGGAAATGTTTGTGGGGAGTTCTCCTACGTTAGTTTTTGTCTATATTTGTTGGGTTTTCATCAAAAAATATTTTAGGAATGATGGGGTTGCTTATATATCATAAATGCTCAGGTAAATATCTGTGCTACATCGGTGCGGTACTCGCTTTTTTACTTATGTCCGCTTCTGCGGATGCACAAAACAATGCAAATAGTGAACCGATAAATGTGGATTGCACGTGTCATAGGTATATTTCCGACTTGCCGCCTATGTACTTTATGGAAGATTCATGTGAATATGAGTTTAGCCGTTCCAATGTGCTGAAATTATGCTATAAGACGCTTGACTACAAAGATTCTTTGCGGATAGGCAACCATTGGTTCTTTTTTACTGTCAAATGCACTTTCCCATATTCATCATACTCTTGCATGAAGTCGGAATTGACGGTTCATAAGTCAATTCGTGATTACATCTATCGGGACACTGCACATATATACAATTACACGCGCTACTCTGATGAACGGGCAATGAACCTTTATGCCAAACGAGAGTTTGACAAATTCGTATCAGAGATCAAAGATTTCTGCGAAAATACCGAGAATTGTCCGAAGGCAGACTGGGTGGTGACCATAACGACGCACCCCATCTACGAAAACGACTCAATCGTGACAATGAGCATTCAAACGTACTATTACTTATACGATGCGGCATATAGCACTTGTGTCAACGAAGCGGCTTCATTCAACAAAAAAATAGGGTTTCAATATGGCTTTGACTTGCTCTCCAAGTACAGTACCTCTGAAATAAATACCCTGCTAAAAGAGGGGTTAAAATCCTATCTTGGAATCACTTCGGATGAAGAATTGAAAAATGAGTTGCCAAACTTCATAGATATAAATAATATTCCTCTTCCTCGCTATTGTCCATTTATAACCCGCAAAGGGGTTCGTTTGGTCTATCAAAATCATGAGATATGGGGCCATGCTGGCGGATTCCCCAATTTTTTCATACCGTTAAAATAAACAAAATCCTCTGGTCCTGAACGGTTCAAACATAATGTGGTAACATCGTGGACCTACAATCCCTCCCCCAAATCATAAGCCCGCCGCAATGCGTCAGTCGAAGTGATGTCCCCCTTCTCCTTCACACCCCGCACCAAAATGCGTCCCGCATCCTCTAAGTGGAAAAAGTTGAGACAAAGCTGATACTGTGCAAGAATGCTATCGAAGAGTTCGGGAAGCGTGGCGGCACCTACCAAGAGGAGTGCCATCTTCTTGATGTTGAAGGTATCCCGAATCGGGTTGTGGCAACGGTCGATAATCGCCTTCAACTGCGCACTCAAACCGTAGAAATAGACGGGTGAGGCGATCACCAGCATATCCGCCTGCTTCATTTTGTTGTAGATATCTATCATCTCGTCTTTCTGCACACAGACGTGCTCTTCGCTCTTGAAACAGGCGTTGCAACCCATGCAGGGCGCCACCTTGTGGTCGTGGACAGAGACGACCTCCACCGTGTGTTTTTGCGATGCACCCCTGACGAATGCCTCCACCAATTGATCTGTATTGCCACCCTTCCGTGGACTTCCTGATAGGATTAGTATGTTCATGACTTTTTTACTTTTTTCTCTTCCGATGACCTGCTCTGACAATGGTTTAAAATTAAAATTTTTACGCTGCTTGATCTATGTGAATTGTATTGGCTCATAATTTGTTTTAAAGTTATTCCTGTTTTTTTAATTCACATTCAATTTCTTCGATTGTCGGCAATGCAGATTTCCATTTGTCGGTCATTTCGGTATTTAATCCTGTTTCCCACGAAGCAACTCCAATAGGTTTATTTACCGAATCCAATGAATATCTGACAATAATCTCTTTTTTACTTTTTACAAGTAGCAAACCGATTGTTGGAGTGTCGGAAGGATGTTTTAGTACAACATCAACAATGTTTTGATACATCACTAATTGCCCCATCATGCCCGGTTCAAAGTCAACAGCCTTTAACTCAACCACAACAAAGCAACGTAATTTAAGATGATAAAAAAGCATGTCAATGTAAAAATCTTCTCCGCCTAGTTCCAAATGAATCTGCCTGCCAACATACGAAAATCCTTGACCAAGTTCAAGTAAGAATTTCTCGACATGGGAAGACAGAGCGTCTTCAATATCTTTTTCCCTGCTATTGGCGTCAGCACCAGTGAAATCTAACAAAAAAGGGTCTTTGAAAAGATATCGCATCATATCCGAATCAATGTCAGGCAACGTCGCATCGAAATTGTTCGGGAGTTTGCCTTCTCTCTCTAATGTGTATGCCTGCTGTTGTAAATCCAAAATATTATGACTCCAACCGTATTTCAAAGACGCCGCTGCATATAAAAGACGTCTGTTCGGTTCTTTTATCTTTTCCATCAGACAAATGTTGTGCCGCCACGATAATTGTGCAACGGTGCGTTGCACAATTTCCTCATCAGACCAAATTTCAGCAAATTTACGCATATATTTCAGATTACGGGGAGAGAACCCTTTCAACTCAGGATACGCAGTTTTAATATCCGCCGAAAGTTTGTCTATGATTTTGGCACCCCATCCTTCGGATGCTTGCTGTTGCAATATGTTTTTGCCAATTCGGTAGTACATCATCATCATCTGAGAATTGGCACTAACCATCACTTTACGACGAGAATTGGAAATCTCAGCCTTAATGGAATTAAAGAACTCTCCATACCACGCTGGCAATTCTGCATCAGATATGGCAACAGGGAAGAAAACACCCTTTTCCTCAGGTTTGAATCCCTTTCTAGATTCATCATGGTCAATTTTTTCTTTTTTCATTTCTGCCTAACTTTTAGATTTTTTCAAACATCAACTAAATGTGTCCTTGACTCTCTTGATTGAGACGAGGATGTCGCACTCGTTTCCTTCAAAAAGGTGGGGACTTGTAGAATATAGCCATGATTATTTAAACATGACATTTTATTCCTTATTGCAAAGATAGAAATTGTCGTCAATATTTTACTGAAAAGAACAGAATTGTTGTGCATATTAATACAATCGTATCTCAGCCTATCTCCCTCCCTCATTAATACACCATTGCAACTCCTCCAGAAACCGTGCAGCATCCCCACCGTCCATCTGCGTGTGATGGAACTGGAACGAGATGGGTAATGTGGTCTTAAACCATCCCTTGCGGTATTTCCCCCACATCACCATCGGGTTGTTGAAGACGCCACTGTACTGGTTGACGATGCTGTCGAGCTCCGTCTCCACCATGGCGGAGGTGCCGATTACCATGGCATCCTCTATGGTGATGCTCTCGCAGGATGTGCTTACCGATTGAGTCCGTGAGAGATAGTCTGCATTGAACTGCTGCAAATCATCCGTGTAGGGGATGCTGCAGGAGTTGATGCCTCCCGCATGGTTATTCACGATCACGTCGATGGCAAGTTGGTCGTATCGGTACAGCTTATCACCTTCGGGCAGCATCCGAAACTCTTCGATGCGGCTGGCCGCCTTACCGATGCACCAGCATAGGAGCATGGTGAACTTCCACCCTCCCCTCTTGCTTTGCTTGAGGAGACGGGTCACGTCGAAGGTCTTGGTGAGTGTCACCATTGGCATGGGCGACTTCATCCACATCTCGAAGGCATACGCCCGATTGGTCTCTTGAGGGTTGATTTCCTGTTTCATACTTACTTCATTTTCCCACTTAATATCTTATTCCTGACACATTTGATGGCAGGTGTATAGTAGTCCATCTCCATTGCTTCCAGGGTGCGTTTCAGTTCCTCCATCAGTTCGGGGTAGAATTGACACATACGGAAGGCGAGTTTCAGGCAAAGGGACTGGATACCAGGGAGCTCCCGAACATCCATCATGTGTTCCAAGCAGAAGTCGAGGAAGTCGGTCCGAAGATCATCCTCCTCCATCTTAAGGCGCAACACAATGTTCAGGGAGAGGCGTCTTACCGCAGAGTCGCTCGTATGCATGGCAAGGGCGGTCAGTTCATGTAGCATTCCCTGTAGTTGCGAGAGTTCTTTGTCACTTGCCTTGGTAAGCACCCACAGGGCATTGCGTGCCACACGGTGCTCTGAACTGAAGATGAATTGTCTCGCAAACCCAACAAAATCATTCGATTGTTTCACCTCGTGATATACCGCTTGCGCTGCCAACTCGCTGTTGGTGCCTTCCAAGCGTTCTTCTGTCAAAGCCATCTGTATCCAGCGTTTATATGATGCCAAACAATTGAACTGTTTGAATGATCAATCAAAATCTCTTCTTCAGTAATTATTTCTCTTCTGTAGAAGCTTCATCGCCTCCATCTTTGTCCTCACCCTGATCCTTACCATTGAATATCGTAGCAGAACCCACCTTCAATTTATCATCAATGATTTGATTCGCATAATTGATCCACTTTTCATATGGGGTACTTTTCAATTCACTAAATGTTTCCCAGTACGTTCTGAATCCATCCTGACTAAGTTTTGCCATAACAGCCATCTGTGATTTATACTGACCAAAATAATCCGCAACATACTCCACACGAATATTGTACATCCACTCGTATGTTTGATTATCAAACACTCTAAACACATACTGGATAGACATGCCTCTCGCCTCCTTAGGATCAAAATATTCATAAACCTGAACAATAGCATTAGAATGCCTATATTCATCTATGAACATCGTTTTATCTTCGATCTTGTTTTTCTCACGTAATTCGAAAGCTATCTTCTTATATTTATCTCCCTTCTTATAAAGAGAACGCGAGTTATATTCTTTTGTGACAAATGCTGCCGTACGATAATCCGATGCACCCATATCCTTCACCATGTTCTTTACGGCTTTGTCCAATGATGAGGCAGAGGAGCATTTAACAATCAGCGAGTGTGCTTGAAAACGGTCTCCATCTTCTATCTTTTTAAGTTTTAGGAGTGTCTCACACACAGCTATTGCATTAGCTGGATCTTTAGCCGAAGCATACGTTTGAGCTTTTTCGAGATAAAGACGTGGATCTTCTGGGGACTTTTCCAACGCATCATTTAGTAGCTTCAATGCTTCTTCATAACGAGATAAATTTCCCAAAATAGTGCTTTGTCTGACAATAATAAAGCTATTGTTTGAATCAAGGTTCAAAGCTTTTGTATTGACTTCCAATGCCTCTTCATAACGATACATTTCATTCAAAACGGCAGCCTTTAATGTATATCCCTTGGTATCTGTACTATCAAGTAAGATCAGATTGTTCGTACAAACCAACGCACTATCAAATTGGCCTTTATTCCAATATTCATTCAAACGACTAAGCCAATCTTCTTTCACGAGAGAAACGGCTGATACTGAAGCTTTACTTGCAACTGCAGGCATACAATTCAATAAGATGCCAAATAATAAATATCCGATTTTTTTGCTCATATGTTCCTTATTAATTGGTTAGAGGTCAAATATATAAAAAAATCAACACAAATGGGTTCTCTATATTAAATTCGTTAGATTCTTAATAAACCCTATCACTTCACCTTATCAATCGCCTTAATGCACTTCTGTCTGTCCTTGTCCGTCAGTTGGGGTTTCATTGCTGTTCCACCCCGCTCTATTTCCTTGACAATCTTGAAGCCTGCGTAGCGACAAATCTCACGCATGGCACGGATGGCGCCTCGTGATTGCTTGAACCAGATGTTGAACGGCCAAGGTGTGGTGCAAGTGCTGACGAGGATACATTTCTTCCCCTTCATCAGTGGCTCAGGAAAGCGAGGAGTATCTCGCATCATGCCATAGACCAAACGATCGAATAGCACCTTCATCTGTCCGGGGATATTGCCCCAGTAGCACGGCGCTCCCATAATGATGGTATCTGCCCAACGTAGTTTCTCCAACACCTTCAGCGTGTCATCCTCTGGCAGCACACATTTCTCCTTGGTTCGGCAGACCATGCAACCGATGCAGGGTTTCATCTCGAGGTCCATGATATTGACCATCTCCACTGTCATATTGTTCGACTGAGCCTCTTCCTGCATGATGCCCAGCATTTGTGATACAAGTCCCTTTTTGCGCGGACTTCCATTGATAATCAGTATGTTCATATTGTCGTTGTTATTTTCAGAAATCTTTTCTTGAACAGAATTGGCGAACGGAAAGTTCCTCAATTCCCTCGTATGTATTGCCTTCGAAGCCATTCCATGTGACGACGTACTTAGGATAGTTATCTTTGATTTTCAATAGGTTGCCAAATTCACGGTTCTCCGTCTCTTCATCATTTATGGCAAGGGCAGCCTGTATATAGATGCGCTCATTGTTCTTTTCAGCGACGAAATCGATTTCCTGTCCATTCATATTTCCCACCTTTATACCATATCCTAAATATTTCAAATGCTTGAAAATCAGATTCTCAAGTATCTTCCCTTTATCTTTGGACCGGTATCCCACCAACACGTTACGTATCCCTAGGTCTTCAAAATAGTATTTCTCTCCTACTTCAAACATCCGTTTGCCTGCCAAATCATATCGTTTCACGTTATGAAGCATAAATGCATTGCATAGATAACCTGCGTATGCTTGTATTTGGTTGACTGACAATGTTGAAAACTGCGATTTCAGATAATCACTGATGTTTTTTGCCGAAAAAAGTGAACCAACATTATCCGCAAGAAATTTCACTAAGTTTTCTAAAAACAAAGTGTTACGGATTTGATACCGTTCGGTTATGTCATGGAATAAGATGGAGGAATAAACCGATTTCAGATAATCAGTGACGATTAACTCTTCAAGAGGAAGATGACGAAGGAAAGGCAGTCCACCGAATCGTGCATACTTTTCAAAGCTTTGATCAGAATCGGCAATGTTGTTAAATTCTATGAATTCGGGATACGAAAGGCCATAAACAGGTATTTCTATGTAACGACCACTCAGGTAAGTTGCCAACTCACTTGAGAGCATTTTGGCATTGCTACCTGTCACATAGATATCGAAAGATTCGTTAAGTAAAAGTGAACGGAGGACTTTCTCGAAGCCATTGACATTCTGTATTTCATCAATGAACAATGCCGTTTTTTTATCAGGAGATGTGTGTGTGGTGATATATTGATGCAAATGCTCATCAGTTCTGATTTTTGAGAGTTCGTATTCCTCTAAGTTGATATAGACTAATGCTGTGTCAGGTTGTGTGAGACTGATTTTGTTCATGATTTGTTGAAGCAAACAACTCTTACCCACACGACGTTGCCCTGTGAACACTTTTATAATCTGCTTGCCTATAAATGGCTGTATGCGAGATGTATATTCGTTCCGTTCTATAATTTCCCTTCTTTTGCTCATTGTCGAATGTTTTAAATGTACTTAAAACTTTTGCGCAAATATATGAAAGTTTTAAATACAATTAAAACTTTTGTAAAAATTTGGAAGAGTTTTAAGTATGATTAAAACTTTTTGTACAATGTTGCAGGGGGTGCGGACGAAAAATCCCTCTTACAGTGCTTTTTTTGTAAAAAATCTCCCTCTTGCAGTGCTTTTTTGATATTTGAACCAAAAAACCTGTTGGTTGAATTAAATTTATAATAAGAATTTGTTTGAATTTAATTCAAAACTAATTTGAGAGACCTAAAAAATCCCTCTAAAATAAATTTAAATATTGATTATCAGTTTGATAAGATTTTTCGCTTGGTTAGAAAACTTCAGAAGGTTGGTTATCGACTACGAGTTTCATGCAGAAACCGCAGTGGCTATGATTCAATTAGCCTTCTGTTTTCTGATGCTTAACAAAATATTTCAATATAATTTAAACAGATTCTTAAAATTCAGTATAGAGTGCTTGCCGTGGAATGAAATTCGCCACCAAAAGCGACCTAATTATGCCCGTAGTTATTGCTCTTTCTAAAAATCATAATCCAATTCTCCGTCGCCAAGCTCTCTTAGTGGACTATTCCAATCACTCCACGTTGTCTCTCTATTTTCGTTTTCAAAAGCGTTGAATGAGGTTGACTTCATCTTCTTTGTTAGATAGTTGATGCTAACGTCGGAACCTTCTCCAGTGGCTCTGTGGAACGTTTGGCTGTCATACCCTATTCTGTAGAGTTTGCCGTCTTGAAAACGATATTTAACGGAAAAGTTTGGGTTGGTCCAGCTCCCGCATGCAAGGAAAATTCTAACGTACATTGTGAGGATATGCCTGTCTGATATTGATACGTCTAAATCTTCGTAAGATAGGCAGACATCTTGAGGACTAACTAAGCCAGCATATACTCTATATTTTGTAAAAACGTCATCTCTGTCTCCCCAATAGATGGCGAAGTAAATATTGTGATAATTTTTTTCCTTGTCTTCCTGTTTTGATGTGTTTTTCCTGCAGAAGAAGGCAAGGTCATCGTATCCGTCTTGATTGAGGTCTCCCGTGGCCTTGCTTATTATCTCCCAATTTTCTGGAGTTACATCTTTGGGGCTATCCCCCTTTTCTTTAAAACTATCAATAACTCTTTGTGCAATCTCATCTTCATCTTCATAGTCATCATAGTCATCAAGGTCTTCTTCCTCCTCCTCCTCTTCTTCCTCCTCATATTCCTCTTTCACATCTTCTTCCACCTCCTCGTTTTCTTCTATTGCTTCTACAGGAGAATAATCAGCTCCACTACCCTCGAAGGATTCATTTTGCTGACTTTGATTTGAGCAAGAATAAAAGAGAAAACACATTGCGGTGCATAGAGCTATATATGACTTCATAATATTTCAGTATACCTGTTGGTTGAATTAAATTTATAATAAAAAATATAAAAAAGTTGCGTATTTTCTTAATTTTTAGCATTTTAGTAGTGCGAAAACAAAACAAATGCCATTCATTGTCTTAGATATGCGCAACCTCATTACAAATTTTAGAGAAATTCTTGGAATTTGCAAACAATTCGTAGGAAATCGAGTAAATGAGAAGGGAAATGTAGCGAGATGTGGTGTTGTGCCGACCTTCTCTGATTTAGAGGTGATTGCACTCTCCATCACCGCAGAGGCATTCAGCATCGATAGTGAGAATTATCTTTTTAAAAGGCTGAATGCGGAGTGTCCCGAAGCCATTCCCAAT
>CACXCA010000080.1 GCA_902766045.1 uncultured Bacteroidales bacterium
ATCACCATCGAGCAAGTCCCTGCCAACCCTACCAAGGTGAGCGAGTTGGACAACGATGCTCATTATATCACTCTTAGCGATGTACCTACTAGAGTAAGTGAGCTAACTAACGATGCTAAATACATCACTCTAAACGAGGTACCTGTAGTTACAGTGCCAACCAAGGTTTCTGAATTGCAAAACGACAAGAACTACGTCACTGCCAATCAGTTGCCTACCGTTCCAACGAATGTCAGTGCATTTAATAACGATGCAAAATACCTTACGCGCGACTCAATCGCAGACATTCTCAGCACAGGTTGCAGCGGAGCGCTACAAAACCAACTCAATGAGTTGAGTCTTTTGGTTAATGCATTAGCTACCCGATTGGATTCTATTTCAACAGTTAATCAAACGTTGTCGCAACAACTGCAAAACGTACAATTGAATTTGGACTCGGTAGAAGAGATTGCTAGTTACAACAAACCATATCAAAGGGCGAGTGTTAACACCTATAGTTTCACTACTCAGGATTGGAACTATGGTCCCGACATCTATGCAAATGTAAAGCCAACTGACAGAATCATCTATCTTGTCAGACACTCAAAAAGAGGAAAAGACTATTCTTCGACGGGTGGATTGACACCAAATGGTAAATTATGGGCAAAACAAGTGGGGGAGCATTATGTTGGAGGCATAGCAGCCGACAGAACATTCTATGGTTCCACATCTGTTACTCGCTGTAAAGAGACCAGCTATTGCATTGCCATGGGAAGAAACGATAGTAGTCTGACCAGTATAGACGATGTATTCAATCCTGTTAGTGTGATAGATGGCAGTTACATTGTCGGAAGTACCAGTGGCATGAGCAATATTTGTAAATACTACGACAACAACGCTTCCAGTGTAGGAACAAAAGCAACAGAGGTCATCAACACATTGTGTGCAATGACTGTTGGCAAAAAGTTCTCTTGGTTTACGAGTCATGACTATCTAACCATTCCGCTAGTAGAATGGGTAAGCAACAAGAAAATTGATTTTGTTAGCAATAGAACATGGATCAATTTCATGTCTGGAGTGGCTATCATCGTTCATAAGGATAAGACCTGGGAAGTATATCCTGTCCGTAATTTGGATGATGGTTTCATGGATTGGTCTGCAGCCAACAATTATACAGATGATTAATTCAATGTTGTAGATGAAAAAATGTAGAGACGCAATGTGATAAAAAATGTAGAGACGCAATGCATTGCGTCTCTACATAAAATACCATTCAGGGGGAAATAGATTTTATCTTTTAAGAATTTGATTCGTTACGATGCCCCATTCTTCGGTGTAAGCTTTAACAATATAAATACCTTTCGCTAAGTTTTCTATATTGATGCTTTGAGCATTGTCAGATATCAAAACTTTTCCTGTTAAATCCAGCACTTCCATTTTAAATAAAGCTGCATTTACTGACACTTCCTCGGTAGATGCGTCGTAATGGATCTTCACGTTAGCTGCAGCTGGATTGTCATTGATGCCTAACCAACCTTCACCGGTATAGGCTTTTACAGGAGTAAACCGTAAAGATCCCATATCACCGAAACCTTCAGGGAAGGAGAGTTGAATATCATATTCTCCGGCTTCTTTCAAACATATACCATAATTTTTAACTGTAGTACCTGATTCGTTAGATGGATTTAACCATCCCCAATGCATCAGCTCGTTTTCAGCTGGAGCCGATGGATCATAGTATTTTTGAGGAAGGTTCTCAAAGTAGATAGCGTCAATTTCGGCTGCCTTTGTTTCTGTACTGGCATCTATGTCACATGTTACAGAACCTTTATCTACGACAGAGATGTACAACGGTTTTTTAGATGAAGTTGGGTTGCCCACCATTTCCACATAGTAATAAGCTGGCTCTTTTATGTTGATGCAATATCTCAGCCATTCACCTTTAGAAATCCATCCGATGTAATATCCCTCTCCAATGTTGTCGATTCCTCCGTTGCAGACAGAAATATCCACACATTCATCGGCTCTGAAATCACAGTATCCTTTCGCAACGCCAGCCTGACATCCAGGGAACCCTAGTACAGTAGGTTGGTCTAGATTTTCATCTTCCGTATCATTTTCATCATGGTAGGATACACCTTCTCCTCCTGTTTTATAGTAGGATACTTTGAATAGTTCTTCGGAAGACATCTTTGTGGAGAATTCAAAATGGGTACCTCCGTAGCATGGATCACAGCATGGGGGAGGAGTACAACAGATTGTCTGTAGCATCTCAACAACTCTTTTTCCGAAAGGGGATAGCTCAGCGTTTTCACAGGAGCCCTTGAAAGCAGAGTTGTCGTCTAAATCATTGCTCCATGACCAGTTGCACCAACTTACTACTTGTCCGTACATACCCTCTGTAGCATTATAAAAATCCACTCCTAATTCTCTGTTTGTGTTAGTTGTTCCATCTGACATACTCCATTCAGAGATGAAAACAGGTAATTGTCTGATGGCACTTTTATATACGTTTAGTTTCGATGAATTAGATGTGGGGTCAAACTCGTTGCTATCCATGACGTGGAAAGCATACATTACTTGAGCTTTGTCTGTGGAGATTTTGTCGTTAAACGCATCCGATGGTCGTTGGGACCAATTAGGAGTTCCTACTATTACAATAGGTGTCTGGGTAGGAGCACCTTCATTCTGATAGATGACATCAATCATCTTTTCAGCATAGCTCTTGATACTGTCCCATGTGACATCAGGGGCAGGTTCGCTACATACTTCATAGAGCACATGTTTATATTCTTTCTCTTTCACGTAGGAGGCAATGGTTTTAAAGAAGGTTGTCGCGCTGGTATTGAATTTGCTTTTTTCTATAAAGTTATGTGGATTTCCACATTCGGTACAATCATTTGATTTCAAGACGTTCCAATCTGCCAAAATGTACATTCCTAAATCAGCTGTTGCATCAATATATCTTTTATATTCTTCTTCAGAAAAAGAATTATAGCTTTTGTTGTTGATGTACTGGGGGAGTCTCACGATATTGGCACCCCATTCTTTCATTTGTTTTAAGGCGTTGGTGTCTTTAAGACAACTGGTATCGAAATTTCCAGCAGTTGACCATCCTTTTAACTGGATTCTCTCTCCGTTTTCGTCGCACAACTGATTACCGACTAGTTTTAATCGGCCCCATTCTTCAATGTAGTTATTGGAGGCATGGTTAGATGTACTTAAACTTGCGTGGACAGAAAAAGTCCATGCGACAGCAGCTAGTATAGAAAATATCTTCTTCATGTCTTGTCTGTTTTAATTGATATTAAGTGTTGGTGTTTTTCTTGAAATTTGATTTTCAAAGATACAATAAAAAACGAAATAGGAGGAATGGTTACAAAAAAAATAGGCTGATTCAAAAAATCAGCCTATTTTTTTATGGATATGTTACAATTACTTTCTAATCAATTTAGCAGCAGCAACTTTTCCTTCTTCGTTCTTAACTAAGATAATGATAGCTTTGTCATTTACAGAAGCTACGGAACCATTCAAGTTATAAACAGCTTGTAATTCACCATTTAATACTACGATATTTCCGTTTGCATCTATGTAAGCTTTTACTTCGAATGCATTGTTCTCAGCCAAGAAATCCTCTGCATCTGTGAAAGTAGTTGAAGAAAGGATAACATCATCAATAATATATGCAACACCCATAGCAGCAAACTTAAGGGTTACAGTTGTAGCGCCTGCAGGAACATTTGTCACTGCCATTTTCTTCTCCCAAATACCCTTTAATGAATCACCTTCAATGATATTGATTTCTGTATTTGCAGCATCGTTGAATACGAAAGATATAGGAACATCTATGCCTTCGAAATCAGCTAAATCAGCATCACCTTTTGGATACATTTTTACCAACATTTCTGAGTGGATTTGAGAAATACCAGCAGGTAATGGGATGTTCTCAATTGTAATTGGCTCTCTATCTCCCTCAACAAGTAATGTATGGAAATGTTCGTCATCCAAATAGCCAGAACCGTCTTGATTACCTGATCCTTCACCCTCGTATGCTCTAAACAATGAAAGACCTTTTCCATTATCATTAGTCAAATCATATTCAGTTATGGTTGGCTTGATACCACCTGCAATTTCTGTAGCTTTGAATTTTCTAGAACCGGTAATGGATAGAGTTTCTGACCATGTATCTCCCAGTATGCGGAAGTTTTCTGCGTAGAATGGTCTTACGCCTTCAACAGAAGGAACAAATGCTAATGTTTTGATTAAAGGGAATTCAGTTAAATTTGCCTTGCCATTTTCACGTGCATAGCTAAGAATCATACCATATACGCTTGTGACAGATGGGTTGATATATACATATTTATAAGTTTGTACCCATTGATCAGTCGCTGCGAATTTAGCATCAATGTAGATAGCTGACTCTGCATTGTTTACACCTGTTTGGTCTAATGAAACAGAATCTTTATTCAATCCGAAAATAAACAAAGGTTTGTTACCATCACATATGTTAGAGCCTGCGTGAGATGCAGGAATCCAATATTCCATGAACATTATATAATTTTGGTTAATATCCAATGGAGTACCGAATTTTAACTTAACATCTGGAAGATTTTTAGTATCTGTAGTGATTTGTTGATATTGAACTGCATTGCTTCCGTCTGGTGCAGTGACGTTTTCAACTATTTTGTTAGGATCTAAAATAATCGATGGGTCATATTCTACGACTGAAGAATTAGCCAATTTTCCGTCTTTAATTACGTAGAATGCATTTTCAAAAACATTGTCGCTTGCACTAATAGATGCAATAGATGCCAAAAGGGCAAAAGTTAATGTGTTTAAATGTTTCATGTCGTTTTTATTTTAAAAAAGGGAGAGGAAACTCCCCTCCCTTTTTATGAATTTATAAATAAATTATTTCTTGATGATTTGTTTGGTAACGATGCCGAATTCGTCAGTATATACTTTTACAATGTAGAGTCCTGTTGACAAATTAGAAACGTTAACCTGCTTGCCGTTATCAGAAGCAACAAGTTTTCCTGCAATATCCAATACTTCAATCTTAGAAGCCTCAGCATTTGTGCTGATTGTCTCTGCTGATTGGCTGTAGTAGATGTTTACATTCAAAGAAGAACCTAAAGATACTTCTTTGTTGTTCACATTATCTCCATAGCCCTCGCCTGTATAAGGCATCTTATAAGTGAAACCGAGAGAACCCATATCACCGAATCCCGTAGGGAAAGCAAGCTCTAATGTGTATTTTCCAGCCTCTTTAAAGCATACACCATAATTTTTTACGGTAGTTCCTGCAGGATTTGAAGTCTTTAACCAACCCCAGTGCATCCAGGCATGTTCATCTGGTTCTGATGGATCATAATATTCATCAGGACACTCTTGGAAATTGAATCCGTCAATTTCTACCATTTCTGTTTGTGTACTAGCATCAAGATCACATGCTACATTGTGTCCTCCTTCTACGACACTAACAACTAAGAAGTTATTTGCTCCTGCAGTAGTTGGGTTACCTACCATCTCAAGAGAATAGTAACCTGGGTCTGTTACATTGATACAGTATCTTAACCATTCACCAGATGAGATCCATCCGATGTTGTATCCTTCACCAACTTTGTTTATACCTCCGTTACAACCTGTGATATCCACACACTCGTCTGCTCTATATTCGCAATATCCTTCTGCAGTAGCAGCTTGACAACCAGGTTCGCCTTTTTCTGTTGGTTGGATGATTTTTCCGTCAGCAGTATAGAAACTATCTTGTGGTGTGTTATTACAATCGTGGTAGCCTACACCTTCACCACCATTGTTGAAGCCTGATACCGCAAATACAACATCCTTTGATGTTGATGTTGAGAATTCAAAAGGATCAGCGGCACACTCTCCTACATCTGGTTTGTCAGCAGGATTACCACCTAACATTTCGATGACGATTTTTCCGGATTTTGACAAGTTGTCTGCGCTACATGAGTTCATGAAAGATGAAGCACCCTCTTTCTTGCTACCATAAGACCAGTTACACCAGCTTACTTTTTGTCCGTATTGACCACCCATTGCATTCCAGAATGTTTTTCCGAAACTCTCGTCTACATCATCATAGCTTCCTACTAGTTCTGGTTGTGCTGTAGAAAGACCCCACTCAGAAACGAAAACTGGTATTTGCTTGATGGCGGGCAAGAACTGGCTATTGTATATGTTTTTGTGATCACCTTCGTTAGCATATAGGTGGAACGCATACAATACCTGTGCCTTGTTGGTATTTATCTGGTTGCTTGCTGCTTCCATGATTTTTTGATCCCATTCTGGAGTTCCTACTACAACAACTGGAGTAGAAGAAGGAGACCCTTCGTTTTGGTAGATAACATCAATCATTCTTTCGGCATAACTTTTGATGCTGCTCCATGACACTCCTTTAACGGGCTCATTACATAGCTCGTAAAGCACGTGCTGATATCCTTTTTGTTTTACGTATGATGCGATAGATTTGAAGAATGTAGTTGCACTTGAACCGAATGAACCTTCATTAGTAAAGTTACCTGGATCACCGCAATTTCCACAATCATTAGTTTTCAAAATGTGCCAATCTACTAATACATACATTCCTCTAGAGTTTGCTGCATCAATGAGAGATTTTATCTGTGACTCTGAGAATTGTCCCCACTGTGAATTAGGATACTCAGGCAAACGAACTACGTTTGCACCCCATGTTTTCATTTGATCCAAGTCACTACCTGATCTCATACAGTTTGAGTCAAAATTTCCGAAAGCAGACCATCCTTTCAATTGGATAGCTTCACCCTTTTCACTGCACAATTGCTTGCCAACTACTTTTAAACGACCCCATTCCTGGATGTAGTTGTTGCTAGCAAAATCAGTCGTGCTTAATGCTGCACTGGCAGAAAATGCCATTGCAGCAGCTGCTGCTAATGATAAAATTTTTTTCATTTTCTATTTGTTTTAGTTAATAATAATTGTATTCTCTTTTACACTTATATTATCCTACTCATCAGCTCTTTATCATCCAAACCCTATCCTATATCTATATCCTTTCCCCTCTTGTAGTACACTATAAGCGGGTCAAAGGTAGTTTATTTTTTATTCGTGGCAAAATATTTTGGTGAAATTTTATAAACTGAGTTCTTCTCGAATCTTCTCCATCCCCATTATTTCGGCACATGTGAAGAAGGAAGTCATGGATACTCCTAATATTCCATGAAGGTTTAAATTCTGTCCTGTCAAGAACAGATTTTTAAGGGGGGTCTTAGGTGTTAGCATCGTATAAGCTAATTGCGCATGGTCTTTCTGTATGCCGTATGCACTGCCGTGATAGGTGCCCGTATAATCTGTATAGGTGAGTGGCGTGCTGGTATAGCAGTTCTCAATGTTCCCTCTTAGTTCAGGCAGTCTCTTGGTGGCAAGTTCGATGCACTCTTCTGCTTTGCGGACTTTCATGTTGTTGTAATCATCACCTCTCTTCATCACACTGGTATTTTCCCAATGGGACACCTCCTGCCATGTCATAGGGGTGAGAAGGTCTATGTTGCGAGTGGTGGATTGTCCTTTTTCTGGGGTTTGATAGCTGACTAGTACGCAGTCAGTCTTCTTTCCTTCCTGATAGTGGTGATACGACCAGATATCATTGGTCTCGTAAAGGTATATGTTTCGATTCAAATAAGGAACCTCTCCGTCTTTTAACTGCAGATTGGCAGTGAACATTCCGTAGGTGTTGGCCATATTCGTGATTCTACGTTTGTAGATGTTCCGAATCACCTTGCTTTCATGTATCAAGTTTAGGGTACCTACTGGGTGAATGTTGGATATAAAATAACTACCTTCAATCTCTTCTCCATTGGAGAGAATTGCTCTGCTAATCTGTCCTTCTTCTTCTATTAGTTCTACCACTTTTGCGTGGGTTCGTATCGTTCCTCCTTGCTGCTCAATGCTTTGCGCCAGCTTCTGGGCTATCTGCATTCCTCCTCCTTCAATTCGCCATGCACTTTGAATGAAGGAGTCGTTGATTTGTGCAAAGATATATAATGGCAGTTTCTCGGGATGGAGTTCCATCTTGAGAGAGGTGCCTGCTAATACATTCCTTAGTGTGGGATCGCTTATGGTTTCGTTCAAGAAATCATAGGCTGATTGGGTGAATGCTTTGGATTGATAAAACTCTTCTGCATCCCGTGGGGAAAAACTATGGAAAATATTCCGTCCTATTTCGCTAAGGGTGGCAATATATTGTTTAAGATTCTCTTTCTGATTAGGGAACTCTTTTGCTAGCGTTTCGATGAACGGTTCGTATCCATTGGCAAATGCATAGCTCTTGCCGTTGAAAATGACTTCATCGAAGCATGTCTCATCCAACTTTTTCCATGGCAAACTCATTAAATCAAAATAATGGAAAAGATGGTTGAGGTGTTGCCCTTCTGCTAATCCTCCAATGTAGTGGAAGCCTGTGTCAAAGGATGTTCCTTTGCGTTTAAAGGTTTGCAAACAACCACCTAATAGAGGGTTCTGTTCTAAAACGCATACCTTATACCCGTTTTTAGAGAGTGTGTAACCACATTCCAACCCTCCGAGTCCTGCTCCAAGAATCACTACATCGAACTTCATGTTTATATTTTTGTGTAAAGGATGAAACAGTTGTCTTCGTCTCTTTTTTGGAAATCAGTAGGGATCGTCACCTTGCCTGCCATCTCTTTGTGGAGCACTATTACTTTGGCGGATGTTAAACATCCATTCAGTTTGTCGAGTGTAGTGGTGTCGGATGGATTGATAGTAATGATGTCGAAAGAGTTGTCAAGAATCGCTTCGTTGGAAGTGAACTTGATGCGGTCGTCTTTCTGATAACAATTGTTGGCGATGGTTATAGCATACTCATCTTTATCATATCCCACAATCTCTAACTCTTTTGAGTTGAGGTGGAACCAATAGGCTTTTAATCCGTATTTGCAATTATAATCCAACATCTTGCCAGAAGTAGGGAAGAGACCATTTAGCATTTTATAGTTGTGAGTCTCCTTGAGTTCGGCTTTAATGCTTTTTTCTACCTCGTAACCCTTGTATTCATATAGGTTGCGAATTTGTTGTTTGTTGGACATCTCCTGTTTCTTATTGAAGAATACTTCGCCATGGAGGATGTTGAAGATGGTGATAGGGGCTGCGCCTTGTGCGGCTTGTCGTTTAATCAACCAATAGAATAAGAATGGTTGAAGAGAGTAGGCGATCAGCACTGCTGAGGTCATTCCGATAAGTGTGGAAACACCGATGGAACGAACAGATGGATGGTGGGCAAAGAGAAGAGATGTTACCGTAATGATTAACACCATTGCCGAGAAGAAAATAGCTGTTTTATGGAACACCAACAGATTATTCTTGGTTCGGTATTCCGTCAGCAGTCCATCCATCACAAAGATACTATAGTCAACGCCGACTCCATAAATGAAAGAGGAGACAACGATGTTGATCAGGTTGAATTGAATGCCAAAGATTCCCATGATGCCTAATACGATGTACCAGCTTAATGTCATCGGCAAGAAAGAAATAAAGGCTAATATGATGCTTCTATAAGCAATCAGTAGAACAATGAGTACAAATATGGAAGAAATTCCCAATGTGACATTGAAATCATCATGAATCAGTTTCAACATGTCACTGGTATAATAGAATGGGTCGATGACGACAATATGGTCGTGTGCAGTAGCCTCGTCGCAAACCTCTTTCTTGTTTTCCTCTTTCACCAGAATAGGGGTCAGAACAAGGTATTTGCCATCGGTGTATTCTATCATGTTACATTTGATAGAGTTAGGAATTGCATTGCTTTCGTACAAGGAGAAAGGATGATGAAGTGTATCCTCTATCAGTTGACGGAATGTGTACAATGAGTCGGGAACGAATCCGCAGTTGATGGCTGCCTCGTTCATGTCGGATATGACTTGTTTCTTTTTGTCATCCGTCCAGTATTTGTTCCATTGATCAATGCGTTCCTGTTGTTCAGATTGCAGTAGGAACAGTTGGCTTTGGCCTGAGGTGAATGGACCTATCTTCTCCAGTTCTTCCAACGCATTAAATGTTTTTGCCATGTTCCGACTATAGGTCAGGGCAGAATCAAGATTTGCGGAGGTGGCTGCAAAATATACCGTTTGGTATTCTTTTGTTGTATGTTCAGCCAATATTTTCTGTGATTCAATTACTTTGGGTTCATAGTGACTGATGTGTTTCAGGTTTGCATCAAACTTAACCCAGTCTGAAGTGAAGATGCACAGGATACTGATGAATATAATACCGCTAATGAGCCATGTCTTTCGTTCAAAAGGGTAGGTGTTGATTTTATTGAGTAATACCAGGGCCTTTTGAGATGGCTTTATCTTGTCACTTTCACCAAAGAACTGAGGTAGGAAGAAGAGACAGAACATTGTCGTTCCGATTAGAGCGAGAGAAGCAAAGATTCCAAAGTCTTTTAGTAGTTCAGCGCGGGTGAACAGAAGACTCATGAAAGCTCCTATGGTAGTTAAAGAACCTAATACGACAGGGACGGCCTGCTCTTCAATAACTTTGACTGGGTTTTTAACATGTTTCTTGTGAATCAAGACATGTAGGCAGTAGCTCAAGGCGACACCTAAAACGATGGCACCGATTCCCAAAGCCAGTAATGATATTCTACCTTTAATAAAATAAATAATGGTTAATGCGAAGAAGAACCCATACCCGATAGGCAAGGCCATCTGAATGATGAATTTAGGGTCTCTGTAGCATAAAAGAAGAATCAGACAGATGATAGCCATGGAAACAGAGAGGGTCATGAATAGATCTGACTTGATTTGCTTTGCGTTAAAAACGCTCTGAGGGGCAGAACCATGGTAATAGATCTCTATGTCTGGATATAGTTCATTGTATCGTTCAATCTCCTTGTCTATTTCATTGATGAGTTTGCTACTCAATTTAGAATTAAAGGTGATAAAATTAGGAGATAGCCATGCAATTGCGATGGCACTATCGGGCGAAAAGAAATGTTTATCAATGATTTTATAATTCGACCCCAATCCATCTTTTACAGCATTCATCTTATTCATGAAGACTTTTCGGAAGGCGAGAGGGTCTTTTAGGATTACGTCAGCAAACATGGCACCTGTAGGGGAGTAGAGTGTCATTAGGTTCTCCTGCATCTGCTGTTGGATAGCCTGTTTGGTGGTGAGCGCATCTATTTGAGCGTAGTCAGAGCTGTCGATAAAACAAGGGAGCTGGGAGTACAACTCGCTGATGCCTTGTTTCAGCATGTCAACATCAACTTTGTATAGCGGTTCATCCAGCATATCTGCACAGACTTGGTTCGATAGTAGCTGTTCCATGAAGGTATCTACCGATGCTGAGACGCGAAAAACATCTGCTGTGTCTTGTTTAGGCTTGAATATGATAAACAGTTTATCTTTAACTTTCAAATTTTCAAAAACCACTTCGTTTGAGTTGTCTTCCTTTTCGATAGAAGGCAACAATTTAGTAACATCCTCCTCATATTCGATTTTTGTTCCGAAATAAACGAAGAAGGCGGTACTAAGAAGTAATGAGATCCAAAATATGAATCTATTCTTTTTGAAGAAATGGTAAACCGATATAGCCAGTTGCGTCATGGTGCATGTGATTTATTGTTCTATACTATATTCCCCCTTGTATTCTAGATATAAGATTGATTCATCAGGAGATGTTATTTTAGCAATGGCCATGATGTTACCGTCTTCTTTATTTTCCAGAAGAAGAGATATTAGTAGCTTCGGACATGCTTGAGGAGTGATCAGCGCAGCAAATTTACAATGAGCGATAGACTCAATTTTGAGTTTCTTGCCCAGTTTGATTTCCGCACACTCGCGAATGGTTTGGATATTACAAACACCAGGACATATTGGGTCTCCAGGAAAGTGTCCTTTGTAAATGTCGTGACTGGCATTCATAACGGTTAAGAAAACCGTTTGCCCGTCTTTCTCTGATATTTGTTCTATAGTGAAAAAATCTCCTTTTAGCATATTGTTTTGAATAAAGATTTCTGATGAATAAATTAGAAAATAATTTAGGGAATCATCTTCATTTCCAGCGTTCTTTCCATTTCTGGAAAAAATCCGGGTTTGAGAGTTGCAAATCTCCATCTCTGCTCATGAAGACTTGTGTGGTTTCTGCCGTCAGTACGACGCTCATGTCTTTTTTGTTATAAATAACGTAATCAAAGATTAGTTTAGCAGAACGGCATGGACGGTACGTTGTTTCTACGATGACGGTTTCTCCTACGGAAACACTCTGTTTGAATTGTAGCTTCATATCCACGATGGGAGCAGTGTAACCATTGTTGAACATGGTGAGGTATTCTAGACCATATTGCTCTCCAAAACTTTCACGACCATCTTCCATGTATTTGACATAGTTTCCATGCCAAACGACATGGATTGAGTCCACCTCGGAGAATCTCACTTTGACTTCAATTCGGTTGGTGAGCTGAGGAGATGAGGATTGACCCGTTTTGCTCATGGATTATTCTTTTATGAAAATTTTCATCTGGCATGTAGCGATGATTTCATCGTTTACTTTAGCTTCTGTTTTGATGAGAGAGACGTTCATAATCTCAGAAACTGTTTTAATGTGCGTCAAGACACGTTCTCCCACTTTAGCCCGTCTTATCAGTTTGAATTTTTTTATCTCACCAATGTATCCGATAGGAGGGTTTTCAGCGTTTTTTAGTTTTTCTTTATAACCTGCAAAAGCAGAAGCTGATTGAGCAATATGCTCAATCAGTCCAGGTTCTAAGAACTCTCCATTTTCGCAGAAGATATTCTCGGGTTTGATTAACAAACCTGTATTGCATTCCATCTCATCGGCATCATAGAATGTATCGACCATCATGATGGGGTCTCTTTGTGGAATCAACTCCTTGATACCTTCTCCTTCGAATAGGGGTTGTGTATTCTTCATAAAATACTATTTTCAATTCTTTCGTATAAGTAGTCATAGAGTTCTGAGAATTTTTTGATGTGTATCATCTCAGGACCACTGATTTTTACTTTGTACGTGTTTTCAATAACAGCAACTAAATCAATCAAACTTAAACTGTCAAGGGCTAAAGTCATCTTAATAGAAGCGTCTGGTTGAATGGTTGATACTTCTACTTCAAATTCTTCTGCCAAAAGTTGGTTAAGTTCGTCAATAAATTGTTGTTTCTCCATAGTTTATATATTTATTTAACGAATTTTTTAACGATAAGGGTAGAGTTGGTTCCTCCGAATCCAAATGAGTTGGACAAGAAGGTGTCGAAACTTTTTTCTACTCTTTTGTTTGGAATGTTAAGTTTTGCCGAATCTTCATCAGGATTTTCGAAGTTGATATTAGGTGCAATAAAATCGTTTTGCATCATCAACATTGAATAGACAACTTCGCTGGCACCTGCCATCCACATTTCGTGTCCTGTCATGGCTTTTGTTGAAGTGACTTCTGGTCTATGATCGCCAAATACATTGTAGATAGCTTTTGCCTCTTGACGGTCACCAACAGGAGTGGAAGTTGCATGAGCGTTCAAATATCCGATGGTGCGGATGTCGATGCCTGCTTCACGGATAGCCATCTGAAGAGAGCGGCTTGGTCCATCTACGTTTGGTTGTGACATGTGATCACCGTTAGATGAGAATCCGTATCCAATCACTTCTGCTAAGATAGGTGCGCCACGTTTCACTGCATGTTCGTAGCTTTCGATGATAACGGTAGCAGCTCCACCACCAGGAACTAATCCGTCACGATCACGGTCGAATGGACGAGATGCTTTGGTTGGATCGTCCTCTCTTACTGAGAAGGCACTGATACCGTCGAAACTACCGATAGAGAATGGGTTGACTTCCTGAGCTCCACCACAGACTATGCAGTCTTGCAATCCCCATTTGATGAGAAGAGAACCTAAGCCGATAGCATGTGAACTACTTGCACAAGCACCAGAAACAGTCAAGTTAATACCTCTTAATTTAAAGATACATCCTAAGTTCATTGTTACCGTAGAGTTCATGGATTGGAAGATGGCACCTGATCCCACTAAAGTAGTGTCTTTTTTCTCACGCATGGTGTCAACACTTTTCACAACAGCATCAGCAGTACTGTCATTACCATATAGTAAACCTACTTCATTTTTCTCTAAGAAATCCATGTCGATGTTAGCATTTTTCAATGCTTCACAGGTAGCTACATATGCGTATTTAGCCTCTTCTGGCATATAAACACGTTGACTTCTGCTAAGTTGTCCTTTTAAATCTGGCACTTCCATTTTTGCTGTTAATGCAGATCTGAATCCCATCTCTTTTCTGGCAGGATCGAAGATGATACCTGATTTACCATTGTATAAAGACTCTTTTACTTCGTCTAATGTTTTACCTAAACATGAGTAAATACCCATACCCGTAATCACAACTCGTCTATTCATGTCTTAACGAATTTATATTATTATTTAATTTATATTCAATATTTTGCACTCCTGAATCCAATTGTTATGATGAAAAAGCAACCGAATACATTTTATGGTCGGCAAAGATAAAAAAAAAACCTTTCTAAGCAAAATTTAATTTTAATGGCTTGGAATGCTTGTCGATATTGAAAATAAGAATATATTTGCTAAATCAATTTAGTTGACAATAAAAAACAGAGTGATGTTTATGGTATCAGTGAAAAAAATCATACTAATGGTGGCTTGTATGTGCTTTCTATTTATTGCACATGCAGCAAAAAATTATGAGCCTGATCAGTATTATGGTAGAGAGTATCGGTTAAACGGAGACACATTACGTTATAGAGTACTTTTCCCTGCTGGATATAATGCGGAAGGACTCAAATTTCCGTTGTTTATTTTTCTACATGGTGAGGATGTAAGGGGCAGTGATAATGTGATGCAATTGAAACATGGCGGTTATTTATATAAGGAGCAGACAATCCGTGATTATTATCCTGCTGTGGTTATTATTCCTCAATGCCCGGAGAATGATGCATGGGCAAATTATAATGTCTTGGATGGTGGTGAAATTGAGATTCCAACTAATCCAGAAGAGACAAAAACATGTGCGATATTGGCTAAACTTATCGAACATTATTTGAAGAAACCATTTGTGGATCGAACTCAGGTGTATATTGTCGGAATGTCGATGGGCGCATTTGGTGCATTGGATATGGTGGCTCGCTACCCTAAATTATTTACGGCTGCGGTATCTATGGGAGGTGCTATCTATCCGGAGAGACTCGCCAAATTGAAGAAATTCCCAATCCGGTTGTATCATGGACAAGAAGATAAGGTGGTGCCTATTACATATGCTCGTGATGTCTATTATCAGTTAAAGTCTAATGGCTCTAATTCGGAAATCGTGGAATATCCTGGTATCGGACATGACGCTTGGACGAATGCATTGGTGTCTTCCGATTTTATGGAATGGATCTTCAATAAGAAGAAAAAATAACTTTTAAGTCTTTCCTTTCCCTTGAATAGAGTGATTTCCTACATTCCTTTACTATATATAAGGTGGAATGAATTGTGGAAATGCTTGATGTAATTGTTTGTCTGACAAATGATTGTACAACATTAGATCAGAATTGATGAAAAAAAATAAAAAAAGTGTTATCATCTATTGCAAGATTGGAAATAATAGATTACCTTTGCAACGCAATTCGTAAGAGAGTTGTTTGAGTTGAAATGATTAGTTTTGGTGCGTTAGTTCAGCTGGTTAGAATACATGCCTGTCACGCATGGGGTCAGGGGTTCAAGTCCCCTACGCACCGCCAACTATCATACAACATAAAAAAATAAGGTGCGTTAGTTCAGCTGGTTAGAATACATGCCTGTCACGCATGGGGTCAGGGGTTCAAGTCCCCTACGCAC
>CACXCA010000081.1 GCA_902766045.1 uncultured Bacteroidales bacterium
GAATCTCTTCGTCAGTTTTGCCTAAATAAGTCTTAAACAAACTTGTGTAGTCACCCGTGTAGAAAGCACCTGTTGACTTGCTACCATCACTTTCACATTCAGGACCGAAGTAAGCACCGTTTTCATCGAAGAAGGTAGATGCACCTGGATTAGGTTCAGGACCACCACAGTCTGTACATGGTTCATCACCGCAGTTCTCTATCTTCATGGAAGCGGTTTGTGTTATCACTTTATTCTTTGTGGAAGTGATTGTCAACATACCTGTTCCTGCTGATTTAGGTTTCCAATCAACAGAACCCGCAGCTTTGATGTCATCTTTGATTACATAACCTGCTACACCAGTGAACTTAACGTAGTTAATGTTACAACCTGCACCATCGTTTGTTGACTTGATGAACAATCTCATCTTGCTAGTGGATACAGGACTGAATGTTGTTGTGAAGTCATGTCCTACGGTTTTGCCTGTATAAACAGTTTTCCAAGAACCATTCTCATCATATTGAACTTCAAAAGCTGTTATTGTACTATATTCTGTACATTCGTCAATCTTGATACCTCCAACGGATTGAGACTTGCTGAATTTGAACTCTACCCATTCGTCAGAACCAGACATTGATCCCCAACGGCTGTTTCCTCCGTGGCTGCCATCATCATCTAAGATCTTATCTACTGTCCAGTATGGGTTGCTTTCTGTTTCACCCCATTCAGAAGAAGCAGAAACATCAGAGATAGAAACCTCAGTAGAGCTTGAACCAGTTCCCCAGTTCAAAACGTAGGTTCTATCATTGAAATCACCAGAAGCTGTCCATGTTACTTTGTAAGTGGAGTCCTTGCAATATTTGTCAGCTTTGTCAACAGAAATGGTGAACTCAGGATCTGGTATAGCTGGTTGGCCTGAACCGACTGTGATATCGCCTTTCCCTGGTATGGCTTTAAAGTAAATATAATCGCCTTTTTCTTCGAATTCAAGATCATTGCCGCTTTGGGATACTTTGATGTTAGCCCATCCATCTTGCTTTGGAACACGGATTGTAAGTGGGTAGTTCCATTCACAAAGCTTGTTGCTTGTAAGACTGGAGTTGAGTGTCAATGAATAAGTATCGCTGGAGTTGTCGCTAGAGATCTTTTTCAATGTGGCATTGTCACGTTCTTTTAGATACATAATAGCATCACGTGCTGTACATACCCAGTAGTCAGTCTTGCGGTCGTTTAACCAGCTTAAGGCACCCGTGAGGGCATCTGCGTTTGTCGGGGACCAGCTTCCACTGGCTTGTCTTCCTTGAATACCATGGATTAGGAATACTGCCCATCCATTCTTATTGATGGCACTGGAACATTTGCTTGTAATTTCGCCTGATGAGTTGGCTCCATTCGTTCCACAGATGACACAATCAAAATTTGAAAGGTCTTTTGGTGATTTTTCGTTGATTTGTCCACCGCAAATACGACCTCCAATGTAATAGTCGAGTACACTGTTGCCTAAATGTTGACAGTTAGGGTAAGCAATGGTTAAACAAGGCTGTCCGATATTCTGCTCAATCGTTTTCTTAGATGTTGAAAGTTGAGCTGCTGTGGCACCATCATGAGAGTCGGTATGGCTGCCGATTTCATGTCCTTTTTGAGCAAGTGATTTGTATTCTGACCATCCGCCATTCGACCAACTGGTTACCATGTAGAAGGTTCCTCTGAATCCATATTGCTCCATTTGCTGAGCTGCCCATGTATGAGAGTTGACCTCTCTGGCTGCGTCATCAAAAGTAAATGTTACAGCTGCTTTACAAAAATTCTCCCACGTCGCAATTTCTTGCGAAATAGCGGAGTTTGTGCAAAAAGCAGTGGCTGCTAATAATGCTAATACTTTATTTTTCATGATTTTCAAATTATAATAATGGTTATTATTTACGTTTACATTCTCACTAAGCTTATGGCTTTCAACCCACAAATATACGAAAATTTCCTAATAAAATATAAAAAACAAAGAAAAGTCCTTTTTTTTTCAATCAATGATGGATTTTGTTTTGTCAAAAACGTTTAATTTTGTGGCAGTTATTAAATTTTTGGGAATAGTGCGTTTATTTAGTTCTGTTTTTTTCCTTTTTCTATCTATCTCTCTTTATTCGGCAAATTTATTGGGAACGGTTGTTGATAAAGAGGATAATGGTGTGTTGCCGTATGCAACTGTTGAGCTTCTTAGTGCTTCTGATTCGTCTTTGGTGAAAGGCGAGGTGTGTGACGCAGAAGGAACCTTTTCAATAAACAATTTAGAAGAGGGGAATTATTTATTGCGAACCTCTTTTATGGGGTATGTCACTTCTTATCGAAAAGTGATGGTGAAGGAAGTGGATGCCAAACCGCTACGTGTGCGAATGGTTGCTGATAAGGTGATGCTGGACGAAGTGAAGATTTTGGCTGCTGCCACCCCGGTAGTGGTGAAAGAGGATACCTTGGTATATAATGCAGACGCTTTCCGTGTGGCCGATGGAGCCATGTTGGAAGACCTTGTGAAGAAATTACCTGGTGCACAATTGTCTAAAGATGGTAAATTGGTGGTGAATGGTAAGGAGATAAAAAAGATATTGGTGGATGGACGAGATTTTTTCTCGGATAATCCGCAGATGTCATTGAAAAATCTGCCAGCCAATATGGTTGAGAATATAAAGACATACGATAAAAAGAGTGATGCTTCGCAACTGACAGGAGTGGATGATGACGATGATGAGGCAGTCTTGGATCTGACCGTGAAAAAAGGTATGAAGAAAGGTTGGATGGGACAGCTATATGGGGGTGCAGGACATGATTTATATGAATCTAATCCTGATATTCGATATGGACTGGGTGCTAATATCAGTCGATTTAAAGACAATCAGAACTTTTCTTTCATTGGGTCGATGAACAATGTTAATAATTCTGGATTCACTGATGAGTCTTCGGCAGGAGGTCAAAGAGGAAACGGAAATGGTATAACAACATCCGATGTGGTGGGAATAACGTTTGCAAAAGATAAAAGCAAACAGTATGAATATGGCGGAAATGTACAATACAAACATACGAAAAACGATATTGAAAAGACGAGTAAAAAGGAGACATTCCGTACAAGTGGAACAACGTATCGAAATGACCATGAGACATCACAAAAGAAAGGCGATGACGTATCGACCAATTTCCGGTTTAAATGGAGTCCCGACTCTATGACTACCATCCTTTTCCGTCCTGGCTTATCTTACGCTCATGCTAATACGAATACAGAGACTGAAACACAGAACTATAACACGTCTCGTGTTATGAATAATGAAAAGAATATTTTGAAAACATTAGAGAGTGATAGGCTTCTTTTTAATTCGTCACTTCGTCTTGTTAGGAAACTGAACAAAGCAGGAAGAAACCTCTCGTTTAATACAGGTATGACGTATGGATATTCACCTTCCAATCAGAATAGTTGGTCGGATACCCGCTTTTATACTCAGGAGGAAGAGAATGAGGTGGATTCTATTCTGCAGACCAACCGCTATACAGATAAGAATAGCAGCAATTTAACATATTATGTTGAGGCATCCTATACAGAACCTGTGTTCAAAAAACATTTTTTACAATTCAAGTACCGTTATCAACACAGAAACTCCAACTCGTATTCTTATGTCTATGAAGAGGATCATACGAATTATATCGACTCCTTGAGTAGTAAGGTGGAGAATGGATATAACAACCATCAGATAGATGTCAGTCTGCAAGGACGCTATCCTAAGGTAACCTACAATGTTGGTATGACGTTGCAACCACAGAGTTCATCTACGGTGAATCTTGTTGGTCCTAATGTAGGAAAGGACAAGAGACAGTCGGTATTCAATTTTTCTCCTAATTTAAGACTCAGGGTCAAGTTTGATAAACAGAGCAATTTGATGTTCATGTATCGCGGACAGAGTGCAGCTCCAGATGTGGAGTATCTGCAGGAGGTGATAGATGAGACAGATCCGTTGAATCTGGAATATGGAAATCCAGACTTGAAACCGACCTATACACACAATGCGTCGTTGCGGTTTAAGAAATACACAAGTGAGTTACAGCGTAGTTGGATGGCTAATCTGACGTACCGAATGGTACAGAATGCGATTATGAATCGTCTGCTGTATGATGCACGAACAGGCGTACAAAAGAGTTATAAAGAAAATGTGAATGGCAATTGGAACATTGGAAGTTCGCTGACATTCTCCACGCCGTTCAAGAATAAAGATTTCTCATTTAGTACAGATACGAGAGGAAGCTATGCAGAGCATGTGTCGTTAGAAAGTACTCGAGGAGAAGAAACGAGTACACCTAAAAGTACCACGAGAGCCATGGGGATAGATGAAAGGATATCCTTTGATTGCAAAAAAGAGAAGTTTGATATATCATTGTACGGAGAAATAGACTATCAGAAAAATAAAAATGAACGTCAGTTGGCTGGAAATTATGAGACGGTTGACTATGAGATAGGAGTGAACACGAATGTGAATCTACCATGGAATATGGCTATATCTACTGATATAGAATACCATATATATAGTGGATATTCCGATGGATTTGATGAACAGGAGGTGTTGTGGAATGCACAAGTCTCGAAAAGTTTTTTGAAGAATAATGCGGCGACCATTCGGTTTAAGGTGTATGATTTGTTGGGACAACAAAGTAATCTCTCCCGAAAAATTAGCGATTCATCAATAACGGATGTTGAATGTAGTACGTTAGGTAGCTATTTCCTTCTTCAATTCAGTTATAAACTTAATAATTTTCAACAAAGAGAAAGAAAAGTACGAAAAGAGTTCTAGGTAAAAAATTTTTCAAAAAAATTGTGTTAAATTAAATTTTTGTTATATTTGTGCTTTAGAAAACTGAATTTAAACATAGAATAGGTATGGAAAAAGGATTTTACGAACGCATTTTAAAATGCTTTAAAGATGAATTTCCTGCAATTGGATTGTCGGAAGATTCGATTAAACTGCTGAATTCGAAAACGCGAGTCATTCAGCTAAATAAAGGTGAGTATTTGCAGTTGGAAGGGGATGTAAGCCGTTTTTTAGGCGTTGTTGATACTGGATTGATTCGAATTTTTTATCGTAAGGCAGGAGAGGAAATGACGGAGTATTTGGCCGCTGAGGATGAACTTTTTTACGATTGTGAAAGTTTCTTCCGTCAGATACCAAGCAAACGTTATATCCAGATGTTGGAACCTTCTGTCCTTTATCTTTGCACAAAGACGGATTTGGATGAATTGTGTAAACAAAACAAAGAGATTCGTATATTCTACCGTAATCTTACGGAGCAATTATTGCGCAAGATGAAGCAAAAGACTCTAGATTGCATATTTGAACCAGCAAAGGTTCGTTATGACAATTTGATTAGCCGTAATTCGGAATATGTACTTCGTGTGCCTTCAATTTTTGTGGCAAGCTATTTGGGTGTTACACCTGAAACATTGAGTCGTATCCGTTCAAAGGTGAAATAAATTTTGTTTGTTTGTTAACGAATTATTCTAGTTTAAGTATGAAAAAAGTTGTTGTAAATAAAAGATTGATCTTAGCAGAGATCGAACATATATTAGGTCGTATAGAACTTTCCGTAGAGACTAAGAGACAGTTAAATGCCATCGTAACTCAGGAAAAAGTGAAAAAACATGATTTGATATTAAAACCAGGTGAAGTATGCGATTTCTTAGGCGTTGTACAAAAGGGTATCATTCAGGTTTTTCATTACAAGGATAAGAAATTGATTTCTGACTATTTCGCTACAGAAGGATATGGGTTCTTTGATATTGAGAGCTTCTTTACTGGAAAACCTTCTTATGCTACTATTGAAGCATTGGAACCTACTGTGTATGTGAAAATTGACAGAAAAAAATTCTTGGAGTTGTGCGATAAAAATGAGGAGTTGAATTCTGTTTATCAGAAAATCTTGGAATTTGCGTTGATTCTTTGTCATGATCGTTTGGATTCTGTTTTAAATGATTCTGCAGAAGACAAATATGAGAACTTGGAAAAGAGAATACCAGGCCTGACATCACGAATCAGTGCTATTAACGTAGCTTCTTATATTGGTGTGACACAAGAGACATTATGTCGTATCAAATCTAAACAAGAGGATTTCTTGTTGTTCTAGTATAGTTTTTAATACACAATTTAATTGTTTTAAATTATGTCGCAAATATCAGATTTGATTTTGAAACAAGTGCAGTCAGCTGCAGCTGGACGTGATTTGAGTAGCAGTGTATTGAATGGCTTGTCTGATTCTGTATTGAATAGTATTAAACAGACGGCTACTTCGGCAAATGGTGTTCAACAATTAACAGAGTTGTTTACGGGAAAAACGTCTGCGGCCTCTAGTTCTGTTACATCGTTGGCAACACAGATCTTTACTTCTCAAGTTGCTGGAAAGTTGGGATTGTCTTCTGCCGCTGCAAGTAGTGCTAGCAGTTTGTTACCAACCATCATTAATGGCTTGGTTTCGGCTATCTCTTCTAAAGGTAGTGGCATGAATCTGGCTTCTATCCTTTCTGCTGTGGGAGCTGCGTCTAATTCCTCTACGGTTTCTAAGGTCACTTCGATTGCTTCTAAATTGGGTGGCTTGTTTAAAAAAAGATGAAAGAATAGCAATAATTGATGATTTATATAGCGGGTGTCATGGTTGTCGTGACACCCGCTTTTTTGAATAGATTCCTGTGTCTCGCCCATTCTTTAGATTGAACTTTTATCCTATAAAAATTTATAGAGCCTGCTTAAATAAATAGAAAATGGAGTTTTGACTAAAAAAATCTGTTTGTTTGTTGAAATTAATTTCCCTTTATCATGTAATCACTACCTTTACATTACGATTTTATAATGGATTAAAGTTCAATAAGTGATGAGCCGTAATATATCTTTTATAATAGCTGTCCTTGTGGGTATGATTTTGTTAGCCCAGGCAAAGATGAACTTTAGATCAGGATGGAATCGGATGGAATCCGTAGGAGTTTCGGATGCTGATACGGTTCAGCTATCGGATGCTGGCTCTCTTAATGGAGATAGTGCTGAGATGACTTGTGTATATCAGGAAGATTAAGAAGAGCATGTGTGTTGGAAAATAGCAAGTAAGGACATATTGAAATAGGAAGAAGAATAGTTTTCGTTTTAAATTTATAGATTGTAATTGAAGAGTCGTCGGTGTTGTGTTGGTACCGATGACTCTTTTGTTTAGTAAAATACCTTTTATTTCTTTTTGTAGTTCCTATTAAATCCTTACCTTTGGAGAAAATCGTTTGTGTTATGAATATAGCGTTGGATGTACATACTCATACAGTTGCGAGCGGACATGCATATAGTAGTTTGCAGGAGATGGTGGCGGCTGCAAGAGGAAAAGGATTGAAGATACTTGGAATTGCCGATCATGGTCCTGCTATACAGCAGACGTGTAAAGATATCTATTTTACAAATTTCCATGTGATTCCTCGTGAGATAGATGGCGTGAAACTGTTGATGGGAGCAGAAATCAATATTTTAAATACAAAAGGTGATTTTGATTTAAAAGAGAGTACCATAAAAACACTGGATGTCCGTATCGCAGGGATTCATTCTTCGTGCTTTTCCGGAGGAACAAAGGAGGAGAACACCAAGGCTGTTGTTCATGTGATTCGGAATCCTTTGATAGATATTATCAGCCATCCAGCAGATGGCAGTGCCGAACTCGATTTAGACGTGATTGTACAAGAAGCCAGATGTAATCATATATTGTTAGAGGTTAATAATAGTTCTCTTAATCCTAACAGAGGGAAAAAGAAAGCTTGGGAAAACAATAGGCAGATGCTGAATTTGTGTATGAAATATGGTGTGAAAGTAATTATGGGGAGTGATGCCCATATTTCGTATGATGTCGCAAATTATAAGTATGTATTTCAGTTGATGGAAGAGGTTGGTTTCCCTGCAGAACTTGTCGTAAATGACAAACCAGAGTTTTTCATGGAATTTTTAAAACAGCGATAATAGAGATTAAAAGTTGGGTGGATATGAGACAATTTAAAAAGATACTTTCCTATGGCATAGGCTGTAGCCTGTTTGTTTCTTCTGTATATGGTCAGGCAGAAGAAATGGAAGAATATGTTGGTCCTGTGAAGGAAGTGACACAATATGAGACTACATATAATGATGGCGTGGCAAAGAAAGGCAATTATATATGGAAAACAATTTTAAATGAAAAAGGCAAGATTACGGAGGAATATTGCTATGACCAGAAAGAGGAGTTCTATATCTATAGAAGAACATTCCACTATGACGATAATGGACATGAGATAGCCAGATGTGAATATGATGGAAATGGTAAATTATATTATAAGAAAGCATACAAATATGACGAAAATGGTAATCAGATTGAGTATGCAAGAGAGAAGGGGAATGGAGATCTGGAGTGGAAATATACATATAAATATGATGATAGAGGAAACGAAATAGAACTTTGTCATTTCTTGGCTGACGGGAAGATGGATTACAGATACATGCGTAAATATGATGCAAACAATAATCCTATCGAATACTGTAACTACAAATGGAGCTCCCTTTTGGTGTATAAAGCTACATTTAAATACAACGAGAGAGGGAAAAAGACAGAACAGTGTCATTATAATGGAGATGGAACGTTAGATTACAAAGATGTTTATACATACGATGAGAAAGGAAATCAGCTCTCCCTTATCAGTTATAACGGTGATGGAAGTATGAAGAGCAAGGGAACTTGCAAGTACGATGAGAAGGGGAATCAGATTGAATATTGTAAATACAATGGGAAGGGTGATTTGGAGTACAAGGATATGCGTAAATACAATGATAAGGGAAAAGAAACGGAATATTCATTGTATGACGGACAGGGAATCTTGAGTGAACAATCCAAGTATAGATATGGAACACGAGGAAACTTGAAGGAAACGAATTATTGTAAATATGATGAAAATGGACAGGTTGAGATAAATGAGGTACATAAATTCGATGAGAAAGGCAATATGATAGAGGAGGTCCATTATGAAAATGGAGAGATGAAGGAGAAACATACTTATCGGTTTGATGAGAAAGGCAATATGACAGAGGAAGGTCATTATGGAGAAAATTATGATAATGAAAAATATGCCTATCGGTATGATGAGAGAGGAAATCGAATTGAACGGAAACGTTACGGAGATAATGATAAAACGCTTAAATCATGTCGTGTTATAGAGGTAGTCTATTATGAGTAATTAAATAAGGTAGTTTCAAAATCAAAAAGAGGGTTCAGTTCAATTTCCTGACACCCTCTTTTGATAAAATCAATCAAGTAATTATTTTGATAATGTTAGCATTACTTGACCAGCTTTCACTTTCTCATTCCTCAATGCACCTGGACGAACTTTTCCGTTCATCATCCAACCGATAAGATTCTCAATCCAGATAATCTTAGGGTTGGTATCAACATTACGTACTAGATAGACTTGATAGTTGAGATTGTTGTTGAGACACATCTCCCATTCTTTCTCAGTCAAAAAGAATGTCTTCGTGTCATCTTTTGCACCCTTACATGCAATATAACACTCAGTTACATTGTTTTCGTAGTCTATAATTTCGAAGTCGAATCCTTTGGTTTCTTTTGTTTTTTCGTTACACCATTTTACACGGTTAGGATATTTCTTTCCAAGATAGTCGAAAAGAATCTTCTCGCTGGCAGCCGAAGTGGCTTGTCTTGCGTTGGAATCCAAATCGATAACCACTTTCTTATCTCGTTCTATCCATTGGTTGATGGTTACTTGCAAATCATTCTTATTGGCATTTAATGCCTCTATTTCTGCATTCTTATCAGAAACGACCTGTTTCAATTGTTGAATGGTGTTGTTTGCTTCTTGAATTGTCTTTTGCAACTGTTGAATGCTGTTTTGGTTCTGTTGCTCAGCTGCGCGCAATTGCTCGTTTTCTTTACGAGTGCTTTCACCGTTCTTCAAAACGTGTTGCAACGTATTCATGTTAGATTGTAGTAACTCGGAAATCTTCTCGTTGGCACTTTTTAATGCGCTAACAGCATCGAACTTGTCATCTTCAACATGCGTTTCAACGGTTGCTATTTTAATAGCGTTTGCCTCTTTAGCAAAATCTTTGTTTGAGATAACCACTTCTTGTTTTTTGACAGGTTCTTGACGATCTTCGCGTTTCTCGGTAGCCGCCTGTGCGGGTTGTGGCTTCTGAACGAAGGCAGCCATCTTAGGCGCTTCTTCTTGAACGTCTTGTTTTATCTCTATAATAGGAGTTATTTTCTTTTCCTCTACGACTGGTTTTGCTTGTTCCACATGAACCTGTGGAGCTGCTGCAGGAGCCTCTTTCAAAAGAGCTTCTACGACAGGTGCGATTGTCTCGCGAATAGCAGAAGTGTCATTTATTTTGTCGGCAGGTATGTTGCAACAAATTCCATTTGTTAGTTGAGCAACTTTTTGAGCAGCACGAAGATCAGAATCTTTCATGCCAACTCCTATGATATTTATTTGAGCAATAGATGCACGTTTCTCTACTTCATATTCAAGAACACCACCATCAGTATCCTCTCCTGCAGTGATAAGAAGAATCTTCTTTCTGTCTGCATCAATTTTAGCCAATGATTCGAGTGATTCTTTTACTGTAGCTGTGATAGGAGACCCACCACTTGCAAGTGGCAAAGATGTAGCCTTCTTGATGAAATCATCTTTCGTGTTGGGCTCAGCTAAATCTAACGATTTAATGATAATAGGTGATCCGCAGATTGACTTGAATGTCCTCATTCCAAAAGTGTGGGAAAAATCAAATTTTGGGGCAATCTCGTCTGTTAAAACTTTTTGTGTGACTGACAGCTTTTTGTCCATCTTATCGGAGTTGTCGATAAGAAAATCCGTTACTTGTTTCATGGTATAAAAGTATGTTATTAATTTTTTTTTTGCTAAAATAATAATTGTAATTTAAAAAGCCTTATATTTTTTGAAAAAATAATTTTTTTTAGCGGTTAATTTTTGTCACTACTGGTGTTTTGTGGGGAAAATGTTGACGTTTATTCTAAAAATAACGCCGTTTGCTGAATATAATTTCTATGAAGCATGATGATTCATACTTTTGTGTAAAAGATTTTTATCACATAAAGTGTTGATTTAGTGTATTTTATAAAACACTTCTAAGGTGATTGAGATTGGAATTAATGACATTTGAAACATAAATTTTGTTAAAAGTCAATGGTTTTGAAAAATAGGTTTTATAATGTGATAAAAATTTTATAGTTTTGCAGCATAAATAATGACCCTAAATTGTGTTGTTCTATATATTTCGGAGTCAGTTTGCTGTGAAGCAAGCTGGCTTTTTTATTTTAAAACTATAACGAGGGTATAGTATTTCTTTAAATTTGTTTTATATTTGTTGCGTTAAATTATTACATCATTTGTTTTTTGTCGAATTTTAATGGATTAAAGTATATGCATAAAAAAGAGTTTTTTCATAAGGCTATTGCTTTTGTTCTATTTTCTTTGAGTGTCTCTTTATGTGATGCTCATACGATTATTGTAATGGACAATAGTGGACAGATAACACAATACCCTATAGATGAAAGTGGCAAGCTTACTTTTATAGATGACAATATTATTATTAAAAGTAATGTTAGTGATAGGGGTGTATCATTACCTTTGGCTTATATCAAGAAGATAAGTTTTGGTGCAGATACGGATGTGACTGATGTGGATAATGCGTCTTCTGCTCTTTCCGTCTATCCTAATCCTACTTCTGATTATGTGTATGTATCACATGCGGAGGAGGGTGATGCTGTGGAGGTTTATTCATGGAACGGAATGTTGTTGGGTGAACAGAAGTATTCGGATCGCACGGGTGTCTCATTAAAATCTTACCCGACGGGTCTTTATATAGTCCGTCTTAATGGTCAATCTTATAAAATCAATAAAAAATGAAGAAGTTAGGATTATATGTAGTGACATTGCTGTTTTCGACGGCAGCTATGGCCGAATACGTTATATATGTTAACGATGGAGAGACAAGAGTTCGGGAAGAGAAATGTGTTGAGGTAGATAGTGTTAAGTTGTCTGCCACACAGGTCTCACTTTATAAGGGTGCAAAGCTTTATCAGTATTCAAATTCTACTGCGAACTTCACTTTCGAGAAGGTGGTGACGGTTAATGATACGGTAAAGATCACTTATCAGGGGTTGGCCGCGCCAATCATTCAGAATCCTTATCCAGAGTCTATTCTTATTTCTGTTGATGGCGCAAATGTATCTGTGAATTGTGTGAATCAGTTGAAAGATGTGGTTTATTTGTTGCAGGGTTCATCTCAGAATGGTTCGTTTTTTATAGATTCTCCACGTAAGTTCTCGTTGGTTCTAAATAATTTGTCTTTGACATCTGCTAATGAATGTTCTGCTATTCGTTCGGTAAGTGGATCGGCTATGACAATTGTTTTGCCGACCGGTACGGTTTCTGCCTTGGCGGATTCATATTTGGATACGTGTAATGCAACGCTTCGTAGCAAGGGACAGATTTTGTTCTCTGAAGAGGGAAGTGGTAGTTTGGCTGTCGTAGGAAATGCAAAACGTGCCATACAGTCGGGTGACTATATAAAAGTGGATGGTGGAAATATTGTGGCAACATCTTTGCTTGGTGATGTGGTAAAGGCGAATGATTATTTTAAGATGTGTGGCGGTTCGTTAGAGGTCCGCGGAACTGGCTTGGAAGTGTCTGCCGGATATGCATTTATGAATGGTGGTACTTTAACAATCAATTCTACTGTGACTGATTCTAAAGGAATAAAGGTGGCTAAAGATACTACGGTGCCTGATTTTGTTGGAAATGGCTCTTTTGATTTCTATGGAGGAACATTGTCTATCAATATGTCGGGAGAAGGCAGTAAGGGCATTAAGGCAGAAGGGAATATAAACATCTATGGAGGTACCATCGTGGGCAATGTGACGAGTCCTTATTTAATTGAACCCAATGATGTATCGTATGCAGCATTGATAAAGGCAGATAAAAGCATTAACATAAGTGAAGGACAGATAAATATCGTTTTGGCAAAAGAGGCTATAGGAGCTAGAGGTTTGGCTTCTGATAGTGGCATTACTATTTCGGGAAAAGCTTCGATAAATATTTTGGCTAATAATGATGCTTATTTGACTGAGAAATCAGACGGTTCTTTGAAGGCTAAGCAGGGACATGGAATAAAAACAGATGGTGATCTCAATGTCATCGGAAAGAGTACTTTGAATATCAGCTCTGCGGCATCGAGTTATTCTGCTTATTGTATTACGGCTAACAATATTATTTTTGATGATAGTAATGTGACAAGTCTCTATTCTTATTCCAATAACGCATTCAATGCTAAGACTGTAAAATTACAAAATGGACTTGTGATTGCTGCGACAGGAAATGGATTTTCTCCTGGTGGTTCTGCGAGACTTGCGGCTATGGGCGCTACTTATATTGGTTTGGGTTCTAAAAATTCAATTCTGTATGGTAGTACGCTGTCTGTGATGTCTGATTCTAAATATGTAATCGGATCGGCTGTCTCAGTTCTGGATGCTGCTGGAAATCCATTGTTTATCTATCAATCTGCTGAAAGTGATTTTAATATGCTTGTCGGCTATTTGCAGGTTGCTTCTTCTCAATTTATTAAGGGTGTTCCTTTTATTTATGCGTGCGACGGAGTGACTCTTGGTGGATCTAGTTATCATGGATACATGGTTGGCTCAACTTTCAGCGGCGGAATTTCATATAGCTTCACGGCAGGTGCGGCTAATACGAATGTGACAGTTCGGTAGTTGGTATCGAAATATAAACAAGAGGGCGTGTCATGGAGGAAATTAAATTCCTCAGTATGATACGCCCTCTTTCTATGACAAAATCTTAACTTAGATTCTCTTTTTGGCTTCCTCTAAAGCTGTTATGACATTGTCACACCATCTGTCAAATTCAGGATCTTCTCTTTGTAATTCGGGATGATGTAAAACATGATTAATGGTTTCCTCTATCCCTTGATCAAATCGTTTCGTGGCGTGGAAATCAGGTACCGCTTGTTTAAGTTTGCTGTTGTCAAAAATCACCGTATTGGCCTTGTCTCCTATTAAACTGCCAGTGAAGTCGTAGTTGCTGACAGAGGCTAAGAAGGCGGATGAAACATAATAAGGATGAAGCTCAACGCCTAATGCTCGTGCGATAGAAGAGTAGATCTGATTCCAGGTGAGCGATTCATCAGAAGTGATATGAAAAGCTTGCCCGATGGCATGAGGATTGCCCATGAGCCCGATGAAACCTTTTGCAAAGTCACTGTTATGGGTCATGGTCCATAAAGATGTACCATCACCATGAATAATGACTTTCTTACCTTCTAACATACGCTTGGCTACTTGCCAACTGCCTTTCGAACCATGTACGCCGAGAGGAATCGATCGTTCGTCGTAGGTATGACTAGGACGGATGATGGTGACAGGGAATCCCTCCTCCCTGTATTTCTTCATTAGGAACTCTTCACAGGCAATTTTGTCACGAGAGTATTGCCAATAAGGGTTTGATAAGGTGGTTCCTTCCGTAATCCTATAATCGGATAATGGTTTTTGGTAAGCCGATGCAGAGCTGATGTACATATATTGCTTTGTCCGATTGTGAAAAAGCCTATAATCACGTTCCACATGTTCTGGAAGAAATCCGATAAAATCACAAACGACATCAAAGGAATGTCCGTTGAGCAGTTCCTCAACTTTCCTTTCATCTGCTATGTCTGTCTGTAAGACGGTTATGTTACTAGATAGAATCGTGCTTCGGTTACCTCTGTTCAGAAGATACAAGTCACAATTCATTTGACTTAATTGCTGCGTGATAGCAGAACTGATGGTCCCAGTGCCACCGATAAAGAGAACTTTCATACTTTAAATAGTCTATTAGTTTCTGCAAAAATAATATTATCTTTGTTCTTATAAAGATGATTTCTATAAATTTACCGTTTAAATAGAAATTGGTATAAATTATGGGTTGATGAATCTTTCGATATGAATATAAACCCGCTTAAAATATAAATGAATGGCGAATCTAGATAAATATTTGGTTCCTAGTAAAAAGATTTCGGTGATGGGGAGTTTCCTTCCTTTGAAGGATACTCTTGGGATGAATTTGGTGACAAATGATTATCAGGTGGCAATCTTAGGGGCACCGATGGTATCGGGTGATCATACGGATTCGGGATTATCGACCGATGCGATTCGAAAACAATTGTATGAATTGTCATCAGCCTTCAAGAACATACGAATAGCGGACTTAGGTGATGTCAGATGTGATTCGGAGAGAGGAGCATCGTATGCCTTGACGGAGACGATAAGAGAATTGACTGAAGCCAATGTTATAACTATCGTATTAGGTGGGTCGCATGAGTTGACGGAGTGTATGGTTGACGGTATAGAGAGGAAGAAAGAGAAACTTCGGCTGACAATTATTGATTCAAAAATAGATGTACGAGACACGTCAGAAAAAACGGCACATGCATTTGTCGGACATTTGCTTGAAAATCCCCAATTGGGTGAGTTGAATCTGTTGGGCTTGCAAAATTATTATTGTTCAGAAGAACAGGTAAGAGTCTTACGGGATAGAGAGTGTTGTTGTATGAGACTGCGTGATTTGAGGGGGAAGACTGTCGTGGCAGAACCCTTGTTGCGTGATTCTGAGGTGTTTAGTTTTGATTTCTCGGCTGTCAGACAGAGTGATGCACCAGATCGGCGAATGATGATTCCTAATGGTTTTTCTTCGCTTGAGGCTTGTGAGTTGGCTCATTATGCAGGACTTAGTGATTGTATTCAGTCGTATGGATTGTTCGGGTTTGACTCGGAGTTGAACGCAGACAGTCAGACCGCAGCGTTAGCAGCACAAATGGTATGGCATATATTAAAAGGCATAGATAATCGCTACCATGATTATCCATATAAAGATATTTCCGAGTATAAGAAATACATTATCTTTCCGAAGGTTGAGGGCGAAGATGCGGTTTATTTTTACCATAATATTCTCAACGGAAGATGGTGGGTTGAGATTCCCACATTGAAAGGGAAAGAACTATTTTCTTGTTCCCCATCGGATTATCAGAATATGTTGGATGGAGCCATACCGGATATATGGATGAAACATTTTATGAAATAGAGTAGTTTGTTAATCCAATAATCTTTTTTATTTTTGCTTTTCAATAGGTTAAGATAGTTGTGTGAGATTAGAAAAATATGAACCATGAAAAATTTATTTAAACAATATATTCCTCATGCTTTGATGACGATGGTGGTCATCTTCGTCATTTGTGCTATTGCCCATCGGTTGAGCTATAGCTCCACTTATATGGATCCATTTACACAGGCGCTCAATAACTTTTATATGACGGATACCTATTTGCAGATTATGAATAGTAATTCAGATGAGGTGATGGAATATAATCCCGATGTTGTTTTATACGATATATCTAATTGTTATTCACGAGCAGAGATAGCAGATGGTATTCAGCGGTTGCATGATTTAGGAGCTAAGGTGATTGCTTTGGATGTTATATTCGGTCCTACGGCCAGAGATCCAGAGGCAAGTGATAGTTTGTTGCGAGTTATTCAACGATGTGACAATGTGATAGCTGCATGCCGAATGGTACCGTTTGAAAACACATTTAAGAAGGAAGAATCTTTTTTTGTGAAAGAGACAGGTTGTGTTGAGGCTTGTGTGAATGTGGATAATCAGTCGGTTCGTAATTTCAGTAAGGAGTTGACTTTTGGTGATACAACATTGAGTACATTTGTTCATGAAATCATCAGAATGGGGTATCCAGAAGTATATAATATGTGGGAAAAACGTACGCAGGAGTTGGAATTGATAAATTATCGTCAGACAGCTTTTGATATGATCCATATTAGTGAAGATCTCTATCCGGAGGATGTGAAGGACCGAATCTTCTTGATGGGTGATTTCCAAGATTTGCGTGATTTCCATGATATCCCTGTTCCAATAGACGGCTCTCGTCGTATTTGTGGTACTAAGATTCATGGGTATTCCATATCGACACTTACGATGAAGAATCGTTTGATAGATGATATGACGGATACACATGCTTTGATTTTAGGTATTATTGTTACATTTTTGTTCTGTGTGTTCTTCTGTTGGATGAATGAGGCATACAATGACTATTCAGGATTCCTGTCAACCTCTATACAGATTATTCTGATGCTGACGTTAGTATTTGTGTCGGGTTATCTATTTGTAGAAAAACATTATAATGTGAAGTTGATGTATGCGTTGTTAGGTACGGGATTAGGAGCATACGCAGCAGAGATCTTTTACTTTATATGGTTGAAGTGGAAGAAGTGGCTAGGTGAAAAGACACCAGATGAATTTGATCCGAATATTTACAAATGAAAATAATATGAAAGACATGAAAAGATATTTTTTTAGTTTATTTATTCTGTCTCTTTTCTTGATGCCTTTGTCGGCGCAGAAAGCCAATAAAAGCACGAAGACAGGGAAGTGGGGATTTATGAATGGTTCGACTTGGGTGGTGGAACCTAAGTTTGAGAATTATGATCCGGCCAATGCATTTGGCGGACGTAAATATGCAATTGTGCAATTCCAGGGCAAATGGGGTGCAGTAGGTGCAGATGGTAAATATTATTCAAAACCTGTTTTTGCCACAAAGGAGTTGGCTCTCCGTGCGGCAAAATTGGCGGTGACAGGAGGAGATAAGAGTAAATTCTTATATCCTGTGTATGACCAGACATACACTCGTTGGGGATTTGTAGATTACACGGGTGAGATGTATCTACGTCCAGTGTATGAAGAAGTGGATGATGCCAATAACTTCTCTAAAGGATTGCCTTATTCTATTGTTAAGCAGGATGGACAGTGGGGATGTTTGGATCGTGAAGGCGTGATGTTTATCAATCCGTACTTTACATCCAAGGATGAAGCCAAGAAAGCGGTAACAGAGTGGACGAATAAAGCTGTCTTGGGTGAGAATATCTATATCGGAATGAAAGGTTCGGTAAAGAAGATTGGATTTATCAATTATCTTGGTAACTGGGTGATGAAGCCAGTGTTTGATAATGTAGATAAAGCCTCTATGTTTAATGCTACTACATATTATGCAGTTGTAAAATATAAAGGAAGATGGTGTGCAATTGATCGTGCAGGAAATTTTGTGGTAAAACCTCAATATGCTACAATGGCAGAGGCAAAAACAGCCGCTGCAGCATGGCAAAAAAGGACACCTAATGCAAAAGTCTCTGCTGCTAATGTGCCAAATGTAGAGTCATTTACATATAAAAATCCTAATTTGGCTGCACAGGAGCCTCCGAAGAAGACTACTCCAGTAACTCCGGTTACTCCAGTTAACAACAACAATAATAATAACAATAATAGCGGTACGACAACAAAGGTCGCTGGAGCTCCAACGATTCATATCATCAGTCCTAAGAATGGTTCTCAGTATTCAAATACGGAGGTTACCTTTATTTATGAAACCACTACGTATGATGGAAGTAATCCTGAAATCATAGCGTATATTAATGGAGAGTTATATCCTACCACCAAGGGTGTGAAGCGAGTAGGAAAACAAATCACGCTTACATTACCACGTGTGGCTGATTGTCGAGTTCAGTTGATCGCAAAGGATAATAAAGGACAGAATAGTGATCCTGCCGTAGTGTTGTTGCATTACCGTGGAGATAGACCTAAACCATCTTTGCATGTCTTTGCTGTCGGTATCAGTGATTATGACCAGTCTGATTTGAAGTTGCAACATGCAGCGAAAGATGCAGAAGATTTTATGAATACGGTGAAGAACTGTAACCTGTCTCAATACAAGCAGATAAAAACAACCAATCTGATAAAAGACAAATCAGGAACAGATAAAAACATCAAGAAAGGACTTTCTTCTTTGGTTAACACAGTTGATCAGGGTGACGTGGTATTGTTGTTCTTCTCTGGACATGGTGCGAAGGAAGGTGCTGAGACCTATTTCTTGTCATGCAATGCTGAGAGCAATGACTTGTTTGCTACGGCAGTGGATTTCGATATCATCAAGAGTGCATTGAAGCGTTTGAAAGATCGCAAGTGTCGTATCATCATCTTTATGGATGCTTGTCATTCCGGTTCGATGTACGGTGTGAAGGGAACGACAGAAACCTTCTCGTTGGCTGACCCTGATATCATAGGCTTCTATTCTAGTACAGAGGCACAAAAATCCAATGAGTCTGAACAATGGGAGAACGGTATATTCACTAAAGCATTGTTGGATGGAATCAAGGGAGCTGCAGTGGATGAGAATGGTAATGTTACATTGGATGCATTGGAATTGTATATAAGAAATCAGGTTAGAAATGCAACAAATGGTCGCCAGATGCCAATTTTTGAGAATAGACAAGGTAACTTTATTCTATTTGAGAAAAAATAATTTCTTTTGAAGAATAGTTTGGCAAATTATTTGTAGTATTACTAAATAAAAACAACTCAAATAAAGAATGCGTATGAAAAGAATGATTTTAATGGCAGTTATGAGTATGTTGGTAGGATTACTCGCTGCACAAGATATTTATGTTTATAGTGTGATTGGACAGGCGGAGCGTCAGGAGAATGGGAAATGGGTTATTCTACAGAAACGTAACCCATTGAAGATGGAGGATGTGGTTCGTGTCTCTGATAATTCAGCTCTTTCTATCATTGACCGTAAGGCGGAGAAGATTTATTCAATCTCTCAAACTAATGGTAAGAAGGTAAGTGAGTTGATTGCTAATTATAAAGGGAAACAAACGTATGCTTCTAATTTCGTATCGCATGCATCCAAGGCTTTATTCAATGGAGGATCAGATCGAATCAGCAATGATGCCGCTGGTTGTACCTATCGTGGTGATATTGTCGAGAACGATATTGCAAAGTCATTGATTGCGAAAGCGAAAGGAACATCCATGAATAACTTTAATAATGCCACAACAGATTACCAAGTATCTTTTGAGATCTTGGATAGAAAGACGAAACAACCATTAGGCTCGGAAGTGGCTATTGACAGTCAGGCAATTTTTAGAATCACAAATAACAGTGATGTTCCATTGTACATAAATATTTTGGATATCAATCAGCAGAATGAAAAGTATGTATGCTTGCCAATCGATGATGCCACTACAATGTCGCATCTATTGATTCCAGCCAATTGTACAATTGATTTGGTGTCTTATCCAATTGAATTTGCTGAACCTAAGGGAGTAGATAATCTGATGTTGATTGCTACAGAGATTCCTTATGACTTACGTCAGGTGAAAAAATATTTGGAGAAGGTAGATGCCTCAAACACAGCTACTTCCAACTATCCAATCGGTGTTTATAGCAAAAAAATTAATGTAAAATAAAAAAAACTTTCACGAAACATAGAGTTTGGCACGATATTTGTACTATACTTAATAGAATCTTAGTTATGATATCTGCCACTCACCATTTTAGTTTGTTAGATTCTATGTTTAGTTCTAAGTTGCGTTTTAAGAGGAGCTGACCGCCAGGGAGGCTCTTTCTTTTTTCTCTTTTCTTTTGGTGGAATTAAAAAAATATGTGTATTTTTGTGGCTGTTTTATAAATGTTTAAATGTATTGCACTTATTAGGTCTTATAATTTAGGTTGAATGTGGGGATGAGATAATTACGATTAATTGAATTTAAAATGAAAAAGGTAAAATTACAATCGTATAGAGCGATTTTGAAATGCATAGTGGGTTTATTGGCCCTTTTATGTTCTAATATCCATGTATATGCACAGGAATCCAATCCGTTTGAGGCAGCTGTCTTATTCGCGAATGGAGTCACAGAGGCATGTCCAAAGGATCCTGTTGGCTTTGAGTTGATTGGGTTGGGGGAGACTGAGTATCAGACTGCCTATGAGTGGTTTACAGCAACTGATGATTCGGAATGGAAGCCAGTTGGTACATTGATTGTTCCATCTAATATATTTCAGATGCCTGAAGGAACTTTGCATGTTCGTTTGATAGCTCATGCCTTGGATAAAGAAGGAAATGAGGTCTATAACAGAGAGTTCTCATATACGGTAAACCAAAAAGCAGAGTGCTTGATTAAAGATTGCCATCAAACTACTACAGGAGAGTATCATGGTGGTACAGATTTTAATTATGTTTATGGAGCCACTTCGATTGATTGGACTAAGCAACCGCCTACTGGGTTGGAAGAGTTCTTTTCTGAACAGGGAATTCATTTTGAATCTAAGGGTGGAACAATTATGAGTCAAGCAGAGTTAGGCATTCCTCTATATATTGATAGCGTAAGGGGAGTTAATCCGAATAACAATTTTTATGTTCAAAGACCATCCAATGGACAGGGTATAAATGATGAGTTTTTCGGTATTATATTTGATACAGATAAGTTTGCTGGAAAGACTTATAATTTTACCATGCGCTTATATATAATTATTCCAGAAGGAGGCTGTGAAATAAAGGATGGCTTTAAGATACAAGCTCGTACTGGACATGGAACGGTTTCAACTGATTATTTGGTCGTTGATGTGTATGATGATGCTACTAACACGCAGTTGGCGCATGCAGAGAGAGAGAGAGGAAGTGATGTGGCTAAATATGATCTTAATGAGGTTGTCGGAAATGATTATCGAATCAACAAGAGAGGCAAGGCTGCTATCTATCGTCTTGAAATGATTTATTATGGTTATATGCCTATACAGCCTGGTTTGGCCGCATATAGTTTTTATCCTCGTATGGAACAATTCCCTTCGTGTGCTACGGTTGCTGTTGACTATATTAGTGCAGAAGTTCCTTCTGTTTGTATGGCTCCCCGTATTACTTGTGTGGGTGATGTTATAACGGTGAATGCCGCAGGTTTTGCAAGACAATCCACTTATGAGTGGAAAAAATATTATGATGGTACGTATCATATAGAACAGCCTTGGAATGAAGAAAAAGGGGAAATAGAATATGAGTTGGATACATATGGTAATAAACAACGTGCTTATATCAAGATGATAGATAAGGGCGTTTCTTATTACACTCTTTCAACTCCTACTGATACAATACGCTTTGCATTAGGAGGTAAAATTTGTGGTTCGGCATTAGGCCCTGGCATAGATGGTGATTCAAGCATGTGTATCACATCTTATCCTGATACTCAAACGTATAAGGTGAAGAATGAGAAAGTGCTTCAATGGATTATTGAAAACGGAGATGACTATAAATATAAATGGTGGATAGAAGCACCGAATGGAGAACCTGTTGATTCGTCAAAGATTCAATTGAAGATGTCGGAAGATACCAAATCGGCTGATTTGATTGTGCAAAAAGGTGCCAAACTGAGTGGAGATTTTAATCCGGATCAGCAATATACGATTTATGTTACTTCCCATATTCTTGTTTCGCAGGATAGCCTTTCACTTAATTATGAAAGTAAGGATAGTTTTGCTGTCTGGTTATATGATCAGCCAGATGCATCTCGTTTGAACTTCAGAACGGAAAGTGGAGAGGATACAATTTGTGTGGCTACGTCATCGGATGTCATTGTATTGGAGCACAAAGAGGATGTGATGGGATATAAGTGGATCCTTGAAGGGGCTACCATGACAGATAGTATCATCCATATAGATGGCTACAATAAGAATGTGTTGTGTAGTACGAAGGATACACTCTTCCCAATTAACTTGGAAGTGGCGAATGGCGTATGTAAGGCATTCCTCAAGGATACGTTCCCTATCTATGCTACGGATAATCCGACAATTGATTGTAGTAAATTAGGCGGACCTTCTACTTATACGTTGGATATTGGAAGATTAGATACAACAATTCATTTGCCAGTGCCAGAGTATGAGGCGAGTTGTGATGCTGATCCTGATTTGAATGTAACTATCCATTATGAGGCAGACGACTCATTACACAGCTTTGATTCGGTTTATGTGTTACACAAAGCTGATTTGGAGAATGGATTGACGAAATCGACGTTGTCGTTCTTCTCTGGAAAGGGAACTGTTTCGTTCTCTGTCGTGGATGGATGTAATCATCACGCAGAGTGTTCTTATACGTTGACAGTGATAGATGATAGCGAACCTGAAGTGGATTGTAAATTGGTGAAAGACTACACAGTAGAAGTTTCTACCGAGGATGGTTGTGTGGCTCATCCTGGCAGGAACCTCAGCATCGAGATACCTGTACTACAAGATCTCTCATTTAAAGATACTACTATTTGGATAACGGGTGTCTATGCAGGACGTTCGGAAAAAGATTTGGCAGAAGACCCAGAGGTGGATACTACGAAATATTCTATGGACAAAGATCTATATGATGACTATGAAGTGGGTACAACATTCATCTTATGGAAATTTTCTGACCCTGCCGGCAATGCTATGTATTGTCATAGTAAAGTGTCTGTGTTGAATAAAGAGAGGATGTTCAGTTGTGATACCGTTACGACGATTAGAACAGTGGTGAATAAGAACCCTAATCGTGAGTATCTGTATGCTTCAGCAGAAGCTCAGGAAACAGTGAATCCAGATACGGATTATAAGTTGAAAGGATTATTGAAGATTCCGAAATCTAATCCGATGTATTGTGCTCAGGTGAAATTGGAAATACGTCTTACAGGTGTATGTGTAAATGATAAGGGTGACTCAGTTGCTATGGCAACAGATTCGATTATCACGCCAGAAGAGTTGTTGAAGCATCGTTTCCCAGTAGGTGTATCAACTGTTTATTATGAGTTCACAAGTGATTATTTGGATTTTGATTCTCAGGAGTATGATACTGTATTGTGTTCGCAAGAAGTGATAGTTTCTTCTAGTCCTGTGCCTGTTCCGGTAGATTGTCCTACGGACACAACAATACCAGTGGATAATTCTAAGAACTGTCTGGCTCCAAGTCCATATACATTGAATTCTGTGCCAAGAGCAATGGTTTCATATTTCTGTGAAACGAAGTACACTTACGACGAGTGTTCGGGTGGCTCTTATGATTATAGTAATTTAGGTACGAGTAAGGCCTATTCAAGGGATTATGATACGTTGGTGTATCCATATATGGTACAACGTGTACTATACTTAGATAGTCTGTATCAAACAGCATCCACTACCTTGGTGTTAGAGTGTGAAAATATTGTCACAGAATATGATTCAGTGCCTATAAAGAAGGTTCAGCACCGTAAGGGAGAGAATGATGAGATTTGTGCCGAAGATCCTATTGAGAAGATGGCTATGATGGTGACCAATTTCAGTACATTGCCTTCTTGCGTAGGTGATTCTTTCCCTCGTGGTTATCACATGTTGATATGGTATTTTGAGAATGGTAAAGGTGAAACGGAAACATGTACTACACATGTTTCTGTCATAGACACCACGCCACCTATTTTGGATACTGTATGTAAGGATCCAGAGATGAAGGTTTATGCAACAGAGTGTGAGATACCATACGATAAGTTGAATTTGCCAGAACTGAAGGTGTACGATGTCTGCGACGGTTGGTTGTATCCTGAGCTGATTGCTTATGTGAAACAAAAGGATAGCTCGATTATCATCTATCGTGGCGATGAGGTTAGAAAGGCTATGTATCCAACGGAGGTGCACAAGTTTGTCTGGTTGTTTACTGATAAGGCAGGAAACCAAGATTCTTGTGTGACGTATCTCGATGTAATCGACTCTGTCAAATTGGAGATGAGTTTCTGTGATATCGATAAGAATGTGGATGTGACATTGGCACCAGGACTCTGTTCGTTGAAGGCTGATTCGTTAAAGAACTATATGAAGTTCCCTTCAGTTGTTGATCTCTGTGATAATGATACGATTGTACCGATTGTTCAGCGTCGATTCAATGGTGAGTTAGTGACAGACGAACAAGGAAAACCGATTGTATGGGATTCACAAGACTTCCCTCTTGGAAAAACGGATATCCGATGGATCTTTATTGATAAAAGAGGAATCATGAAAGACTCGTGTGAAAAATCAGTGACGGTTAAGACCGAGTTGTTCGATTGCTCTACATTGAAAGATACGGTGACGGTCAATTTGTTGGAGAAATTCTATGCTACGGCAGAAGAGGTGAGGGATTCTGGTTTGGTTGTACCACAGATCACCATAGATGATTGTCATGCTGCTATCTTAACGATGAAACGTTCGGATGAACGTGATAGTTTGGATAATTATGAGATTGGTGCATGGGATGTAGATTGGACGTTTACCTATAATTTCGGTGATGTGAAGACTTGTCGCCAGGTGGTTAATGTTGTGGATATGGTACCTCCAGTTTTAATTTGTCCTCCTTTAGAGGATATAGATTATGAATGTTATGGAGAGATTCCTGCTCCATACGAGTCCTTTGAGGATTTGCTTGCACATGGTGGAAGTTTCTCAGAAATGAAGAAATACAAGGAAGGATCCTTCGATTATTCTGAAAAAGAATCTGGCGAAGCACCATGTAATTATGTTCTGATCAGAACATATAAGGTGTTGGATGTTCGTGATCATGAGATCACATGTTCTCAAGAGTTCACTATTAGAGATGTGACTCCTCCAACGATTCATACACAGTTGAATACAATTACGTTGTCATGTGAGCAGGATTCATTGATTAAGATGTATCTTGAAATGAACGATGTGGAGATCGAGGCTACAGATAATTGTACGGCAGATAGTGCCTTGACGATCACTAAGCAGGTTGTTACTGATCAATCAGAAGATCCACATGCATGTGGTTATAATAGCTATGTAATCACTCGTGCATGGGCTGTAAAGGATCGTTGTGGTTTGGTAAGTGCACCGTTGATTCAACATATTGTTGTGGTGGATACAACAGCACCTAAATTTAAATTGCCTGATAATTGGTTGGATACAGTATATGCAGCCAATATGAAGCATTGTACTCAGGCTATTCCTGAGTTGGGTGAGAAGACGAATCAATATGTGACAGACCTATGTTCGGATGTCTCAGACATTAGAGTATGGCAGGTGCCAAGTGCTGGTACTATTATTGATCGTACGATGGATGTGTGGATCTATGCTATGGATCTTTGTGGCAACAAGGATAGTGTCATGGTTACAACTGTCTATCAAAATCCTAAGAAGATATCGTCTGTTGAAGTCTCAGATGTCTCTATTTGTTCAACCGATACATTCATTGATTTGAAATCACAAAAGATACGTTACGCAAATGGATCGCAGATGATCGAAGATCAACATGATTTCTACGAGGTGTCTAGTACCTTCTCATACGATTATTATAAAGGAGCTTTGGATGAGAATCATTTGGTTTATAGTAATAACACCTATGCTGATCGTTACGCATCGCTGACGATTGCACAGATAAATGAACTTACGGTTTTGACACGTAGGAATCAAAGCGACTATTATTTCTTTGTGGTGATGGATACTACCACACAATGTTATGATACGGCATTTGCTTATATGAATATCAAGGAAGAACCTAGAATCAATATGATGTCGGGTGAATTGACCATCTGTGAAGGAGATACGTTGAATGTCGGTTTGATGAATCAGATGGCTGTCCCTTGTGTTGATTCGATGGGTACTTATATGATTGATGAGGGATGGATGATGGATGGTGTGAGATATGACTCTACAGCAGTAGATTATGCAGAGAATGGTAAGACTGTATATTATTATGCTCAGAATGAGTGTGGTACAACATATAGTTATGATTCTAAATACACGGCATGTGGATGGATCTTCCCTACCACATTGGATAGCTTGAATTATCTGAGTGGTAATTTGGATGCTTTACAGTTGTGGAGATTAGGTTTGTTGAAATCGCATGACAGTATCTGGGTAAATGTACATCAGAAATATAACCCTGCTGATTTATATCTATCAGTTAAGAATGATATTAAACGATGCTGGGTGGGTGACGAAATTGAATTCAATTTGGAATCACCATACACTCCATTCTTCTATGCATGGTATAAAACGTATTCAAAATCATTTGACCCAACGTATAAATATGGTAGAACTATAGAGTCATTGTATGAGCCAGAAGGTAGTGCAGAATTGCTTTATGTGGATGGACTTGCTAGTCAATACACTTACTTCCCTACAGATACGGCAAGTTATTATGTAGTGATCGGAGATGGTGTATGTCCTGCTGTACCATCCAACATGGTGACAATTAATGCACTTAACCGTGTGCCAACAGCCTTTACACCAACACGTCGAGAGGGATTGAATGATATCTTCTTGGAAGGACGTGAGGTGATCATCTTCGACCGATATGGAAATAAGGTGATGGAGGGATCCAATGGTTGGAACGGAACAACACACTCTGGTAGATTTGCTGATCCAGGCGTTTATTACTATCATGCGGTCATCAATGGCAATGTCTATAAGGGTACCATTGAGTTGATTCATTTGGATATCAAATAATCGGAGAAAGTATATTGTAGGAGGGTGTATCAAAATTCAATTTTAATACACCCTCAAATTTTCTTTCATAAGATGTTAAGGTTATGGCAATGAATCACGCAGGGTACACAGACAAACATGATATATAAGGGATATAGACGCACGGTCGTGCATCTCTACTTTTTTATCGTAATATCTTTTGCATGAAAAAACAACTATATCTCTTTTTTCTTCTCTTGTTTCCTCTTTGTTATATTGAGGCCAAACAGCGAAGCCCGTTCCGGTTGGAGAATGATTCCATCCTGCATATCTGCTCAATTGTTCAGGAGCGGTATTATGAAGACATGTACTCCTCTTGTGTGGGTATGCCATTTTATTACACATCAGTGGTAATTGATGAAGGGGTAGATTCCGCATGGGTTTATATTCCTAATCCTTGCTATGAATATGGTAGTCCTCTTCCAGTAAAGTTGCTGAGCATTCCCTCTTCTTTGAAGTTCTTTGTCTGGAGTGGTCCTCCCGTAGAGAAAGTACAGTTGAATCCCAGGAATCCATATCTGCGTTTGGAGAATGGCGCTTTGTATAGCCAAGATATGAGGAATCTCTATTTTTGGCATTTGGAAGAAAAAGGTGATCCCATCTTTCAAGTGCCTGAGACGGTGGAGAATATATGGGATATTCCTGGCCATTTCTCAAAAGTCATTATCCCTGAACGTTGTAAGAAGACTCCTAACTATTATATCAATTGTGATACGTTGATTGTTCATTCGACTCATTCCCCGGAATGTTTGAATGACTACTTTGCAGTTTCTCGCTTCTCCTATCTGTATTGTCTGTCGGATTCTGCTATAACAAAGGCTATGTTGGAAGATTTATGGTCCTCTGAGAAGGGCTATAGAAAATATCTCGATAAGCGAAAGATCCATTGCCCCAATTATGATATACGCAAGCGGGATACAAGTTGGATGCGGGATAGTTATCGCCTGACTTGTGTCATGGAGAATGGTGACACATTGGTGGGCGTTGATACGATCCCTTCGGGAAGGAGTATTCAGTCGGTGATGATAGAGGGTATAGCGGACGAGAATGTGCGGTTTTGTAGGTATAATGATACCTATCACTTTTATGTCACCACGTATGACACGTTGTATCGCCTGCCATTGGAGGTCTTTGAGAAACCGAAGGAGCAGGAAACCAAATCTAAACCTGAACCGAAATGTAGCGATTTCGGTGAGGTGCGTGATTCCGTCTTCACTATTCGAGAGGGAGTGGATTCTTTGCCCTATTTGAGCAACAGGCCATCTTCCTTCCGAAAGGTGATTATCCCGAAGTCAATGCGTTATATGGAAGGAGGTATCACCTGTGATAGTGTATTTATCTATTCCGACTCGTTAGATGGA
>CACXCA010000082.1 GCA_902766045.1 uncultured Bacteroidales bacterium
AGTACAATATCTGGGAGATAACTCAGAAGGATGGGATGGAACGTATGAAGGTCAGCCGTTGCCATCAACAGACTACTGGTATATGGTTGATATCGAGGAGATAGAGAAACAATATTCCGGTCACTTTACATTGATGAGAAGATAAAAACGGTTATACTTACAGGAATAAAACGAGACGCAATAGGTGTCTCGTTTTATCTTTACTAATAATATGATAATGAGATAATTATATGAAACGATTATTTTTACTGCTGATTTTTGTTGTACAGGTTGTTTCCACCTATGCTGTTTTAAATGAGAAGAATCTTGATCAGACCATATCGGTGTTACGGTCTGAGTTGGAATCATACAAGCAGGAACAGGATGAGACCATGCAGATGTATAAAAGTATAAGTCAGGCTCAACATGAGAATATGATTAACACCATGCGAAAGAGTGAACAGGTATCGCTTATGCTTTATTCTCAAAAACAGGACTATACGTTTGACTTAGCGTACGTGTGTCATGAAGCAACATCCATGTATGATGATTTCTCGTCTCATCAGGTGCCATTCAACACAATATTAGAAAAGTTCAGAGTCGAGATAGAACGGTATAATAATCTGATAGAGGTATTGGAACAGTTGCCTCCTAGATTGAATAAACGAAGAATATCAGCAGACTCACTTAACAAAATTGTGCATCTGCGAATGGATGCTGATGGCGAAATAGATACGTTGTCTCATCGAGATGTGATCCGGCAGATGATGGACACGTTGAAGAAGGTTAATGCAAATAAAACGCCATTCATGTTGAGTGAAAAAGCACAAGAGGATAGAGATTCATGTCTTGTTCTTGCACAGGGTATTAAGGATGATATGATTTCCTTGTATAATTCTATCTCAATGGACAGTGAACATTATACCTTCTTGGAAAATCGCTTGAAGAAGATGAATGATTATGCACAGATAAGATATAACGATATTAAACAACTCATATTTAAGAATGGAGGGAAAAACTATATCTCGATTCTTTCTGCCTTCCCGTTCTATTTGAGAATAGCACAGAAAGATATTCAATCTAAATATTATCAACCCAAGGATTCGAATGTTCGGTCGGAATGGAGAGGTCCTATTGTTGTTGCATTATCGCTTTTCATTGTCTTCTATCTCTTTGTGGCAATGATTCTTAGTAATGTAATCGTTAGATTTTGTGTACCTCAGAGATTTAAAGATCATGAGTTCCAACAAAAGAAGTTCTATTATATTTTAGCACTTTCGTTTGTGCTCTTCTCAATCGTTGTGCTTGTGTTGAGAAGCTTTATGACGCATCATTTCTTTTTGATGGCCAGTTGGTTGTTGTTGGAATACTCTCTGTTGGTGGGTACCGTCCTTCTTTCGCTCTTGATGCGTGTCAGTGGCAGTCAGATTAAAAGTTGTTTTAAAGTGTATGCGCCAATCTTGTTGATGGGATTTGTTATTATTGTCTTTCGTATAATCTTCATCAGCAATAATGTTGTGAATTTGATTTTTCCACCAATTTTGTTGTTGTTTGCGATTTGGCAATGGTACACTGTTCGCCGACATAATAAGAAGATACCTTTCAGTGATATGTTCTTTGCCTATGTATCATTATTTATCATCTTCGTCTCATGTGTTGCTAGTTGGTTTGGATATACATTGTTGGCCGTACAGATCTTCATCTGGTGGTTGTTCCAGTTGACTGCGATACAAGGCATTATCTGCGTGAGGGATATTATGAAGCGGAATGAGTTTGGTTTCTTAACTTCCAGAGTGATGAAAAGAGATAAGATAGATACCGTATTTCCTGCAGCACGTAAGGCTATTGCCATCATGAATCCGTCGAAAAAAGAGAAGGGAAATAATTTTGAAATTACATGGTTCTATGATTTGATCCGTATAACATTGATACCGATCTCTATTGTAATGTCACTTTTGCTCTGTGTCTATATGGCGGCTGGCATATTTGATTTGACGGAGTCGTGTAAACTTGTTTTTGTTAAAGATTTTATTGATGTGAAGGGTGTATGTCAGCTCTCGTTACAGAAGATGCTTATTGTAATTGTGTTGTTCTTCTCGTTCAAGTTCCTGACGTATATGTTTAAATCAATTTATAAAAAGTATCGTATGCGATATGCTACAGACAATGGAGATGCGAATATTACGTTGGCTAATAATATTATCTCTATTGTCTCATGGGGTGCCTATTTTATTATCGTTTTAATCTTGTTACGTATTCCGAAGTCGGGTATCTCTATCGTTACGGCGGGATTAGCTACTGGTCTTGGTTTTGCCATGAAGGATATATTGGAGAATTTTATTTATGGATTATCCTTGATGACAGGTCGCGTACGGGTAGGTGATTTTATTGAGTGTGATGGTATTCGTGGTAAGGTAGATTCAATTACATATCAAAGTACGCAGATTATCACATTGGATGGCTGTGTGATAGCGTTCCTTAACTCATCTTTGTTTAACAAGAATTTCAAGAATCTGACACGTAACCATGATTATGAATTCACACCATTAACTGTGAACGTGGCGTATGGTACAGATGTTGATATGGTCCGTCAGTTGCTGAAAAAATCCTTAGAAGGTCTATATGAGTATAGTCTGAATGGCCGTCCATCAGTAGATAAAGTAAAAGGCGTGAATGTGCTTTTGTCTAGTTTCGGAGAAAATAGTATTAACTTAGATGTGACTATCTGGGCTTCTGTGGAGGATAAATTCCGTATTAGTAGAATTGCCAAGGAACTGATTTATGACACATTGAATAAGAACCATATTGAGATTCCATTCCCTCAACGTGTTGTTTATATTAAAGGGGAAGAAGACAAATAGATTTTCGAGGAGAAAGTAGAACTTTCTGCTTGATAGTTATGAGGTTAAGGTATGCTGTGCATGAGTTTTATGCATGGCATACCTAATTTTTTATGTGAAAGATGTTGGTATAAATGAAAAATTAAGATAGTTTTGTGGAAATATTCAGTTGAATAGTTGTTTATTGATGATTTAGAATCCCGGGAGGATTCCTTATATCTGATACCAGTGATGAGATTTGTAATTGATGCGTAAAACGAAATGAGAAAATGAAAAAGGTAATAAAAATACGAAAAAAGGATATGTATATGGGGTATAATGAAAAACACGTGTGGCGATTCTTGGTAGGATTGTCTATACTCATTATAAATGCTACAACTTCTGTGAACGCTCAGTGTGTGGTGGCCAGTACGGAGTTTGAAACTAGTTCAGAACTCTGCGGTCCTGTGCTGACTTCCGACGAGGATGGTTGGTATGACGAGGATCTTGATTGGACAAAGCTCTGCAAGTCGGATATGTTTATCGGTCCTGAATATGCGAAACAAGAAGGTATTGGTGGCGTTTTTGCAAGTGATGCTAATGATGATATGAAGAAGATAAATTCTGTTTTTCTTCTAAATAATCTTTCAACAGATGGTGGTCCACAACAGTATGGTTATTCTATTGTTACGGCACAGCCTAAACTTATACATTCATTTTGTAAGGCAAATGAAACGCCCAACAATATGTATGTCAATATTGGTTCTGGCGCAAAGATTCCATTTGTTTCCTATACTGTATATGGGTTGAATCCTGGTTCTTCGGTTGAACTGTCTTTCACCTTATCCAATCTATTGGATCCTACCTATTTCGATCATTTGGTAAATGTTCAAAAGGTTACACAACTAAATAAATACATCACAAAATACAACTATTCTAATCAGGGAGTGATCAATGGTAATGCGTTGCAATTTGGAGTGGTGTCGAGTGATGATAATGTGTCGTTCAACACAAGTTATAATAATGAACTTGTATTGACGAACTCAAAACATATCACAACAGCATCGCCAGCTTACGGCAAATCCACTACCGTAACGCATAAGGCTACTGTTCCTGCTTCTGGTAATATTACCTTCTATTTCTATCGTGCAAATGATTGCTTCCAAATTCCTATTGGTATCGATGATATAAAGGTGACCGGTACGATTAAACCGTCGATTTCAACCACGGGTAACCCTTGTCCGGAACAACCTTTGCGTATCACTACTAAACAAAGTTACCCAGAAGGTACTAAATTTTCATGGAAGGAATCGGTGACGGGTCAGACCTCTTCTGATCTCAGTTTCAACTTCGTGCCTGATGCTGCAGAAACGGATTATAAGGTCACTCTTGAGGTTACTATGCCTGGTTGCACTCCCGCTAAGTCAGATGTGCTGTTGGTTCATTCGGGAACCTGTTGTACGAGTGATGATGGAGCACCTATGGCAATGACCAATTTGTTCTACGATGATTTTGGTAATTTCGTGTCGGATAACACATACGAATGGACTGACAGATATGGTACAACGCATACGGAAACGATTCCTGCGGGACAAGTCCACACATCTCAGTCTCATGGTGGTGATCTTAAGATTCCATTCGTCAAAGCGTATAATATTGAATCAAGTGGTGCTAAATTGTCTGTGCCATTAGCAGGTACTGTCCCAGATAAAACGGAATTGTATAACCATGGTGTATATGTCGTTTCTAAGTATGGTGGTTATCCGGGTGGTGTTCCATACGATAATTCGGGTACTCAGACGGGTGGTATGCTTCAGTTTGACCTCTTGGATGAAGGAACACAGGACGACTTCTTCGAGATAGATATCGACCATATTTGTACAGGAAAAGATATCTATTTTGGCGCGGATTTCGCTTCTATCTCGGATCATGCTGGTTCCATCGAAGTGCGTTTGGAACATGAAGGCAATGTTCTGGAAAGTGAGTTCAAATACTTCGAAAATGGATCAGATGGATGGAAACATGCTGGTAAAGATTTTAGAATCGAGGCGGCTGCTGTAGGTAATAAATCGGAAGTTTCCATTAAAATGAAGGTGAGACACTATGGTTATAAAGAGGATGGTACTCCTATCTATGGTGAAACTCGTGACTATGCAATCGACAACATCATATTCCAGGTTTGTACGCCTCCTGACGTGAACATGGAGTCTTCAGTTAGTACAGGTAAGGATATCCTTGACCTCTGTACGGAGGATGTGTTGACCCTTACTTCTGTAACTTCTGATGCGGTTAAACGTTTCTATTTATATACTGGCAATCAAATCGATCCTAATAAGGAAGTGGGGTATGTTTATCAATATACATTCCAAGACCCTTCAACCGAAAGTGAAACGAATCCGATCAAATGGGAAACACTTCATCAGGAAGAAGTGGTGAAGACGGATTATTTTGATGTGCCAGTTGATGAATATTGGGATAAGATTTTCTCTCAATTGGAAGATGACCCTAAACATGAGAAACGTATCTATTTCCGTGTGGTTGTAGGTGAGTATTCTGATTTAAATCATGACCAAGCATGGAAGACGAACTCCGCCTTCTCTCCTTGCCGTAAGATATCTATCTCCACTATCCCTGTGATTGCTGGTTTGAATTGTGCTGCTTGTGAGAAGGTGAAGGAGGCTGCAATTATTTCTGCTGATCCGGCAACGAAGATCACTACTAATTCAACGAAAGAAAAAATAGTGGGACTATGTCCTGGTGAGATCGCTAAATTGACCACTAAAGCATTTGCTCCAACCGATCCTACTGTCATGGGTATCACTGTTGGTCCGGATAATGAACCTCGTAAGTATGTGGCTTCTTGGCATAAGGGTTCTAAGAAGGCTTCAGGTACTCCTGGTATTGGTTATACGGCTGGTGATGAGACCACTTCTCTTAATGTGACGTGGGAGGATGCTGATTGGTACTATCTGTTGGTGAAGGATATTGAGTTCCCTGGTGATGATGGACTGAGTTGTTGGGTGTGGGATAGTATTCATGTCGTTGCTTATGACAAACCAACTGTCAAGTTGGATGATCCAGACCCATTCTGCGAAGGCACGCTCACTTCTGAACCGCTGAAGGAAATTACTGAATACGACATCACATGGTACAAGGATGCTGATACTTTGCAGAAAACAAGTGAACCTGTGGTGGCAAGCATATTGGCTTCTGATCCTGTTAAAACATTCTATTATGTTATGAAAGACAATATGACGGGCTGCCGAAGTGATGCAAACCTTTACTCGATTACCGTGAATGCTATTCCGGAAGAGACATTAGCACCTATCTCTGACTTCTGTCAGGGCGATGCAACGGCAACACTTCCTACTTCGAATTCATACGAGGTGAACTGGTATAAGGATGCAACCGCTACTACGCAGGCAGTGACGGCTCTCTCCACATTGGAGGGACAAACCACGCCATACACTTATTATTATACTTTGACAGATAAGAGTAAAACTCCTAATTGTACGAGTAAGCCTGAACAGTATGATTTTA
>CACXCA010000083.1 GCA_902766045.1 uncultured Bacteroidales bacterium
CGAAGACCTTTAGCGTCCGGTTCTCCTCCGTGGATGACCGGACGTTTTTTTTCTTCAACACGAATTACCGTGAATGGCCGTGAATTATCATGTGACAAGTACTAGCCCGCAGCATTATTCCTAACAGAGGTTGTGAATCGTTTACATTTTTAATGATTCAATAAATATCATCTCCATTTCTTTCATCTTCTCACAAAATTCTACGTATGAAGATGCTGTCTTATTAATTTCAATACCAAATATCGAAAGTGTAGCCGCACTCTTCCTTAAAAAAGAAGAGGGAATCTTATCTTGTTTCTGTTCCAAAGGAGCGATGAATCCCCCTTTATCAACATGCAATGTTTTCATGTATGTTATCACCTGATGTACATCATTTCTATCCACTTCTGCCACTTTTTCGTAACTTCCTAGGCGTTTATACTTGGCATCAAGCACCATTTCTGCATTATAGAAATCAGGATAACGAATACCGCTATTATCTTCAAAGAGGGGAATACCACCTATGTGTTTCCTATTTTCAGGATGAACGAATCCAAGTTTACGCAAAATTGTGTTTACATACTCCTCCCAAAGCCAAGCTCCATCAAATAGAATACCACATATCTCATCGCTACTTTCACCATATTTCACTTCATCCATCCTGAGAATCTGCAGACAAAGTGTTTGCAAAGGACGATACTCTGTATAGTAAGGATGTGATTTGACACGTAAATTCTTGTTGATAACACTATTTCTATCGTTTTTATTGTATAAATGGGTATGCTCTACAATGGTCTTTACATTCTCGATGGTCTCCCGGTCAACATTCAAAACGGATTGGCCGTACATTTTGGTTTTCATAAACTCAATGGTATGCCGAATTAACTCTGTCAAATTGTTGTCATAGCTATACTCACGTGTTAAGTAAGCTATATTCCCAACGAATGGTACATTCTTTGCAATGTGTTTTCCAATGTCAATTGTCCCTTTGATGTTTAAATCATTATGATTGAATTTTTTGTATTCCCTATATAAGCCTTGACGAAGAGCTGATTTTAGAAAATACGGGAACATTAACATAATGAAGTCGAAGACATCCTCTTGCTCGTTATTGTGATTAAGGTCAAAGAGGTTAAACGACAATACCTTTTGGAGCATATAGTGCAGAAAATAGTCGTCACGTCCGACATCAAATCTTGACTGGATTTTTATCTGAAGATTATCAATTCCAATGAAACCCATTACATTACCTGTTGTAATACGTACCTTATCCGAATCATTGGTATTCAATATCCTCATGACAGAAGACTCGCCAACCTTATCATCTGTCAATTCAACGCTGTATGGAAAAATGAGCAAGTTTTCATTCTCCCTACATAACTGAGCAACCGTTTTATCTGCGATTGGGAATAATGCCGCGACATCCTTTCTAAAGAATGTCCCAGAATTACTCTGTCCGATATTGTTATCTGTCAGATTAATCCTCATCTATCAACTCAACTTGAGGTTCATCACCTTCCCCAAAGTATGCTTTACTGAACTTGTCAATAATTTCTGCTGTCTTGCGAAATCCTCGCAGATATTCCTTCAGCAAAGGCTCAATGTTCATCCTCCATAGTTTGTCAAAATCACCGCCATTCTCTCCAAGTTTCAGAAAATAGGATGGTCCTATCATATATGCAGCGCCCAAGCCGTCAGTTTCAGCAATCACATTATTTAATCGTTCCATTGTAGCCTTTGCTTCTTCCGCACATGACAGCGTGTCAAGCATCGATTCCGTATCTGTAGGGGTTACTTCTTTCCATGTAAATCGTCTACGCATTGCAAAATCCATACTCTCTACTGATCGGTCGATGTCGTTCATGGTAGCCAATATGTAAACATTCTCCGGCACATAGAATCCTTTCGCATATACATCAGTATCAGGGACGAGATTCTGATACTGTGTCTGAACAAGATATTCTTTTTTCCCCCTATAACCAGGATCAATCGCATAGAATAGTTCACCAAAAATCTTCGACGCTTCACCACGGTTTATCTCATCAATAATAAACACAAATGGCTGATTCGTGAGTTTCCCCGAGGAATCTCCCTCGATGTTTTTTGCTGCCAATTTACAGAATTCCTTGAACACACCGTCCCGTCTTTCGAAACCCATCTGTCCCTCACCTCTGTCAAACGGCCTTAACCCTTCAACAAAATCCGTGTAATCGTATGATGGATGGAACTGTACGAATCTAGTTACGGCTCCCATTTCCTTGGCGATTTGCTGGGTTAGATAGGTTTTACCTGTTCCCGGAGCGCCAGTGAGCACAAGATTATAATTAGTCTTTAAAAGATTAATATAATCTTCAATTTTTTCCTTTTCGGAATATACCGGCTTTTTTTTGCGACCTATGTTTTTCCTGTTTGTGCCGTTTTTCATAGACTTTTCGGAAGGCATCGCTTCATTTATATGCGGAGAGGTATCTTTTTGCTCTAATATCATTTCTCCCACACCACTCAGCAGCCATTCGCGGTTGACTATCACCTGCATCTTATCTTTGAGGTTGTTGCAAATCTTCGAGGCCGTCCTTTCGGAGATGCCGAACCGCGAACTGTCGGTGATATGATAAAATGTGTTCTCATTCATTTCGACAATTTGTGCCAACTTTCTGATACTGATGTCAAGACGGAATACAAGCGCATCAATACGCTCTCTTTCTGTTAAAGGTTTAGTTTCCATATCCTTCTTTTGTTTGTTTCTAATTCAAAAAAACAGCAAAGTAATGGTAGAAGTCCTATTATATTATTGTAATCGTTCCAAATTTATTCTTCTTATAAGGTTTGATGCCATCATCTTGTTTTTCATCCATAAATACTTTTCCCGGATTCGTACATCACTACTATCTTTATTCTCGGCGACTAGCATCTTTAATTGTCGAAGATAATCATTTAGATAGAGGAAGACGCCTGTTCTGTCTCTTTCTGAGAAATTAAAGTAGTCGATGTAAAACATATTGTCGTCATCAATGTTAACCAGAGCTGTATCAACATTTTTGATATTTTGCCTACATCTACTAAACGCTTTCTCGAACATATAGACAACCTGGGAATCAATTATAATACGAGGATTAAGTGCTTTTTTTGATTCCAAAGTATATGCATCAATCAATGCAGGACCCACAATCATCTTTTCATTATGGATAACATCTCCAATAGTGATTCCACCACGTAATAGAACGCCATACTCCTTTATCAGAAAAACTTGATAGTATTTTATCCACAAAAAAGCAGTTACTATACTATTGCTTTCTTCTATCCATGGGAAACTAATTACAACAGAGTCGCTGAATTGCGTGGTTCGAACATCTTTTGCTTTCATTTTTTCGCTCAAAGTAAGCCGGAAATCATCTAGCATATTAAGAGCACCACAAATATTCATTAAATCGAACTTTCCTCTAATACCACTATTTACAGTACCTTTAACAGCATTAGAGAAACCCAAAATATCAATAAAGCATACTATTCGACGTTCATATGAATATAACTCAGCCACGCTTATTTATGGTTTGAACTGTCGCATTTTTTGCGACGGTTGCCCTTCAGAGTATTATCCTTGGGGATTGCTATGTTATTCTTTTTCTTTGCCATATTATCGTTTGTTTGAGGTCACAATTTGTGACCTTGAAACAGGTCTTTTCAATGTGCAAAGTTACGAAGAAATCTTCATCCAGACAAATATATTTTTATTGGCAGGTGTGCGAAAACAAAAAGTACAGCACGTGACAGCTATGGCCACCGACTTTATGGAGGTAACCTTTTCAGGAAAAGGAGCCCGAGCGTTACACCGTTACAGTTCCCAATAAGGTCACCCACAAATGGCAAAAAACGAAGTAAAATCTATATAACTAATTATATATTATATATTTATATATAGATATATAGATAAAAACCCACCTATATACACCCTCAAAACGAACTGTAACGCTGTAACGC